>CAJWDI010000014.1:0-29658 GCA_913031185.1 uncultured Flavobacteriaceae bacterium | reverse complement strand
CCAATAAAGAAAATAGTTTTGTGGTATCTGCAATTTTTTTAGCAGCATCATATCCACCATGAACCCCAAAAGTAACAAGACCACTCTGACCTTTGGGTAAGTAACGCGCGGCTAATGACTTGTAAGCACTGCTTTCTAAACCTGGGTAATTCACCCAAGCAACCAAATCCTGTTTTTGTAACCACTTTGCTAATAGCAATGCATTTTCGCTGTGCTTTTGAATTCTAACTTCCAATGTTTCCAATCCTTGTATGATTTGAAATGCATTAAATGGACTGAGTGCAGCGCCATAATCTCGCAATCCTTCTATTCTAATTTTAGCTATGAATGCGGCCGCTTCTAGAACTTCGCTGTAAACCAAGCCGTGATATCCAGGGGAGGGTTCCGTAAATTCTGGGAATTTTCCATTGGCCCAATCAAAAGTTCCCGCATCAATAATGGCACCTCCAAGGGCTGTACCATTACCATTGATATATTTTGTAAGAGAATGAATGACAATATTGGCGCCGTATTCAATTGGATTTAATAAACAAGGCGTGGCAACAGTATTGTCCACTATTAATGGAACTTTGAAAGCTTTTGCCTGGTTAGAGATGGCTTCGATGTCTAAGACATCCAATTTTGGATTTCCTAGAGATTCAATAAAAAATGTTCGGGTGTTTTCTTGAACTGCAGATTTGAAATTTTCGGCATCTGATGGATCCACAAAAGTAGTTGTGATTCCATGTCTTGGTAAGGTAACGCTCAATAAATTGTAGGTGCCCCCATACAAACTACTGGAAGCAACAATATGATCTCCAGCTTTTAAAAGCGTTAACAAGGTCGTCGCAATAGCAGAGGTGCCGGAAGCTGTGACAACCGCTGCAATTCCACCTTCCAAAGCGGCCAGACGCTGCTCCAAAATATCATTTGTTGGATTGTTGATTCTAGTGTAAATATTACCTGGCTCTGCCAATGCAAATAAATTTGCGGCATGGTCAGAATTGTTGAAGACATAGGCTGTGGATTGGTAAATAGGTACGGCTCTCGTGCCAGAGGTTTGTGAGGTGTCGTGACCCGCGTGTAATGCGTTTGTTGCAAATTTTTGATTACTCATTTTTCAGTTTTTGAGTTAGTAATAAATTAAAGCAAAAGTAAAAGTCATCAGTTTTGATGAATCTTAAAGAAAAATGTTATGAAGATGGCACCTTAATTTTACAGAAATTAGCACTGGTTATCTATCTAATTATGAACCACAAAAAGTAGAATTTAGCACCTACTCTAAATCGATTAGAGGGTTGCTAAGGCGTCAATGGGTCTAATCCCTCAACCTTTCTTGATAACAATTCAATAAGTTTTTGAACTTTCTATATGCAAATATTCAAACATAAAAATCAAATAACCAAATTTTTTTCTGGTTATTTTAATTATTAATATTGATTTTAGTAAATTTTTCTTTAATTATGTCTGCCGTAGATTTATTTTCTATTTTGCTTTCCAGCCACGAAATTATATCAAGGTACAAGAATGCGCGCCTTTCATAAGGGTGGTCCTCGTAAGTTAAAAGCTTTTGATGCAAGCGCTTAAAAGCGGCTTTTAATTCGTTTGGATAGATATCCCCCAAACTCTTTAAAAAAGAAACCATTTCTTTTTGAACTGCATATAAATCTTCCATTTTAATCAAAAACTTATAGGTGTTTTTGATAAGACGATCGAGTTGATAGTCAAGACCAGCCTCATAATGGGCCACTAAATTTAAAATTCGTGAAAAGCATAACAGATCTTCCCTCATCTGAAGGGACTTATTGTTAATTATTTTAGAGACATAAACAATGGCATTTTCATAATCCCCAGTGCCAAAGTACAAGCTGGCTATTTTATAGTAAAATACCATGACATGATGTTCATCTATTTGATTGGCGTGTTTCTTCAAACCTTCGAGCACCTCATCAACCAAAGGAAGTCCCTCTTTGAAAGTGCCTTCCATAAAATGTAAATTAATCTTATTGGAATACAAGTAAAGAAACACCAGGCCGTCTATATTATCGTCGTGAGGGAACCATGATTTTTGAGTTATTTGTTCAAAATCACTCAAAACATTTTTAAATTTTTGATGGTGCTTTATGAAAAATAAGGCCTCTAAAAGATATTGGTATCCCCTTAAGAAAAATACAGGATTAAGAGAAATCATGGCTTTATTATCATAAAATAAGTCCACCCATTTTCGCGAATATTTATAACAAGACTTGAAATCTTGAATTAAAAAACTGTACCAAAGATGAGATTTATAAAGCCAAAGCTTTTCTCTGAAACCCAATGTTTCAATTTTAAATTTTGGCATTCTTTTATCAAAATAATCAGTCACTTTCTGAAACTCTGCATTGTTTTTTACATAGCCTGTTTTTAAAAATAAACCATACAATTGCAGTGACAAATTAGATAACTTGCTGGCAATAACATTTTGATGGCTCAACTCTTTGGCTTGAATTGTTAATGCATCAGCTCTATTACTAAGACTTCTTGTGATGTATTGAGATTCAATAACTTTTTCAAGCTCAACAATCTCGTAAGCAATATTTTTTTCTTGATTTTTAATCGCCAAAGTCTTGGCCTTATCCAGTATTTTCAAACTTTGTTTGTAGAGCCCTTTATGGTACAAAATAGTCGCAAAATCCAATTGCTCTCTCAATTGTATTCTTAAATTTTGACGAGAAGGATTCAGTTTTAAACTTATCAGTATCTGCTTGTATAGATGGGCTTTTAAATTGGAAAGCTGTTGTTTTTTTACGAATCCGTCTTTTAGGATCAGTTTTTCATCGTATACCTTTTGGCGTTCCAAAAGCTTAAATAACAACAAAAATTTTGAATCTTCATTCACACCCAATCTACCAACATAAAGCTTAAACTGTCGCTTTTCGGACTTGGTCAATGATTTAACCAAGACAAACAAATTGTCTTTTGTAAGTTTAGTCATAATTAAATAATAAGCTTAATACACTGATAATCATATTATTACAAGAAAACATCAGTGCTTAAACATCGTAAATTTATGAAAATAATTTAGGTTTAAAATTCAAAAAAAATTAAATTCGTAATGCAATACAATATAGAATATATTATACAGAAATGGCCACCACAAACGTTCAAATATTTGACACAACTTTAAGGGATGGAGAGCAGGTTCCTGGATGCAAGCTCAACAAAGCTCAAAAAATTGTTATCGCAGAACAATTAGACCTGTTGGGCGTCGATATTATTGAAGCTGGCTTCCCTGTATCAAGCCCAGGAGATTTTGCTTCAGTTGAAGCCGTTTCGAAGGTTGTAAAGCATGCAACCGTTTGCGGATTGAGCCGCTCCGTTGAAAACGATATTAAAATCGCTGCAGAAGCCTTAAAATATGCCAAGATTCCTAGAATTCATACAGGTATTGGAACATCAGATTCGCACATCAAATTTAAATTTAATTCCAACCGAGATGCTATTATTGAGCGCGCTACTGCTGCGGTACGTTACGCAAAATCATTTGTTGAAGACATAGAATTTTATGCCGAAGACGCGGGTCGAACAGATAATGAATACCTTGCAAAAGTATGTGAAGCTGTTATAAAAGCTGGAGCCACTGTGCTAAATATTCCAGACACAACAGGCTATTGTCTTCCCCATGAGTACGGGGCCAAAATAAAATACCTAAAAGAAAATGTGAGAGGAATTGAGAAAGCCACTTTGTCTTGTCATTGTCATAACGATCTTGGGTTAGCCACAGCAAACTCTATAGAAGGTGCAATCAATGGAGCGGGCCAAATTGAATGTACCATCAATGGTATTGGCGAACGTGCTGGTAATACCGCATTAGAGGAAGTGGTGATGATCATGAAGCAACATCCAAATCTAAAATTAGACACCAATATTAATACCTCCATGCTCTATGGCATCAGCCAGTTGGTTTCTGATCATATGGGAATTTATACCCAGCCTAACAAAGCCATCGTCGGTGCTAATGCATTTGCACACAGCTCAGGGATTCATCAAGACGGCGTCATAAAAAATAGAGAGACCTATGAAATCATAGACCCAAAAGATGTTGGTGTTACCGAATCGGCTATTGTGCTGACAGCTAGATCTGGTCGCGCCGCCTTGGCCTACAGGGCAAAAAATGTCGGTTATGAACTCACAAAACTACAGCTCGATGTTGTTTACAAAGATTTTCTAAAATTTGCTGATTTAAAAAAAGAAATAAATGACAATGACATCCACGAAATCATGGAGTCTAGTGCGATTTACAATGAACTCCGCTAATTTATGAAAAAGACACTTTTTGATAAAGTTTGGGATGCGCATGTTGTGGAAGCTATTGAAAATGGACCTCAAATCCTATACATCGACAAGCATCTTATTCATGAAGTTACAAGCCCTCAAGCTTTTAACGAATTAAAGAGAAGAAGAATTCCGATTTTTAGACCACATCAAATTGTCGCTACAGCCGATCACAATACCCCAACGAAAGACCAACACCTACCAGTCAAAGACGCGTTGTCTAGTAATCAACTAGAACAACTTTCAAAAAATTGTTTAGAAAACAATATTACACTCTATAAACTCGGACATAAGTACAATGGGATTGTCCATGTTATGGCACCTGAACTTGGGATCACTCAGCCAGGTATGACCATGGTGTGCGGGGACAGTCATACCTCAACACACGGTGCTTTTGGAGCGATCGCTTTTGGCATTGGGACAAGTCAAGTCGCCCAGGTCTTTGCAAGCCAATGTCTTTTACTAAAAAAACCAAAAAGTCTACGCGTTACTGTAAATGGCAGCCTCAAAAAAGGAGTTTTAGCGAAAGATGTTATCCTATACATTATTTCAAAATTAGGCACCAATTCAGGGACAGGTTATTTCTGTGAATATGCAGGAGATGTCTTTGAAAATATGAGTATGGAAGGTCGAATGACCGTATGTAACATGAGCATTGAAATGGGGGCTAGAGGCGGTATGATTGCACCAGATCAAACTACTTTTGACTATATCAAGGGGCGCGAGTTTGCGCCTAAGGGTACTGAGTTTGAGAAAAAAATTGAATATTGGAAAACACTCCCAACAGACGAAGGGGCTAAATTTGACAAAGAATATACTTTTGATGCTGAAGATATTGCGCCCATGATTACTTACGGGACCAATCCTGGCATGGGCATCAAAATATCTGATGTTATCCCTTTAGAAAATGATTCCTCTTTTGAAAAATCTTTGGAATATATGGATTTTAATGCTGGAGAATCTTTATTAAACAAACCCATCAACTTCGTATTTATTGGCAGCTGTACCAATTCTAGAATTGAAGATTTCAGAGTAGCTGCCAGTTACATTAAAGGCAAACAAAAAGCCAAGAATGTAACTGCTTGGCTGGTTCCAGGAAGCCGACAAGTAGAAGCGCAAATCAAAGCAGAAGGCCTACAAAGTGTGTTTGAAGCCGCTGGATTTGAATTGAGACAACCTGGATGTTCAGCTTGTCTAGCCATGAACGATGATAAGATCCCTCAGGGGGAGTACTGTGTATCCACCTCAAATAGAAATTTTGAAGGCCGCCAAGGTCCTGGTGCCAGAACCATTTTAGCAAGCCCACTGGTCGCTGCAGCAACCGCGGTGGAAGGAAAAATTATTGATGTCACTCAACATACCCTGTAATGGAAAAATTTTCAACTCTTAAATCGCGAGCAATTCCACTTAATGTCGCCAATGTGGATACCGATCAAATCATTCCTGCACGGTTTTTAAAAGCCACGGATAAAAAAGGCTTTGGAGACAATGTCTTTAGAGACTGGCGTTACGATAAGGACCAGAATTTAAAACCTGATTTCCCACTCAACAACCCAAAATATAGCGGTAGTATTCTTGTTGCGGCAGATAACTTTGGCTGTGGCTCTAGTCGCGAGCACGCGGCCTGGGCGCTGGTGGGTTACGGATTCAAAGTGATTGTTTCGAGTTTTTTCGCAGATATTTTTAAAGGAAATGCCCTCAACAACGGTTTGCTTCCCATTCAAGTATCTGAAACATTTCTCAAAGCGCTCTTTAATGTCATTGACAAGGATTCTAATACCTGCTTAACCGTCAATTTAGAAACGCAATGCCTATCGGTTGATGGCATAAATTTAAGTACTAACTTTGACATTGATCCCTACAAAAAAACATGCCTTATCAATGGTTATGATGATATTGATTATTTGATAAGCCAAAAAGAAAAAATTGAAGCCTTTGAGCATTTAAAAAAATATTAATTATGAATCTAAAAATTGCCGTATTGCCTGGAGATGGTATAGGTCCCGAAGTCACCGAGCAAGCTGTTAAAGTTTTAAACGCAATTGCCATAAATTTTAATCATAAATTTAGTTACACTTATGCTGATGTGGGTGCGATTGCCATAGACAATCACAACGATCCTTTGCCAGCGACAACTCTTCAAATATGCAAAAAACACGATGCCATTTTATTTGGTGCGATTGGCGACCCAAAATACGACAACGATCCTTCGGCTAAAATCAGACCAGAGCAAGGACTTTTAAAACTCCGAAAAGAATTGGGGCTGTTTGCAAACATACGTCCTGTAAAAGCTTATAAAACACTCTTGAAAAAATCACCCTTGCGAAAAAAAATCATCAAGGGAACCGATATTAGTATTTACAGAGAGCTAACTGGAGGCTTGTATTTTGGAGAAAAAAAAATAAGCGAGGATGGCAATACAGCCTCAGATTTGTGCAGCTATTCACGGCACGAAATTGAGCGAATTACACACTTGGCTTTTAAGGCCGCAAAAGCAAGAAAAAATAAGGTCACCTTGGTAGACAAAGCCAATGTTTTAGAAAGTTCTAGACTCTGGCGAAAGGTAGTCACAGAAATTGGAAAGCAATATCCCAAAGTTAATTTAGATTTTTTATTTGTGGACAACGCCGCCATGCAAATGATACAAAACCCAAAACAATTTGATGTCATTCTAACAGAAAACTTATTTGGAGATATTATTAGTGACGAAGCCAGTGTAATTGGAGGTTCGATTGGTTTGTTGGCCTCTGCCTCTGTTGGAAATAAATATGCCATGTTTGAACCCATACATGGGTCCTATCCACAAGCGACTGGAAAAGGTATTGCCAATCCAGTAGCCTCTATTTTATCGGCGGCGATGTTGCTCGATCACTTTGAATTATATGAAGAAGCCAAAATGATTCGAAAAGCTGTGGATAAATCACTCGTATTACAAATTACCACCCCAGACTTGAATAAGAAATTTGACAATGTCACAACAAGTAAAGTCGGCGATTTTATTGAAGATTTCATCAATAATCCAGATGATTCTAACTTAAATTTTTCTAATATTTACCTGGGACAATCAACAATCATTTAAATTATTAAACAAAAAAAAGCCTCACGCATTGCATGAGGCTTTTTTTGTTACAATTTAATGGTTTTGCCATTACCGTCTTTAAAACGGTATTCAAGGTATGTGTAAGCATCTCTTGGCATTATTTTTACCCAAACTTTATATTGAAAAAACCATTTCAATCTTATGGATGGGAACCCTTTGGTTATAAAGGCGGCGATAAAAGGATGTGTGTTTAGGGTCACCTTTTTGTTGCCTTTTTTAATAATTAAATCTAATTGATGATTGATCTTGTCAATCAAAACAATGGGCGCTTCAACTTCATGGCCAGTGGGGCCATTAGGATTGGGCTCTTTCGTTTTGATATTCATCTCAGGACGAACACGCTGACGTGTTATTTGAATAAGGCCAAACTTACTAGGGGGCAAGATTTTGTGTTTGGCGCGATCCTCCTTCATTTCATCTCTTAGGTGGTTGAAAAGTTTTCTCCTATTCTGAGCATTGTTCATGTCAATAAAATCGACCACAATGATACCGCCCATGTCCCGAAGTCTAAACTGTCTTGCAAGCTCTGTGGCCGCAATCATATTGACTTCAATGGCAGTATCTTCTTGGTTTCTTTCTTTACTGGTTCTATTGCCACTATTGACATCTACAACATGAAGGGCTTCGGTGTGCTCAATAATCAAGTAAGCGCCTTTAGGCAAACGAACTGTTTGACCAAAGGAAACTTTAATTTGACGCTCAATACCAAACTTTTCAAAAATTGGTGTTTTGGAATTGTAAAATTTTACAATATTTTCCTTATGAGGAGCGATTTCAAAAATATAGTCTTTGATTTTTGCACAAAGATCAATGTTGTCTACATTAATTTTTGTGAAGCTGTCATTAAAAATATCTCTCAAAATTGAAGAGGCTTTATTCATTTCCCCAAGAACCTTGCTAGGGGTATGTGCATTGGGTATGCGTTTACATACGTCTTCCCATTTGCGATAAAGATTTTGCATATCTCTATCTAGTTCTGCAACTTTTTGGCCTGTAGCAACTGTTCGTATTATGACTCCAAAACCTTTTGGAGCGATGCTCTTAACCAATCGCTTGAGGCGTTCTTTTTCGGCGCGACTTTCTATTTTTTGTGAAATTGAAATTCGATTTGAAAAAGGAACTAAAACCAGGTAGCGTCCAGCAAATGAAATCTCTGAACTTATTCTTGGGCCTTTTGTGGAAATGGGTTCTTTCACAATTTGCACCAACAATGTTTGATTGGTTTTTATAGCCTGGTCAATTTTACCGTCTTTGTGAATGTCTTTCTCGTATGGAAAATCTTTTAGAGAAAAATCATTTTGTTTACCTGTGCTTACACGTTTCATGAATTTCATTAAGGAAGGGAGTTTTGGACCTAAATCATGATAATGCAAAAATGCATCTTTTTGATACCCTACATTTACAAATGCGGCATTCAGTCCAGGAATAGACTTTCTGACTTTGGCGATAAACACATCGCCAACAGAAAATTTATTATTATCCTTATCCTTTTGATATTCAATAAGTTTACCTTCTTTTAATAAGGCAAAATCAACATTGTCTGAATTGGATCGAATTATTAATTCTTTGTTCATAATGTTAATTTTAATCTGTACAGTTAATTTTGCACAGATGGATTGTACAATAATTCTTTGACTTACCACAAACTTTTAAAAGTGTGGTAAGGACTTGTGGTGTAAAATGACCACAAGCATCACAGGATTTAATCCCGATAAATTCATAATTTTCAACAAGGTAAAGTTGAAAAATACATGAATTTGATGTCAATGAACGTTCTTTAAAAAACCGAAAAAAGCAGCCAGGGCTACTTTATCAGTTTACTTCTTTTTGTGTCGATTTGCACGACGTCTTTTTTTACGCTTATGCGTAGCTACCTTGTGTCTTTTACGTTTTTTACCACTGGGCATATATAAACTTTGTTTGTTTTACTAATTAATTAACTTTTACCTTCTTTTTTACACCTTCTAGAAATACTTTTGAAGGTTTAAATGAAGGTATATTATGTGCTGGTATCTTTATTGATGTATTTTTCAAAATATTTCTACCGATTTTTTCCGCACGTGTTTTAACCACGAAACTACCAAAACCTCTTAGGTATACGTTATTTCCAGATTCTAAAGACCCTTTGACTTCTGACATAAAAGATTCTATGGTTGCTAATACATCCGTTTTTTCAATGCCTAAATCATTCGAGATTTTAGTTACTATTTCTGCCTTCGTCATAATTTGTTTTTTAAGTTAATGTTATCTGAGGGGATGCAAATATATGTATTTTAAATTCAATATTTCAAACCTATATAATTTAAATTTAAACGCTGAATAGTTTATTTTTGTGTATCATGCCTATAATAAATGGATTTTAATTATAATTTAATTCAATGGTACTCCGTTCACAAAAGAGCACTCCCATGGCGTGAAACCAAAGATCCTTATAAGATTTGGCTCTCTGAAATCATACTTCAACAAACACAAATTAAACAGGGCTTGCCCTACTATTTAAAGTTTACCACAAACTACCCAACGGTGTTTGATCTTGCAAAAGCATCAGAAGATGATGTCCTTAAAAATTGGCAAGGTTTGGGTTATTATTCTCGAGCAAGAAATCTACATTATACTGCAAAATATGTCGCAGAAAAATTAAAAGGCGTTTTTCCTAAAACATACAAAGAACTTTTAACGCTCAAGGGCGTTGGAGATTATACAGCGAGTGCCATTGCCTCCATTTGTTATGAAGAATCTGCTGCGGTTGTAGATGGGAATGTTTATAGAGTACTATCGCGTTGTTTTGGTATTGATACCCCCATAAATTCAACAGAAGGTATTAAACAGTTTAAGCGCTTGGCCATGTCATTACTGCCAAAAAAAAATATTGGAGATTACAACCAAGCCATAATGGAGTTTGGGGCAAAACAATGCAAGCCAAAATCTCCAAACTGCTCCAATTGCCCTGTTGATTATAAATGCATAGCTTTAGCTACTGCAAGCATTCAGAAATTACCAGTCAAATTAAAAAAAAATAAAATTCGAAAGCGTTATTTAAATTTTTTAGTGCTTTTGACCAAAAACCACAAAACTGTTTTAGAGAAAAGAACTGAAAAAGGAATATGGCAACATTTATATCAATTTCCAATGCTTGAATCAGACACATCAATTACAAAAGAGGAACTGTTAGATAATTCAGATTTCAAAAAAATATATGCGCACAAATCACAAAATATTGAATTGTTTAATACAAAGGACATACTGCATAAATTAACTCACCAAGAACTGAATGTCAAATTTTGGATCATTCGAACAAAAAATGAAATTGACAATGTCATTTCATGGACAGAAACACAGTCACTTGCGGTTCCAGTCGTCATTGCGCAATTTATTAAGGTTTTTAATCCTTAATTTGTTATTATTTAAATATATTTATAATTATTTTTTTTAGCTAAAAACATAAAACATGTCTGGAACACTCAATAAAGTTATGCTTATTGGTCACTTGGGAGATCAAGTCAAAATGCACTATTTCGATGATAAAAATTGTGTGGGACGTTTTCCTTTGGCCACCAATGAAACCTATACCAATAAACAAACCAACGAAAAGGTCACCAATACAGAGTGGCACAATGTGGTGGTGAGAAATAAAGCGGCCGAAATTTGCGAAAAATACCTCAGTAAAGGAGACCGTGTCTATATTGAAGGACGCTTGAAAACTCGTAAATGGCAGGACGACAAAGGCAGTGACAGATACTCTACTGAGATTGTTTGTACCGATTTCACTTTTTTGACAAATAAAAATGACCAAAGTCCCGTGCCATCCACAGCATCTGCGCAAGCGCAAACAACGTCTAATTCAGATGCCAAACAAACAGAGACCAATGAGACAGACTTGCCTTTTTAATTTTCTCTCAAACTAGCTGCTTTTGAATTCTGACAGTTTTATTGCATTTCAAGCTATAGATACAACACTTATCTTAGGCATTGTTTCTGTTTTAATTTTACTACTTTGCTCTGCTTTGATATCTGGAGCAGAAGTAGCATTATTTTCACTTACCCAAGCCGATTTAGAGGCCTCTGAAGAACAAGGTTCAAAATCAATTCATATCATCACCCAACTATTGAAACGTCCAAAAAAATTATTAGCGACCATACTGGTTGCAAATAACTTTATAAATATTGGAATTGTGCTTTTGTTTGCGGCGCTTAGCGACTATTTTTTTAAGGAAACAAATACAAAAATCGAATTTGGTATTATCGATATTAATTTGGTGTTTTTTATTGAAGTTATTGTAATCACCTTTCTAATCCTACTTTTTGGAGAAATTCTACCCAAAGTCTATGCCAACCGAAACAATTTGAAGTTTTCAAAATTTATGGCCCACCCACTAAAAATAATGGATGTTTTGTTTTCGCCTTTAAGCATGCCAATGCAAGGCTTTACAGTATGGATTCAAAATCGACTAGGAAAACAAAAATCTAATTTAAACGTAGACTATCTATCTCAAGCTCTAGAACTAACCAGTGAGGAAGACACAACAAAAGAGGAACAAAAAATATTGAAGGGTATTGTTTCCTTTGGTAACACGGACACCAAACAGGTCATGCGCCCCAGAATTGATGTTTTTGCACTTGAGGCCTCGGCGGACTTTGCGACCATTGTCCCTGAAATTGTAAAACATGGTTATTCTAGAATTCCTGTTTATCAGGACAGTACCGACTCGGTATGTGGCATTCTATATGCCAAAGATTTATTACCTCATCTTCATAAAAAAAAATTCGACTGGAACAGCTTGTTGAGAACCCCTTTTTTTGTTCCTGAGAACAAAAAATTAGATGACTTAATGGTAGAGTTTCAGGAGAAAAAAACACATTTAGCAATTGTAGTAGACGAGTATGGAGGCACTTCAGGGGTCGTTTCACTTGAGGATGTCATTGAAGAGATTGTAGGGGATATTAGTGATGAATTTGACGACGATGATTTGATTTACTCAAAAATCGACGATGCTAATTATGTTTTTGAGGGAAAAACAACACTAAAAGATTTTTATAGAATCATAAAATTAGAAGATGAAACTGCATTTGAAACAAAAAAGGGAGAATCTGAAACTCTTGCAGGATTTGTATTAGAAATTTCAAAAAGTTTTCCAAAAATCAAAAGCAAGCATAAATTTAATGCCTATACTTTTGTTGTTGAAAGTATTGATAACAAGCGCATTAAACAAATTAAAGTGTCTATAGAAAAATGAAACTATACCATTCTGTTTTTATTTTATTATTATCATTTTTGGGATGTCGCGAAGTGATTGTCCCTAAACCCAAAGCCTTCTTAAACTTGACATATCCTGACGCTATTTATCAAAAAACTGCCTTGGAGCTTCCATTTAAATTTGATAAAAATAAATTGGCCGTTGTGGAGGGCATTCAACATAAAGAAAGCTCACAAAGTCTTAACTTGAACTATCCACTAATCAAAGCGAAGTTGTATTTATCTTATCATCCTTTAGATGAAAACCTTTCCCGCTATGTTTCGGAAACAGAATTTACCACAAAAAATCACGCGAAAGTTGCACACGAGGTCACAGAACAAAAATTCGAAAATTTCCGAACCAATGTTTTTGGAAAAATGTATGAGTTGACAGGGCCAGTAGCATCACAATGTCAATTTTATGTCACTGACAGCAGCCAACATTTTCTGACAGGGTCTTTATACTTTAAGGTCAAGCCCAACTACGACTCCATACTGCCGGCAGTGCGTTATTTACAAAAAGACATGATACGTTTAGTGGAAAGTTTAGAATGGAAATTTTAATTGTTTTAAGATTTTAAAGCATTCCATCCTTGTGCTGTGATTGGAATTTTCTCCTGGCCACGAGTTACAAGGTGCATTCCTGAGACTTCTTCTGTCATGTATCCAATAACCGTTAAACTAGGATTGCCTTTTATTTTTGGGTAGTCCTCTTGAGAGATGGTCATGAGTAATTCATAATCCTCGCCGCCACTCAAAGCAATGGTAGTGCTGTCTAAATTAAATTCCTGACAAGTTGAAATAACTTGAGGGTCTAAAGGTATTTTGTCTTCATACAAATCACACCCAACCCCACTCTGCTTACAAAGGTGAATAACTTCGGATGACAAGCCGTCGCTTATATCAATCATAGCTGTAGGCTTGACCTCTAAATCTTTAAGCAGTTTAACAATGTCTTTCCGCGCTTCAGGTTTAAGCTGACGCTCAATAATATAAGAATAGTGCTCTAAATCGGGCTGGTTGTTAGGGTCAACCTTGAAAACTTCTTTTTCACGTTCCAAAACCCGAAGGCCTAAATAAGCAGCTCCAATGTCGCCAGTAAGTACCAGTAAATCGTTGGGTTTAGCGCCATTGCGTTTTACAACCTCAGAAGCACTGAGATGACCAATAGCTGTCACTGAAATGGTTAAACCACTTACCGATGAAGTAGTATCGCCTCCAACAACGTCGACTCCATAAAAATTAGCGGCTTTGTTTATGCCATCATATAAAGCCTCCATCGCCTCAAGAGTAAATCTGTTTGAAACGGCAACTGAAACTGTAACTTGAGAAGCCATTGCATTCATGGCGTAAACATCAGACAAGTTGACCACAACGGCTTTGTATCCCAAATGTCTAAGGGGCATATAACTCAAATCAAAATGCACCCCTTCAACTAAAAAGTCAGTGGTAACAACAATCGATTTATCTTTAAAATTTAAAACGGCTGCATCATCTCCAATCCCTATGGTGGTGGTTGAATTTTTAACTTTAAAATTTGAAGTCAAATGATCAATTAGTCCAAATTCGCCAAGATTTGAAAGGGCTGTTTTGTTTTGATTCTTATCTTCTAACATGTCACAAAAATACAGCAATTATGGAATTTTTATGATTTAATTATAGAATTTAATGTAAATTGACTCTGACAATTTCTTCTAAATGAGCTTCATTAAAAAATTCACATTGCTTTTAGTCCTAATTACAAATGCGAATCTCATGGTTGGTTGTGATTCTGAATTCATTCAAGTTGGTGCTATTGATACCGATTTAGATGGGATTTACGATGGCTATGATAATTGTCCTGAATTGGCCAATCCAAATCAAGAAGACAGCGATAATGATGGTATCGGAGATCTTTGTGATGCTGTAGATTTCACCTCGCTACCTTGTGAAAACGGTTATGCTGGAATTTATCCATGTGATGGGTTTGACCTCATAGGCTATTTGTCTTTGGAAGCACTGAGCATCGGAACTGTCACCGGTAGTCTTTCTGGAAACGATTCATGGGGATGGACAGACCCTGAAAATGACAAAGAATATGCCTTGGTAGGTGTTTCTTCTCACACGGCCTTTGTGGACATGAGTGATCCCGATAACTTAATACTTGTTGGCGTACTACCCACGGCTACCGTTAACAGTTCTTGGCGAGACATAAAAGTGTATCAAAACCATGCTTTTATTGTATCTGAAGCTAGTAACCATGGTATGCAAGTTTTTGATTTAACCAGTCTTAGAAATGTTGAAATCACCCCAATTGAATTTGAAGCAGATGTCCATTTTACGGAATTTGGCAGCGCACACAACATTGTAATTGATGAAGATTCTGGTTATGCCTATGTCGTGGGGACTCGAGGAAACCAGTACAATGGTGGGCCTTTGTTTATTAATATTCAAAATCCAACAAATCCCATTTTTGAAGGTGGTTATGGTGAAGGCGGCTATTCTCACGATGCTCAAGTCATAAGCTATGATGGTCCTGACTCAGACTATATTGGAAAAGAGATTCTCATTGGGAGTAATGAAAATCAAGTGGTGATTGCTGATGTGACTGACAAATCAAACCCAGTGACCATTTCCACAGTTGAGTACAGTAATATTGGCTATACACACCAAGGTTGGTTTACAGACGATTTACAATATTTTATTGTTGGTGATGAACTGGATGAACGCAATATAGGGACCAACACCCGTACCCTTGTTTTTGATTTGAGTGATTTAGACAGCCCCAGCCTGAGTTTTGAATACATTGGAACCAACACATCTATAGACCATAACGGATATATTGTTGGTGACAGCTATTATTTGGCGAGCTACAGGGCAGGAATTCGAGAAATAAACATAAGCAATATTGAAAATCAAACCATAGCTGAAATAGGCTATTTTGATACTTACCCAGAAAATGACAATGCTGCTTTTGACGGCGTTTGGAATGTATATCCTTTCTTTAGCAGTGGACACATTATAATTAGTGACATTCAAAAAGGGCTTTTTGTTGTGAAAAAAAATAATTGATACTTCAGTTTATGGATTTAAAACAAAACATAAAAAAAGCTTGTTTTGTTTTCACTGTTTTGAGTTTGGCTTGTGATTCAGGTGACAGTAACATTGAGAACAGCAGCAATCAAACTATAGAAATTCGAAAGACCCTCACCTTGGGTGGGGCTCTTAATGAAAGTGGTCAATCTATAGTCAGTACTGCAGATGGGGGCTATGCCGTTCTAGGCTACACCCAAAGTATGGATGCCGATGTTACCAATAAATCTAATACCTCCTATGATTATTGGCTCTTAAAGTTTGATGCTGAAGGACAACAACAGTGGCAACGCGTTTACGGTGGAAATGATGATGATCGTGGACAGGAAATTATCAATACTATCGATGGAGGCTATGCCATTTTAGGCAGTAGTAAAAGCGAAGACGGCGAAGTATCTGAAAATGCCGGTTCAAACGACTTTTGGATGTTAAAATTAAATTATTCGGGAATTATCGAATGGGAAAAATCCTTTGGGTATTTTGGATCAGATAACGGTTTTTCAATCATACAAACGCAAGATCAAGGGTTTTTACTCACTGGAGTTCTGGATGTGACTGCTTCCGAAGGTGAAGGGAACACGAATCGGCTCAATGCAGCCCGTCATGCTGGTGGAGATTATTGGGTTATCAAGCTTGATCAAGTGGGGGAACTACAATGGCGGCGCTACTATGGTGGTAATTTCACAGATACGGGCTATGCGGCAGCAGAAACTCAAGCAGGAAATTTTATAATTGTAGGGTCTTCAGACAGCGATGATGTAGACATCAGTAACAACAAAGGTAGTTATGATTTTTGGGCCTTAAAGCTCTCCGATTATGGCGAACTTTTATGGGAAAAATCCTATGGTGGCAGTGAGATTGACGAAGCCAGAGACATTACAATGACGCACGATGGGAATTTTTTAATTGTTGGAAACACTCGAAGTCATGACACAGATGTCAGCTTAAATAATGGTGCCGCAGATGTTTGGGTTGTCAAGATAAATCCAGATGGAGAATTGCTTTGGGAAAAAACATTTGGGGGTAGTAGTTTTGAAAGCGCTCAGGCCATCCATAAAACACAAGATAATGACTATATTATTGCGGGGAACTCTCGAAGCTCTGACATTGACCTCACTGAAAATAAAGGCCAAAACGACGCTTGGTTTTTTAAAATTGATAGTGAGGGAGCTTTACAATCCCAAGTCTCTGTTGGTGGAAGCAACATAGACTTGTTAATGGGCGTTGTTGCGCTGGACAATGGCAGGATTGTTGTTGTTGGAAACTCTGGCAGCGCCGATTTAAATATTCCAGAAAATAAAGGCTTTACAGACCTTTTAATTATTGAAACAAACCCATGAAAATAAAATATATAATTTTAGTTTTTACCTTTATTTGTACAAGTTGTAGTTCTGAAGATGACAGCGAAACAGTTGTTAATTTAAGATTCATACATGAATGGAACGATGCAGTTGTAACAGCGGATGACTTTGGCACTATTCAATATGTAAATGCCTTTGGAAATCAATTGAGTATCGAGCGGTTGAGATACCTTATTTCGGACCTTACACTCACAAAAACCTCAGGTGAAATCATTACTTTAAACAATTACCACTTAATAGATTTAGAAAACGAAAACACATTAAATCTTACTCCCAACCAATCTGTTGAGACTGGAACGTATGCTAATGTTTCATTTATTTTTGGATTTACAAACAACGCAAACACAGATGGCGCCTACCCAGATTTAAATTCTGCTTCGTGGAATGTGCCGCCCATGCTAGGCGGTGGTTACCATTACATGCAATTGGACGGGAAATTCATAAATAACATTGGGAATGAAGCGGGTTATAACTTTCATGCCATTCGCGCTGCAGACAACCCTGGTCCCAACCCAAGCTTTCCGCAAGACACTTTTTTTGAAGTCAATTTAGGCCCCTTAACTGTTTCTGAAAACAATGAAATTATAATTTCAATGGATATAGCACAGTGGTTTAAGGAACCTTATTTATGGGATTTAAATCTTTACAATCAAATGTTGATGCCAAACAGTACAGCTCAAATTTTAATGTATGAAAATGGTCAAAATGTATTTCAACTAAATTCTATTGAATAAATATCTAAAATATAAGCTCTTGTTTCTTGTTTTATACTTTTCTTGTTCTCAAGGGGGTAAAAACGATTTCAATGGCTATATACCCACACCAGTAACTTTAGAAATACCAACGGTTTTTGAAGACCGTATTCTGCCCCCAGTCATTCCAACAAACAATCCGCTAACAGAGGAGGGCATTGCTTTAGGTAAGAAATTATTTTTTGACAAAAGATTGTCCGCAAACAATACGCAAGCCTGTGCTGATTGTCACAATCCTACATTGGCGTTTACCGATGGACGGCAATATAGCTTGGGTATAGATGATATTGAAGGCGTTCGAAATGCCATGCCCCTTTTTAATTTGGCTTGGAATTACGACGATCGGTTTTTTTGGGACGGGCGAGAGTTGAGTTTAGAGAGACAAACATTTGATCCCATCACAAGCCCTATTGAAATGCATAACACCCTTCAAAATGTGGTTCAAGTCCTGCAAGCAGATGCAGAATATCAATTGCTTTTTGAGCAAGCCTTTGGGACAACACCCATTGATTCACTACAAATTGGTAAAGCCATTGCACAATTTGAACGTACACTAATTTCAGCCAATTCAAAATTTGATCAATACCTCATGGGTGAAACCTCATTAACAAACGAAGAACTTGAAGGATTTAATATCTTTATGGACGAGGAGCGCGGAGACTGTTTTCATTGCCATGGCAGTCAAAACAACCCGTTATGGACAGATAATCTGTTCCACAATAACGGTTTGGATACCAATCCCCCAGACCTAGGTTTAGGTCTATTTACTGGTGACCCAAATGATAATGGTAAATTTAGATCGCCGTCGCTCCGAAATTTAGCATTTACAGCCCCTTATATGCATGACGGAAGATTTGAAACCCTTGAAGCAGTTATAAATCATTACAGCGAAGGCCTAAATAACTCTCCTACCATAGATCCATTAATGAAAAAAGTAGCTGATGGTGGTGTGCAACTGACCCCAAATGAAAAAGCAAACCTCAAAGCATTTTTATTGTCCCTTTCTGATGTTGAATTCACAAACAACCCTGAATATTCACAACCATAGTAAAAACCAATCGCTGTATATGCTAATATAATGTTAGGATATGGTGTGATTTAAGGTTATGTTGTATATTTGTAGACAATTTATTTTATATTTAAGACAAAATGATTAACGTAAGCGATACGGCAAAGGATAAAGTCCAAAACCTCATGGAGGAAGATGGTTTCAACCCAAATACAGATTTTGTTCGTGTGGGGGTGAAAAGTGGGGGCTGTTCTGGGTTGTCATATGATCTTAAATTTGATAAAACTCAAAAAGAAACCGATAAAGTATTTGAAAGCAATGGCATCAAAATCATTGTAGACACCAAAAGCTTTTTGTACCTGATAGGAACGACCCTGGAGTACTCCGGAGGCTTGAACGGAACTGGTTTTGTGTTTAAAAATCCCAACGCCAATCGCACCTGTGGTTGTGGAGAATCATTCTCCCTTTAATTGAATAAAAACTGTTATGAGTAAATATACTGAAGACGATTTACGAGAAGAACTCAAAACTAAAGAATACGAATATGGTTTTTATACCGATATCGATTCTGATACGTTTCCTGTTGGACTTGACGCTTCTATTGTTCGCGCCATTTCTAAAAAGAAAAACGAACCAGAATGGATGACGGAATGGCGTTTAGACGCTTTTAAAATATGGCAAAAAATGGAAGAACCCGATTGGGCCAATGTTAACTACGAAAAACCCGATTTTCAAGCCATCTCCTACTACTCCGCACCCAGTGGAAAGCCTAAATACGATTCTTTGGATGAAGTAGACCCAGAGCTTCTCGCAACATTTGAAAAACTTGGAATATCTCTTGACGAACAAAAAAAATTAGCAGGAGTCGCCATGGATGTGGTGGTCGATTCGGTTTCTGTTGCGACAACATTTAGAGAGACCCTCTTAGAAAAAGGCATCATTTTTATGAGTATTTCTGAGGCCATTAAAGAACACCCAGAACTAGTAAAAAAATACATTGGTACTGTGATTCCTAAAACAGACAATTATTACGCGGCACTCAACAGCGCAGTTTTCAGTGACGGTAGTTTTTGCTACATTCCAAAGGGGGTTCGCTGTCCCATGGAATTGTCTACTTATTTCAGAATCAATCAGGCCGGTACAGGGCAATTTGAACGGACATTGGTTATTGCTGACGAAGACAGCTATGTAAGTTATCTAGAAGGTTGCACGGCGCCCAGCAGAGATGAAAATCAATTACATGCAGCAGTTGTAGAACTTATTGCATTAGAGGATGCCGAAATCAAATATTCAACCGTTCAAAACTGGTATCCTGGTAATGCTGAAGGAAAAGGTGGAGTTTATAATTTTGTGACAAAGCGTGGACTCTGTGAGAAAAACGCAAAAATTTCATGGACACAAGTTGAAACGGGAAGTGCCGTTACTTGGAAGTACCCGTCTTGTATTTTAAAAGGCGATAACTCTGTTGGAGAATTTTATTCGATTGCGGTAACAAACAATTACCAACAAGCTGATACTGGCACTAAAATGATTCACTTGGGCAAAAACACAAAATCTACCATCATCAGCAAGGGGATTTCTGCAGGAAAATCTCAAAACAGCTACAGAGGCCTTGTTCATGTGAGTTCCAGAGCAGAAAATGCTAGAAATTTTTCTCAATGTGACAGTTTGCTCATGGGCAATCAATGTGGGGCACATACGTTTCCATACATTGAAGTTAAAAACAAAACAGCACAAATAGAACACGAAGCCACTACAAGTAAAATAGGTGAAGACCAAATTTTTTACTGCAATCAAAGAGGCATTGAAACTGAAAAAGCCATTGCGCTCATTGTAAATGGATTCAGTAAAGATGTTCTGAATAAATTACCAATGGAATTTGCGGTAGAGGCACAAAAATTATTAGAAATTAGCCTTGAAGGCTCCGTTGGATAAATTCTGTATAAATGAAAAAAATACTGGCATTGGCATTGTTAATTTTAAGTTTTGGATGCAAAAACACATCGGAAAAGCTTACAACCCTAAAAGGAAGCTATATGTTTTTTGAGGATGCGGCTGTATTACAAGCTTCAAACGAAATTTATGGGGTTTACATAAACGACAAAGCCATCGCGTTAAATGAAGCTTCAGAAAAGCTTAAAAGCACGCCTACGGATGTCGTAATTGCAGAAGTTAAAGGAGTTGTTTCGACAGAAAAACATGAAAAAATTCTTTGGGAAAAGAAATTTGAAATTATTGAAATTATAAGTATCAGTTCAAAAAAAGAAACGAACAATACATTAATATTAGGCTCAGAATAATATGTTAAAAATAAATAACTTACACGCACGCATCGGAAAAAAATCTATTCTAAATGGAATTGATTTAGAAATAAATCCAGGAGAAGTTCATGCCATTATGGGGCCCAACGGCTCAGGTAAAAGCACCCTTGCATCCGTTATTGCTGGAAAGGAAGAATACGAAATCAGACAAGGCCAAATCGTATTTGAAAGTGAAGATATTGCTGAATTAAGTGCCGACGAACGGGCACACAAAGGCATTTTTCTGTCCTTTCAATATCCTGTCGAAATACCAGGCGTGACCGTCACCAACTTTATAAAAACCGCACTCAATCAAATGCAAAAAGCAAAAGGGGAGAAAGACATGCCGGCTAACGAAATGTTGAAACGCATTCGAGAAAAGTCGGAAATGTTAGAAATTGACAGAAAATTCTTATCCCGCTCATTAAATGAAGGGTTTTCAGGGGGTGAAAAAAAACGAAATGAAATTTTTCAAATGGCCATGTTAGAGCCCAAACTCGCCATATTAGACGAAACCGATTCGGGTCTTGACATTGATGCCCTTAGAATTGTTGCCAATGGAGTCAACAAACTCAAAAGCAAAGATAATGCAACACTTGTCATTACCCATTACCAACGCCTTTTGGACTATATTATTCCTGACTTTGTTCATGTTCTATATGATGGAAAAATTGTCAAATCAGGTGGTAAAGAATTGGCCTTCAAACTAGAAGAAGAGGGTTACGATTGGATCAAAAAAGAAGCAAATCAAAACGTCTAAACCAAGAGTATTCTATGGAACTAAAAGAAAAGCTTTTATCTTCTTTCATTGCTTTTGAGAATCAAGATTCTTCAG
The DNA here is from genome assembly GCA_913031185.1 of uncultured Flavobacteriaceae bacterium. Lineage (GTDB taxonomy): Bacteria > Bacteroidota > Bacteroidia > Flavobacteriales > Flavobacteriaceae > UBA3537. The sequence continues at coordinate 7,703 of CAJWDI010000014.1, read as the reverse complement.
ACAGCCTATTCCTGAACGAATTGCGTGGCGAAGCCATTAAAAATTTTGAAACCTCAGGCTTTCCTTCCAAAAAAGATGAAGCTTGGAAATACACTTCTTTAAGAAGTGTGTTAAAGCAAGACTATAGCCTCTTCCCGAAATCGGAACACAGCATCGAATACAGAGATGTACAATCTTTCTTTGTTGATGATATTGACACTTATAAAATCGTATTTATTGATGGCAAATACGCCGCCCATCTTTCTCAAACAACGCATGAAGGAATTGATGTTTGTTTGATGTCTGCGGCACTGAGTCAATCCAAATACCAAGTGGTTATCGAAAACTATTTTAACAAAATCGCTGCAAAACATGGGTTGAACGCACTGAACACAGCCTTTTGCAGTGAGGGTGCTTACATTCACATTAAAAAGAATAAAGTTTCTAAAAGGCCCATACAAATCATTCACTTTTCAACGGGAAAAGAACCTGCTCTACTTTTACAGCCTCGCAATCTTATTGTTGTGGATGAGAACGCGCAAGTTCAAATATTGGAACGGCATCAAAGTTTGACAAAAAACCCAACACTCACCAACAGCGTCACTGAAATTTTTGCTGCTAAAAGAGCCCAGGTTGATTACTATAAAATACAAGACGATAAACTAGAAGCCTCTCTAATTGACAATACTTTTATCGACCAAAATCAAGAAAGTCATGTGGCCGTTCACACCTTTAGTTTTGGGGGAAGACTAACGCGTAACAATTTGAATTTTTATCAAAATGGAGTGCGCATAGAATCTACGCTAAAAGGGCTAACAATCATTGGGCAAAAACAACATGTGGATCACAACACATTAGTGCATCACATTGCTCCTAATTGTGAAAGTCATCAAGACTACAAAGGTGTTTTCAGCGACAATGCTGTCGGGGTTTTTAACGGTAAAGTGGTCGTAGAAAAAGAAGCGCAAAAAACCAACGCCTTTCAGGCCAATAATAACCTGCTGGTCAATGACAAAGCAACGATTAATACCAAACCCCAATTAGAAATTTTTGCAGATGATGTCAAGTGCTCTCATGGTTGTACGATTGGACAATTGAATGAGAATGCAATGTTCTATTTACAAACCCGGGGCATTCCAGAAAAAGAAGCGAAAGCTTTACTTATGTATGCTTTCGCCAACAACGTCTTAGAAAGTGTTAAAATTCCACAACTCAAAAAAAACATCAATAAATTGGTGGCTAAAAAGCTTGGAGTAAATATTGGTTTTGATTTATAATGAAAAAAAACAATCCAAATAACACCCTGAATGTTTTAGAAATTCGAAAAGACTTTCCAATTCTTGAAAGGAAAATAAACGGCAAACAACTTGTTTATTTTGACAACGCTGCAACCTCACAAACGCCGCAGCAAGTGATTGACGTCATCAGCGATTATTACAGTATTTACAATGCCAACATACACAGAGGAGTACATCAACTTAGCCAAGAGGCGACTGACAAATACGAAGACGCTAGGCAAACCATTCAAAAACATTTCAACGCCAAATATTCACACGAAATTATTTTCACTTCTGGAACCACACACAGCATCAATATAGTGGCACACGGATTTGAAACATTCTTGCAAAAAGAAGATGTTGTTTTGGTATCTGCTATGGAACACCACAGTAACATTGTACCCTGGCAAATGCTCTGCCAGAAAACTGGGGCTACAATGAAGGTGATTCCCATGAGTAAGCAAGGTGAACTCGACATGCACTCTTATGAAATGTTGTTAAAATTAAAGCCAAAACTCGTTTTTGTAAACCACATTTCGAATGCATTGGGAACCATAAATCCAATTGATAAAATTATAAACCAAGCCCACTCTGTGGGTGCTGCTGTCTTGATTGATGGCGCTCAAGCCTGTCCTCACATCAAATCGGATGTTCAAGCCTTGGATGTTGATTTTTATGTGACATCCGCGCATAAAATGTGCGGACCAACTGGTATTGGTATGCTTTATGCTAAAGAAAAATGGCTAAAAAAATTACCGCCCTACCAAGGTGGTGGTGAAATGATTTCGGAGGTTACTTTTGAAAAAACATCCTATGCAGGTTTGCCTCATAAATTTGAAGCTGGTACGCCCAATGTCTGTGGTGGCATTGCTTTTGGGGCCGCTATTGACTATATGAATGCCGTTGGTTTTGATAAGATTGCAGCCTATGAAAACGACCTTTTATCATACGCGACCAAAGAATTGTTGGCTATTGAGGGTTTGAAAATTTATGGAACTGCCAAAGACAAAACATCGGTGATTTCTTTTAATATTGATGGTATTCATGCCTATGATTTGGGTACAATCATTGACAAGCTTGGAATTGCCATAAGGACAGGTCAACATTGTGCGCAACCCGTCATGGATTTTTATGGTATTTCGGGAACAGCAAGAGCCTCATTTGCTTTTTACAATACCAAAGCCGAAATTGACCAACTGGTAACGGCGTTAAAAAGAGCAAAAGCAATGCTATGTTAATTATTGATATGCCATATGAAATATCTCATCACTATTTTTTGTTTGACTCTATTAAATACATATTGCGCTCCAAATAAAACAAAGCTTGGTGCCCTATTGCCTAAAGCTGAAAATACCGTTTTTATATATAAAAAATACAGCCGAGGTTTCTACAACGAGTTTCACATTGGAGAAGAAAAAATTATAAGTTATCTCAATTATCAAAAAACCAAAGTTTCAGAAAAAATTACTGAAAAAAAAGATTGGGAATACTGCCTAAAACTTCTAAACAACATTGACTTAAAAGGCTTTTCAAATTTAGAAGCGCCCTCTAACTTACGTCAAACCGATCGTGTACTCCACGGAACTTTAAGTATAGAAATTTTCAAAAAAGATTTTACAGCCTCTTGTCATTTTGATCATGGAAATCCACCTGAAAAAATTAAAGCTTTGGTTGAACACCTATTGCATATAAGTGGTGCTGAATCGCGTTAAATTAATTTTGATTTGTATTTTTGTACCATGAGTATAACTGCGATACAGCGTGATATAGTTGAAGAATTCTCCATGTTTGAAGATTGGATGGAGCGCTACGAGTATATGATTGCGTTGGGAAAATCACTACCGCTTATTGATTCCAAGCTCAAAACGGAAGAAAATATTATAAAAGGATGTCAAAGCAAAGTATGGCTACATGCAAAATTAGAGGATAAAAAAGTTGTATTTACTGCCGATAGCGAAGCCATCATCACCAAGGGTATTATCGCAATTTTAATTCGGACATTCTCACATCAATCGCCAAAGGAAATTTTGGAAGCGAATACGGAATTTATCGATGCTATAGGCCTAAAAGAACACCTATCGCCCACTAGAGCCAATGGTTTGGTGAGCATGATAAAACAGATAAAAATGTATGCCATAGCATACCAAACACAGCAGCAATCATGAGTGAATCAAACATTGACGTCAATGCACTTGGAGAAAAAATAGTACGCGTTTTAAAAACCATATTTGATCCGGAAATACCTGTCGATATTTACGAATTGGGACTCATTTATGATGTTTTTGTGAATGAAGAATATGAAGTCAAAGTTCTTATGACTCTAACCACACCCAATTGTCCAGTTGCGGAAACACTGCCCTTAGAGGTTGAAGAAAAAGTCAAATCATTGGATGATGTTAAAGATGCTGAGGTGGAAATTACATTTGACCCCCCCTGGTCCCAAGATTTAATGAGTGATGAAGCCAAACTCGAACTAGGAATGCTCTAAAATGTCTGAAGAAATTATAAATCGTGTTGCAAAAAGTAAACTCATTACGCTGGATCTTGAAGATTACTATCCAGAGGGTAAACGCAGAGTCTTAGACATTAAAGACTGGCTTTTTGAGGGCTTAATTTTAAGGGAAAAGCCCTTTAGAGAGGCCCTCAAAAATTACCATTGGGAAGACTTTAAAAACCAATATGTGGCCATTTATTGCAGCACCGATGCCATTGTCCCGGGCTGGGCTTACATGCTCATTCAAACCTACCTTAACGGGATTGCTAAAAAAACTGTTTTTGGATCCTTAGACTCCTTAGAAACCGTACTTTATAGCTCAATCATTGAAAAAATAGATTTGGAATTTTGCAAAGATAAACCGGTTATTGTCAAGGGCTGTTCTCACAAACCTGTACCACAAAATGCCTATCTAATGCTGGTTGAAAAGCTCCAACCCATTGCACGGTCTATCTTATATGGCGAAGCTTGTTCTTCTGTGCCACTTTACAAGAAAAAAAGAACTCCTTAAAGTAATTATAATAATTGCGCTGTTTCTTATAATGTAATATATTTGAGGCCAGTTTAAACCCCTAAAACTACTCAATATGAAAACAATATATTTATACCTATCACTTTTTCTGATCTCATTTTCTTTCGCACAACAACCCCAAAAGCCTCAAGAGAATCAAGCGCCTCCAAAATGGGTCAAAAAAGGCGTGGTTACTTTCCTTGTAAATCAGTCTTCATTTGACAATTGGATTGCTGGTGGCATCAGCAACTTTTCTGGAACTATTGGAATTAATTACGATTTCAATTACAAAAAAAATGATTGGACTTGGGAGAACAAACTCTTGGCTAATTTTGGACTTACTAAAATTAAAAATCAAGACGTTCAAAAATCCAGTGACCTTTTAGAATGGAATTCTGTTGTAGGGAAAAAAGCTACAGAATTTTGGTACTATTCGGCCTTCTTAAATTTAAAAACGCAATTTGCAGATGATTTAAACAGCGATACCAAAGGACCAACTAAGTTCTTATCCCCTGCTTACATACAATTTGGTCCAGGAATGCTATGGAAAAAAAGTGAAAATCTAAAAATCAATATTTCCCCAATCACAAGCCGTTTCATTTTGGTTGATAAAAACTTGACCAAGCCCAATAAGGCATATTTTGGTGTTGAGGAAGGAAAAAGTAGCCGTTATGAAATCGGGGGCTCCATTGGTGCTTACTATAAGTTTAATCTAATGAAAAACATTTCAATGGAAAATATTTTAAACTTATATTCAAATTATCTAGAAGATGCTCAAAATGTGGATTTAGACTACACCATGAACATGGTCATGACTATAAATAAATTTATTTCAGCAAATTTAACTTACCAGACCATTTACGATGACAATGCATTTCGAGGGCTGCAAACTAGACAAGTTTTTGGGCTTGGTGTCAACTATGCTTTTTAGGAACTTGTGGTGCTTAGTGATATGAGTGAATTAACTGTCCGCTTCATAATCTGGGTATAAGAAATGATTATAAGGGAAGCGCTGGATGTGTATTTTACGGACCTCATCGTACACTCTTTTTCGAAATTCTTCTAAATTTTCTTTGGTGATCGCTGAAACAAATAAGGACTGGTCTCCGATTTTAGACATCCAAGTCGCTTTCCATTCGTCAATTGAGTAATGGGCTTGGGTTCTTGGCACCATTAAATCCGTTTCGTCAAAAGGCTTTGGAATATAGGCGTCAATTTTGTTAAAAACCATAAGGGTTGGCTTATCAAGCGCGTGAATCTCTTCTAAGATTTTATTAACAGAAGCGATGTGTTCTTCAAAACTCGGGTGTGAAATATCGACCACATGGAGTAACAAATCGGACTCGCGTACCTCATCCAATGTGCTTTTAAAAGAATCCACCAGTTGGGTGGGAAGTTTTCTAATGAAACCGACCGTATCGCTCATTAAAAAAGGTAAATTTTTGACAACAACTTTCCGGACCGTAGTATCTAAAGTGGCAAAGAGTTTATTTTCAGCGAAGACATCAGACTTACTGATAACATTCATTAAAGTTGACTTTCCAACATTGGTATAGCCTACCAAAGCGACTCTCACCAAAGCTCCCCTGTTGCCTCTTTGAACGGACATTTGTTTGTCAATTTTTTTGATTTTAGAATTTAACAAAGCAATTTTTTCTCTTACAATTCGGCGATCCGTTTCAATTTCAGTTTCTCCAGGACCTCGCATTCCAATCCCTCCTTTTTGACGTTCAAGGTGGGTCCACATTCCTTTAAGGCGTGGGAGCAAGTATTGACATTGTGCTAGCTCAACCTGGGTACGAGCATAGCTGGTTTTGGCGCGTTGGGCAAAAATATCAAGGATTAAATTGGTGCGGTCCAAAACTTTACAATTTAGAATTTTACTAATGTTCCTCTCTTGAGCAGCTGAGAGTTCATCATCAAAAATGGCAGTACCGATATTGAATTCTTTGACATATTCTTGAAGTTGTTGCATTTTTCCGGAACCAATAAACGTTTTTGCATTTGGCATTTCCATTTTTTGAGTAAAGCGTTTGACCACCAAACCCCCAGCTGTATAAGTTAAAAATTCCAACTCGTCCAAATACTCTTTAGATTGGGCGTCATTTTGTGCTTTTGTAATAATGCCCACAAGCACTGCTTTTTCTAAATCTAAATCTTTTTTCTCTAACATGTTGAATCAAAATTACATATAAAAAGATATTATTTTTTGTGTTATCTCAATATAATTCGAATGCCTTGTGTATTTCATCGAAAATAAAAGCATTTTATCAATTAGTCGTTTAAGACAGAAATAAGCTGTTAGTATTTTGTTAAATTTAATAGATAAATTAACCAATTTAAAAGATGAAAAATATTACGACTGCACTGCTGTGCCTGCTTTTCTCCGTTTACTCATTTGGCCAATGCGATTACACACTAAAGATGATAGATTCTTTTGGAGATGGTTGGAATGGGAATTCAATAGACGTCCTTGTTGACGGCGCTGTTGTCCTTGACGATGTAACTATGGCTACTGGTTCTGAAGAACTTGTTACTTTTCAAGTAAACACAGGCGCTGAGGTCACAACAATTTGGAATGGCGGGGGTAGTTGGGCTAGTGAAATAACTTATGAAATATTAGATAATGACGGTAATCTTGCAGCTACTGGTAATTCTTCGGCAAATGTTGAAACTGGGCAATGCATTGCAGTATGCCCAGTTATTTCGTGTAGCTACACTTTAAATTTATTAGATTCTTTTGGAGATGGATGGAATGGAAACTCTATTGACGTTCTTGTCGACGGTGTTGTTGTTTTAGATGATGTTACCCTTGCTGGCGGCTCTCAGGGTACTGAGACTTTTGCGGTTACAGAAGGCGGAGATGTTACCGCAGTTTGGAATGGGGGGGGGTCTTGGGCTAGTGAAATAACTTATGAAATATTAGATACTGATGGAATCGTTGTAGGATCTGGAAATTCAACAACTAATATTCTTTCTGGAACCATCACAGCTGTATGTCCCAGTTGCCCCTCGCCTGGTGGACTTCAAGCCTCTGTAAGTTCAGCCACAGAAGCAGTCATTAGTTGGACTGACACCGGTGCTGCAGCTGGATATGAGATTGTAGTACAATTGGCAGGAACAGGTGCTCCCACGTCTGCTGGAACGCCAACATCCTCCAATCCTTTAACCCTCTCTGGCCTGAGCACTGGGACTGCTTACGAAGTTTATTTACGTGCAGATTGCGGCTCTGGAGTGTTTAGCTCTTGGTCTAGTGCTGTGAATTTTACAACTAGCCCCGCTTGTGGGGATACAATCTACGACTCTGGAGGCGCATCTGGTGATTATTCAAATAGTGAACTAATAACCACCACGGTTTTCCCGGACAATCCTGGCGATGTGGTCACGTTTACATTTTTAAGCTTTGACACAGAATCCTGCTGCGATGGTTTAACAGTCTATA
>CAJWDI010000013.1:0-30111 GCA_913031185.1 uncultured Flavobacteriaceae bacterium | reverse complement strand
TAAAACGCGCTCATTCTTCGATTATAATGGACCATTTAAAATTGATTAAATTTTATGACAATAATGAGCTTCTTCTTTTCAATTTAGAAAATGATATCGAAGAGAAAAACAATCTCGCAATGACACAACCTAAAAAGTGTGAGTTTTTGGAAACCGCACTAGATACTTATTTACAAAATGTCAAGGCTCCTAAATGGAAAACTGGCCTTACATGGAAATCTGGTACAGTTGAAAAAATTAACTCATTTCATTAACAAAATAAATCGCAATAATTTCTTAACTTACAAACAACTAATTAACATTAAAATTTACAACATGATAAAAAAAATATTTTTAATTACAGTCCTTATTTGTTTTTCTTTTAAAGGCCTCTCTCAGAATAATCCTGAGCAAAAGGCAAAAGCGTTTTTAGCTGAAATGGCAAAGGTTCTTAATCTCGACAAAGTAGAAAAACAAGAAGTCTATACAGTACAATTGGATCGGTTTACACAAGCCGCTGAAATTCGTCAAAATCACAAAGCGGAACCTCAAATAAAAAAGGCGAAGTTAAAAAAAGTATACAATAAATTATACGGAAAAATGAATGCCATTATTGGAAAAGAAAGAATGCAAAAATGGTCGGAATATAAAAAACAATCAAAAAATTAATAATTATGGTCAAGAAAATTACTCTATTAATTTTAACAACAATTACAAGCGTATTATATGCTCAGACTACGATTGGAGAATCATCTCTTTTCGCTACAACAACCAATCCAACTTGGACACATGTATTTACAGCCGCTACAACAGCTGACGGTGTTGCAGTCAGTGGACCAGCTCAAACAGTTGTAATTAATATTACAAGTTTGCCTGATGGTTCAACTTATAGAATATATAAAACAACCTCATCGGGTGCAGCAGATTTTAGTCAACAAGGAGATTTAGCAATGGGAGAAAATACAATTACGGTTGCCGCAGCTAATTTTAATCGTGCAGTTAAATTTCAGTTTTCAGGGGAAGGCTTGATTGAATTTGATTCATTCTCACATAATGGAGTAGTTCTATACCCTGTTGAAGAATGTGGACCTGACGATAATATCATTGGTACATCAAATTTATTTGTTTCTCAAGAAGGTCAATGGCCTTATTCTTTAACACTTGCTTCAATTGATGATGGTAATATGGGCGAAGTACACTCATTTACGATGGATGTTACTTGTTTACCAGCTGGTGGTGCGCAGTATAGAATTTTAAAGACGGGTCCAAATGGTGATATTACATGTTGTAATGTAGATCTTTCTTTAGGGCTCAATACTAAAAATGTTGCTGCCAATGGAGGTTGGACAAGAAATGTTAGATTTTGGTTCAGTAGCGGAGATATTGGATTTTCTTCCATAACTTCAAACGGTTCTGCATTAGGTTTACAGGAGATTAATTATGCATTAGTAAAGATTCATCCGAATCCCGCAACAAATTTTCTCACGATTTCAGGGGTAAATAATATCGACTCTGTAAAAGTGTACTCTGTTTTGGGTCGTTTAGAAAAAGAAGTTTTTAATACCCACCAAATTGATATTTCCCATTTAGCGTCGGGTGTGTATATGGTTAAAGTGAGTGATGGAAGTAATGTGATTTCTAAAAAATTCATTAAACAGTAAATAAAATTCATTAACAAAACTGATAAGTTCGAAACCATACTTTTGAGTTTATCAGTTTTTTTAAACCATTTATTTTTGAAGACAAAAGCCTTCATATTATTTTTTTGTGTAATAAATTTATTTTGCAATGCCCAGATGCTCTCTAAAAATAAAAAATCACCTAATATTGTTTTTATTTTTTCAGATGACCATGCCACCAATGCCATTTCAGCTTATGGTGGACTTTTTAGAGACATTGCACCAACCCCCAATATAGATCGCATTGCTTCGGAAGGCACTTTACTAAAAAATGCGCTTTGTACCAATGCCATATGTGGCCCCAGCAGAGCTTCCATTCTCACGGGAAAATACAGCCATGTAAATGGATATTATAAAAATTATAAAGGCGGTGTTTTTAATAATGAACAGTGGACTTTTCCTCAGGCTTTAAAATCTGCTGGGTTTCAAACAGCTTTGGTTGGAAAATGGCATTTGGCTTCTGAGCCTGTTGGTTTTGACTACTATAAATACCACATTTCTAAAGGACAGCAAGGCTTTTATTGGGATCCAGTTTACAACGATAATGGTCAAGAAAAGGCTGAAAATGGTTATGCCACAAACTTGACTACTGATTTTGCTTTGGATTGGCTTAAACACAGGGATACCAGCAAACCATTTTGTCTGATGTTGCAATACAAGGCACCCCACCGCGAATGGGCTCCAGACCGCAAATACGAAACGCTTTGGGACTCCATCCAAATGCCTTATCCAGAAACGTTTGATGACGATTATAAAGGCAGAGAATTAACTGCCGGTAACACGGAAATGACCATGGACTATTTCAGTAGACAGGACATGAAAATGAGCCCTCCTAAAGGACTATCTAAACAGAAAAGACGCAAATGGTTGCATTATGGATTTAAACCTGGGCAAACAGTCTCTCCTTCGAAAGACCTAAGTGCTCAACAAGTTCGTCAATGGAAATATCAACGGTATATTAAAGATTATTTAGCCACTATCAAATCTGTAGATGACAATATCGGAAGGGTTTTAGATTATTTAAAAGCCCATGGGCTTGAAGAAAATACCATCGTAATTTACAGTTCCGATCAAGGTTTTTTCTTGGGAGAACACGGGTTTTTTGACAAACGGTTTATGTATGAAGAGGCATTACACATGCCTTTTGTCGTACGTTATCCAAAGGTCATTGAACCCGGGACTGTTTTAGAGGATATTGTAACCAATATAGATTTTGCACCCACGCTATTAGATATGGCTGGTATTGAAATTCCTGAAGCAGTACAAGGGAAAAGTTTTTTTTCTAATTTAAAAGGGAAAACTCCGAGGAACTGGCAAAAATCAATGTATTATCACTATTATGAATACCCTTTTTATCACCGGGTCCAACCGCATTATGGAATTCGAAATCAAAGGTATAAGTTGATTCATTTTTATTATGATATGGATGTTTGGGAATTTTATGATCTTAAAAAAGACCCAATGGAATTGAATAATTTAATCCATTCAGCGGCTTACAAAGGGCGCATAAAAAAACTAAAGGCAGAATTGTATCAATTGAAGCAAGACTATGGGAATCAATTGTCTTTAGAAGAACTGAGACACATCACAGATACTGATTTTGGAGGGTTGGAATCCAAAAAGAAAAAGTTTTAGAAACCTTGTTTGATAAAGTGTGAAGCGAATTATCATTTTCTCATTACTACTTTTGTCTTTAAAGTCTTTTGCGCAAGGCTATGTATGGACAGGCAGTGGGGGAGATGCTAACTTTTTTAATGAACTCAATTGGATCGATATCCAATCTGGTCAGGCGCCACAGACAGGCAGTATTGACCCAAACCAATCCATTGATTTTGATATGTTTTTAAGTTGTGACGTCAAAGCAAAGACTGAAAACTTTCAAGGCGCTAGTATCGCTTCTGAAGCCCCTAATATTTTTAGTACTGGCCCTAGCGATGCCTGGCCTTACATTTATGCGGTTGCGGCATTTGATGATGGCAATAATGGTAGGCAACACGATTTTCAAATTAACATTACGGATTTACCCACAGAAGGTGCCAGCTATCGCATTGTGAGAACTCTGTCCTCTGAAAATTGGTACAACCAACCCGCCAGGTCGCTCAGTATAGGTCTAAACACAATAACTGTCAATCGTGTAGACTATGACCGCGCTGTAAAAATTCAGTTTAGCAGTGGTGCCATCCGCTTTGATGAAGTTTCATTAAACGGGATCCCTTCGTATTCCCCTTCATTAGAACCCATTGTTATGGGCCCTTCCAACATATTGCACATTTCAAATGGAAGTCTTAAGGCTTTGAATATTTCTGGAGGTCGCCTTATTTTGGAAGATAATGCTTATGTACATTTGACAGATTCTGCACCACTATTAAACGGTGTTGAGTTTGATATTAATGCTGGACTCAGTTGGTTATGCTTAGAAAATACTCCACCAGCTCAAGTCTATGATTCTTTTTTGTCACAAATTTCTGTTAGTGATGTTGTTGCTCAATACCCTACAAACATTCGTCTTGATAACTATTATGAACATGGAACCATTGTTCGAGCTAATGGTTTAGATGCCTCTCCATTGACATTATATTCAGGAGAAAATTTGAGTGGCTCAGAAGCTACAATTGGTATTAATGACGTCTACAGTGGCGCTTCAATTCCCAATCAAATGAATAACAGCATCGGCTCTTTTGTACTGCGAAAAGGCCATATGCTAACAGTGGCAGTCAATCCCGACGGGACAGGGAAAAGTCAAGTTTTTATTGCTTCTGAATCCGATATTGAAATTCATTCTTTGCCTATTTCACTACAATCTAATGTTTCATTTATAAGAGTTTTACCATGGAATTGGGTGTCTAAAAAAGGTACTGCTGGTGATGTACTAGACATGAACAATACATGGTTCTACAGATGGAACAACCAGGGAATCTCGGATTTTCAACGAGAATATGCACCCATGGCTTGGGGTTATGGGGGTGCCAATGATGCCAATGATATCCTTCTTTATCAATCCAAATATAAATCAACCCATATTTTAGGATTTAATGAACCAGACGATTGTAATGGTCAGTCTGGGCAATACAATAATATGTGCGATGAGGCCACCGCAGTGGCTATTTACGAAAATTTAATGAAAACAGGATTACGCATGGTGTCTCCAGCCTGTCGCCAAGGAGCCGTATTCAATTGGCTAGACAATTTCAATCAATTGGCAATACAAAACGACATACGTATGGATGTGATTGCATTGCATTGGTATGATTGGAACGGCAGCCCTCAAAGTTCGCCCAATGCCAATCCTCAAAATATATTTAACAGATTTAAAAATTATTTAAATGATGTTTATAGCTTATATGGTCTCCCAATTTGGATTACTGAATTTAATGCCAACAAGTACAGATCTGTTGAAGTGAACCGTCAGTTTATGGAACTGGCCATTCCCTACCTTGAAAGTTTACATTTTGTGGAACGCTATGCTTGGTTTGAACCCAACCCAGTCGCTCCTGCTAATATTGGAAATGGCCAGTATTTCGATTCCGATAATAACCTTACGGATATCGGTGCATTTTATAAGAATTACCCATCCAATCCCGCAATTCCGCAAGTTTTTTATATGGGGTCTAATAATTTGATGGATGAGACTTCATTAAATCAATTTTCACTTTCTTGCAACCCAGACAATGTGCTTTCAAATGGCCCAACATTTAGTCTTGAAAATAAAACACTTAAAGTCTTCCCAAATCCAGCGACTAAAAGTGTAAAAGTCATTTTCCCATTTCCGATTAGAGATTTTAAAATGTACAATATCAGTGGGCTATTGATTCATAAAAAACTGGTACAAGGGTCTGTTGATGTATCCGATTTACCGGCAGGAATGTATATGATTGTAGTGGATCATCAACATTGTAAATTTTTAAAAAAATAAAGTCTGAGATATTGAATTAGTTTTTCTATCTTGAAATGAATTATTTAACTTGATTAAAATGCGATTTATAAAGTTTGGATGTTTGGTTATATTGGCCCTTTCTGTCACAGGATCAAAACCGTCTAAATCCAGTTCAAAACTAAATGTATTATTTATTGTCGCTGATGATCTTAATTGTGCATTGGGAGCTTACGGCGACCCGCTGGCCATTACGCCTAATCTGGATAAATTAGCCCAAAAAGGTCTTGTATTTAACAATGCCCATGTTCAGTATCCGCTTTGTGGTCCTTCTAGAGTTTCTTTTATGACTGGAATGTACCCCGACCAAACAAAATCCAAGGTTTTGAGGTTATATGTACGTCAGACCATTCCCGATGTTGTGACCTTGGGGCAAAAATTTAGAATGGAAAATTACCATTCCGTAAGAGTGGGTAAAATTTACCATTACCACAATCCTAGAGACATTGGAACCGCTGGCCATGATGATTCTTTTACTTGGGATCAGACGGTCAATCCTTATGGACGTGATAAAGTTGAAGAATATAAACTTAACAAAGTAAAGCCAAATTTTGATGGGGCAACTTTAAGTTGGCTGGAATCTGAGGGTGCAGATGAAGAACAAACAGACGGTATCGGAGCTTCCGCAACCATCGATTTTTTAGATACTTTTGCAAAAAGTGAAGAAAATTTCTTTTTGGCCTTTGGATTGTACCGTCCGCATGTGCCATTTGTAGCCCCTAAAAAGTATTTTGATCTTTACGATATCAATGATTTTAGTGTTCCAGAAACATCAGACGACTACCTTAAAACGATTCCCAAGCCTGCCGCAGTTTCACTCAGAGCCAGAAAAGAACAAATAGACTTAGACCCCGCTCTATCAGCGACAATTAAACATGCCTATTATGCTACAACCAGTTTTATGGATGCACAAATCGGACGGGTTTTAGATAAACTTAAGGAAACAGGACTAGACAAAAACACCATTATTGTATTTACATCCGATCACGGCTATCATTTAGGTGAGCATGGGCATTGGCAAAAACAAACCCTCTTTCAGGATGCTACTCGAGTTCCTTTGATATTTGCTGGACCTGGCGTTAAAAAAACAAAAAAATATGTTGATGCACCAGTTGAGCTTGTGGATCTTTATCCAACGCTTATGGATATGGTTGGGATGAAAACACCATCATTTGTCAGTGGTAAAAGTTTAACGCCATTTTTTGATAATCCAAACACCGCCATTCGCTCATCTGCTTTTACTGAGCTACAAGTAAATAGAGGACAAATTAAAGCCCAAGGCTATGGGATTCAAACGACTCGTTATCGCCTCAACCAATGGCAATTTAATGGACGTACTGAGTATGAATTGTACGATCATAAAAACGATCTTGAGGAATTAAAAAATTTAGCTAATTTAAGTTCTTACAATGCCATTAAAGACTCTCTTTCCATTATTTTGAACCAAAGAATTGTAGCCGCTAAAACACGTCCTAAAGGTTTAGGCCGACAAATTGACAATGCACGCCCGTGGAATGAGCCCAAAAGATTTTTCCCCAATCCCAAATAAAGGAATAACTAAAATAATATAAATGAGATTTAAAATACTTTTTATACTGTGTCTTTTCATATTGTCATGTAACAATGAAGAAATTGGACTGGCTTCAACATCCGTTAATAACCCAGGTAACGGCGATGATGATAATAACAATGATGATCCAGATTTTCCAGATTGGTCCTCATATACCCACGGCAACGATACCCCACCGAATTACACGGAGGTTTTTAGTGATGAAAACGCCATACGACGTATTGATATCGTTTTTGAGCCTGAAAATTGGGCATTGATACTTGAAGATATGAACTCCTTGTACGGCGCGTTTGGTCAGGGTAGTGGGGGAGGTCCTGGCGGCGGCGGTCCTGGAGGATTTGCAGAAGAAAACCCAATTTTCACAACCGCTGAGGTTTATTATGATGGTTTACAGTGGTATCATGTGGGTGTGCGATTTAAAGGTAACTCAAGTCTTTCTTTTTCATGGCGGAATGGCGTCTGGAAAATGTCATTTAAGCTAGATTTTGATGAATTTGAGGATGAATTTCCAGAAATTTCAAATCAAAGATTTTATGGATTTAAACAGTTGAACCTGAAAAATAATTTTGATGACGAATCTCAATTACGAGAAAAAATAGCATCTGATATTTTTAAAGAATCTGGTTTGCCCTCCCCAAGAACTCAATTTTATGAGGTTTATGTAGACCACGGTTCTGGTCCCATTTATTTTGGATTGTACACCATGGTAGAAGAACCCGACAATACCTTATTAGCGTCTCAATTTAATAATGACAATGGAAATTTATATAAACCCGATGGAAATGGTGCCCGTTTTACCCAGGGGTCTTTTAGCCCAGAATATTTTATAAAGCAGTCAAATGAACTGGAGTCTGATTGGAGTGATGTTGAGGCTGTTTTTTCAGCATTACACGACAACAACAGGACTTCAAATCCATCCGTTTGGCGTAGTGGACTCGAAGCTGTTTTTGATGTCGATGGATTTTTAAATTATTTAGCCGTAAATACCGTTATTCAAAATTGGGATACTTATGGACGAATGACTCACAATTACTACCTCTATGGCGATCCAGAAAACAACAATGCATTGACATGGATTCCATGGGACAATAATGAAAGTTTACAATTTGGAAAAATGGGTGGCTCATTACCATTAGACTTTAGCGGGGTGGGGAATAATTGGCCCTTGATACGCTATTTGTATGATGACCCAGTGTATCAATCTATTTATGATAATTATGTAAGTAATGTCATAAATAATGCCTTTGAGACTGGCTATATCCAATCGGTATATTCCTCTTATGCCTCCCAAATTGAGGCTTCAGTAGTAAATGAGCAGCCAGGTTATACGTTTTTAGAATCTCCTGCAGATTTTCAAATCGCTGTTTCTGAGTTGATTAATCACGCCAGCGCGCGCGCTAGTGCAGTCAGTCAATATTTAGATTAAAAACCTTTAAAACATATCTACAAATTTATTCAATCAATTATGCATAAACTCATACCAATATTTTTTCTGTCTATTTTAATTTCTGTCCATGGTCAAGACAACAATAAGAAAGGCTTGTCCGATGTTTATAAAGATCATTTTATGATTGGTACAATTTACCATGGCGCTGTGTTGGGGAATGATAATCAGAATCCAAACCAAAAAAAGGAGTTTGAAATTACAAATCGAGAATTTAATGCCATCACTGCTGAAAATTGTATGAAACCCATGTATTTAATTGATGAAAATGGGGCATATGATTTTAAGGAGTCTGATGCCTTTGTTGCATATGCACAAGCTAATGGACTGACCATTATTGGCCATACATTGGTTTGGAAAAACAGTGCCCCAGATTGGTTTTTTAAAGGCGATTATGGAACAGTGGTTTCTAGAGATGTTTTGATTCAACGTTTGGAAGCCTATATCGAAACGGTTGTAACTCGCTATAAAGGCAAGATTGCCTATTGGGATGTCGTCAACGAAGCTGTAGATGTTTTTAGAACTAATGATGGCCAGAAATATGCCAAACTCAAACCTACACCCTGGCATGACATTATTGGAGATGATTACATTAAAATAGCCTATGAAGCAGCCCATAGGGCCGATCCTGACTGTAAATTATTGTACAATGATTTTAATATGTACCAAAAAGAAAAGACTGATTTCATCATTGATATGGTTAAAAACTTAAGAGCGCAAGGAGTTCCAATTCATGGTATTGGCTCTCAAGGTCATATGTTTATGCAACATCCACTTTTAGAGGACGTCGAGTACTGGCTTAAAGCGTTTTCTAAAGCCAATATTCCACTTCACATCACAGAGATGGACATCAGCGTATTGCCAAATGCATGGAAACACAAAGGGGCCAGTGTTGAGGATCGATTTGATTTAGCAGCAGAGTTTAACCCTTATTCCAAAGGCGTTCCCGAGCGGGTTTTGAAACAGCAAGCCAGACGCTACAAAGCGCTTTTTAAATTGTTTTTAAAATACAGTGCCAATATAGAGCGTGTGACGTTCTGGGGGGTGTGGGATGGCAACTCTTGGCGCAATTACCTTCCAATGCGGGGACGTACAGATTATCCTTTACTATTTGATAGAAATTTCAAAAAAAAACCAGCTTATCATGCCTTGAAAGCATTGGTAAATAAAGAGGATTAAAATTTTATCAATACACTAAGTGTTGTTATGGCAATCGTATTTTTTCAACAAGTTGTTGAATATTTTCAGGCGTTTGTTTTGTGAAGTTACAAACAACAATCGCGACTCCAAAATTAAGAAGCATGGCAAAGGTGCCAAATCCTTCAGGAGAGATTCCAAACCACCAATCTGATTGGGTGCCACCACCAAACCAACCAAATTTGAACTTTGTCATATAAAACAGCATGAGCGTAACGCCTACAATCATTCCAGAAATGGCGCCCTCTTTGTTCATTTTTTTATAGAAAATTCCCATTAAAATAGCTGGAAAAAAAGACGCTGCGGCCAAACCAAATGCCAAAGCCACAGTGGCCGCTACAAATCCTGGAGGATTAATCCCGAAATAGCCAGCCAAACAAACTGCCAATGTTGCGGCAATGCGCGCTGAAATAAGTTCCCCTTTTTCAGAAATACTAGGTAAGATCATTTTCTTTAACAAGTCGTGAGAAACAGCAGATGAAATTACCAATAAAAGGCCTGCTGCCGTAGATAATGCCGCGGCCAATGCTCCAGCTGCAAGAAGGGCAATGACCCAATTGGGTAAATCTGCAATTTCTGGGTTAGCCAATACCATGATATCCGCATCTACATTCAGTTCATTTACCTCTGTATCTGCGACATACTGAATCAGTCCATCTCTATTTTTATCTTCAAATTTTAACAAGCCCGTATCTTCCCATTTACTAAACCACTCAGGCATATCGACATAGGGTTGATTACTCACGGTTTCAATGAGGTTCGTTCTAGAAAAAACAGCAATTGCTGGGGCTGTGGTGTACAGTACAGCAATGAATAGCAAAGCCCAACCTGCAGATTTTCTGGCATCGCTTACTTTTTTTACAGTGAAAAATCGAACAATCACATGGGGTAATCCAGCAGTTCCTACCATGAGTGCCATGGTTATGAAAAATACATCAACAGTTGATTTACTTCCGGTAGTATATTCGTGAAAACCCAATTCTTTATGCAATCCGTCGAGTTTGTCCAACAAAAACACACCGTCACTGCCAGAATCTCCAAATCCGATTTGTGGAATGGCATTTCCTGTAGCAATTATAGAGATATAAATCGCTGGTACCATAAATGCAAAAATAAGCACACAGTATTGCGCTACCTGAGTGTAGGTTATGCCTTTCATGCCTCCCAAAACAGCGTAGAACAAGACAATGCCCATTCCAATTAAAACACCAGATGTAATATCGACTTCTAAATACCTAGAAAAAACAACACCAACGCCGCGCATTTGACCAGCTATATAGGTGAATGAAACAATCAAAGCACAAAAAACGGCAACCCCTCTAGCCGTGTTTGAATAGTATCGGTCACCAATAAAATCGGGGACTGTAAATTTCCCAAATTTGCGCAGGTAAGGCGCCAGTAGTAGTGCCAGTAATACATAACCTCCCGTCCAACCCATGAGGTAAACAGAGCCATCGTAACCTGTAAATGAAATGATACCAGCCATGGAAATAAACGAAGCTGCAGACATCCAATCTGCTGCAGTTGCCATACCATTTGCTATGGGGTGTACACCTCCACCTGCAACATAAAATTCGCTTGTTGATGACGCTCTAGACCAAAGGGCAATGCCAATATAAAGTGTGAAGCTGAGTCCTACAGCAATCCAAATCCAATATTGAAGCGCCATTAGTTTTGCTTTTTAACAAATTGATTGTCTAGCTTATTCATCAAATAAATATAAACAAAAATTAAAATTACAAAGGTGTATATTGCTCCTTGCTGTGCAAACCAAAACCCAAGCTTGAAGCCTCCAAGTTTTATGGAGTTTAATTTGTCAACGAATAGGATTCCAGCGCCAAAAGAAACTGCAAACCACAATAGAAGCAAGATTGATAAATAAAGGAGGTTTTTTTTCCAGTAAGTTTGTTTCTCAGAAACCATTTTAATAAATGTATAAACGGAGTATGAATTTACATTTTTTATTTAAGAGTTTATTGTTTTTGTGCAAAAACTATTTACTATGCTTAGACAATAAAAAAACCAGACCGTTGAAAGAGGAGTTTTTTATAATTTATTATTAAAATCCAAAACCGGGTTGTTGTGGAGATTGTGCTTGTGCTTTTTTGGGACTTAATATCATGAAAGTACCTAAGGCCGTAAGCCCAGCATAACGCCCTAATTTTTTTAGTGCTTGTTGTCTTGTGATGTTATCTTTTTCATTTTTCATGATTAAAGTATTAGTTTAGAATAATTTTTTTACTGATTGATTCAATTTGCGCTTCCAATTTAACAACATACACTCCTATTGCAAGATTTTTTGGCATGGTAATTTTATTGAGCCCTGTTCCCTTAAATGAGGTATTGTGTACTTCTTTCCCAAGCAAATCGTATACTCTAACGTTTGTATTTCCAGTGTGCACGCCTGTGATTGTTAAGTTACGGTCAACTAAATACATACTTACGTTTGATAAGCTTACTTGGTTGTCACTGAGAGCTGTTGACGTTGTGTGTATATAAAACCGACCAATTCCATTTAGGTCCTCGTCAGCTGTTGTTGTGAAAGTTGATGTGCTATTCAAAAGCGTGAAAGAGCCGTCAATTTTATCTTCCAAGTATATATTTAATCCTTCCGGAATGTTGACTGCATTGGCTGAGATAATTAGTTCTTCTCCAGCTGCTGCAGTAATTCCTACCGGGATTATCATAGTTTCTAAGTTTGTATTAGGAAGCGATTGAATCGCAAGATCTTCGCCATTACTATTAGCTACTAAATGTGTATAAATATCGAATTCATTGGCAAGGCCACCAAAAGTGGTACTGTCATATCCATTATCAAATCCAGTAGTAGCTCCCTCAATGTAATAAATATCTGTATCTCTAACGTTGATACCATCATTAAGAATTAGGCGAATCTCGGGTCTTTCATTTGAAAGTCTCTGAAACGAATCAGATGATTGGTGTGATTGCATTGCTTCAGTAATACTTAACGCATTTCCATTAGATTCCACAAAGAAACCTTGGGCTGGAGAAATATAAATTCCAGAGCTCGCCAAGTTAAAAGTGTCATAAGAATCCGAAGCTTGATCCCATAACCAAACAGATGATTGCGATAAATTAGCGTTATTATTGGTCAATACATCATTTAAACTGATATAAGACGGATAAGGATTGCCCACTAAGTTAAAGCCACTTGTACACGTAATACTCACATCATCAGTAGACATTGTTCCAGTAAAGGAAATATCTCCTGCTGAAGCTAGTTTTATACACCTACCACTTCCAAGAGCAAAGTCTCCCGTACCACTAGCATCACTTTGATAGTAAATCCAAGAAGATGAAGTATTGTCATATGACCCCAAACCCATATTATTATTATTACTTCCAGAAGCTAACCCCTCAGCACTTGCAAACGAGTCAATATCTTGACCTGTAACAGGTGAAGAAACCAAATACCAATTAGTAGTATTGAGGTTTCTAGTATATGTAACGTCTCCAGAAAATGTAGAATTTGCTATAAACGAACTACCATTAGCAAGTGAAACAGAGTTAATATCAACTGCTGATCCTGATGTTGGGTAATTTGTTAAACCTGTGGGTATAATAGCCTCTGCAGTATCATATGGCACTACCTGCGGAGTCCAGTTTGTAGATGTATTCCAGTCGTTATCTGTGTTTCCATTCCAAGTAATGCCTGGTGGTGTTACATCTGTCCAAGAAGTGCCAACTCTCAATTCGTCAATATCTAAATCAGGTACCTTAGAATATTCTTGGTGAAGAGAAAAAGCTTCTACATTAGATAATGTTGCTCCTGTTGCAACTTGAGTTTCAGAAGGGATTGAAGCATTATTAGCAAGATCATCGGAGGTTGGATTTACCCACAATTTAGCTTCATCATTATCTAAATCAAGTCCGACAACAATAAAAAGAATATCATCTTCATTGTATTCAGTAGTATCAAGCTGAACATTGGAGGAGGCTACTCCGCTGTTAATTCCTAATTTATAAGATGTATCACTGGCTTTTTCAGCCCAAAGTGTAGCCCCTAAATTTGAATATGTACCATCAGTACCATTAGAAAAACCCGCAAAAGAATCTTTATCTCCAATGGCCAAATCATTGTCTACTTCATTTACTCTCAAAACAAACGAATAATAAACGGTTCCAGAAGTTTGATTGGCAAAGGATAAATGAGATTCTTTGAAACTGCTATCATAAATATCTCTATCAGAATAGGCATTTGAAACATCTGTGTTAAAAAATACGTTATTTCCTAATGTAATCTTGTTGTTTTTAGAAGTTTTTAAGCCTGAATATGATAAGCTTCCTGTTGAGGCCTCTATATCGTTAGGTCCTGATGAAGGACCTAACGTAGCACCACCGGTAACCCTTACTGTTAAGCCATCTATTATTGTCGTGCCATCCAAATCCCCGAATTCTAAATAGAGAGCAATATCATAATCATCTGCGGCAGCATATGTAAAAGTTTCTGTTCTATAGACCCATGTGTTATTTGCAATTGTCATAGCTGGGATCGTATTACTACCTTTAACATATTCAGGTGTTGATGAAATAGCAACACGAGCATTTTTATCCCCAAGAGCTGATGAACCAGTGTCCTTTAATAAAACTCTCAAATCTCCGTCATAATTACTATAAATTTGATCAGTAGCAGTATCGGTTGTTTTTGCCCAAAATGAAACTGTTACATCAATTGGATTAATGCCATCTCCTGCAAATGCATATCCTGGGTTGTTAAAGACTCTTATATTCCAAAAACCGCCAGGAGCGGTTGAAATTACCTTCAGCGCATTGGAACCATCTCCGTCATGAACATTAGATGATTCTATGTAAGCATAAGTTCCATCAGTTTCAGCAGATTTCCCACCTCCTAATTTCCAATAATTAAGCGTTTGGTATTGAACTATTTGTCCAGTTGAGCCATCTTCAAAACTGGGGTTTACAACAAAACCACTGTAAGGTTCAACTGGAGTAGACCAATTTGTTTGATCACTTAAAGTTTCTCCATCTGAGAAGTTAAAATTTTGTTCATAAGGTAAGGTTGCACCAGGACCTGTTGAAAGAAGTGTAGCGCCTCCAGTAACCGATGATGTAATACCGTCTATTTGTGTAGTCCCATCAAGTTTACCTAATTGAATTCTCAGCTGAAGACTATAATTTGCTGCTGCATCAAATGTATTAAAAGTAATAGTATAATTAGTCCAAGTGTTAGTGGTTAGAATAGCACGTTCTGTTCTATCAACATTACTCCCTGAACCAGTATCCCTTACAACTATTTTTAAATCTCCACTTGCGTTTTCACTGTCTGGATCAGTATCAGTTGTTTTAGCCCAAAATGAAACTGTTACCTCAATAGCAGTTGTATTATCTCCCGTAAATGGATAGGTTGTGCTGTAAATCTGATTTTTCCATTCTCCGTCTACAACTGAATTTGTAATTTCCAGAGCATTGGTTCCATCATAAACATCGGTTGTCTGTATAGTTGCAGGTGTAGTAGCATTATTCCCCTCATATCTCCAATAATCAACAGTATTATTTCTTGGAATAGAAACAGGTGAGCCATCATCGAAACTAGGGTTATTAACAAAACCACTAATAGTTTGCCCATAGGAAAGTACCGATATCAAAAGAGCAGACAATAAATAATTTTTTTTCATAATTGGTAAAATTTATATATACAACGTTTTAGTTGAGGATATGTGAAATTATAGCTTGTAAAATTAAATTAAAATCAAAATAAATCAGTCAAAATTATTAAAATTATAGACTTTTAATATGTCTTTAAATTTCAATTCTTAACACAAATGTCTCGGTACAGGGTTGACAACAATCACTTTTCTACATTTTATTTAAACGCTAAACATAATATCATGGTGTTTATATCCCTTACTATTATTAAACTTCTTTGTGAAATCGAGACGTCCATAAGATATTTAGAATATTTATTTAATGGCTCTCTTTTTTAGTATGTTTTAATGAAAAACTTCAACTCACATTTGAAGTTTCCTCGTTTTGAATAAATAACTAATTCTTCAGCTCTTTAATAATCTTTAAAGCATTTCTAGTCGTGCGTTCAATTTTTTTATAGTTAAATTTACCATCAGCATCCTTAGCTATCAATTTGGACCCCATACCAACACAAGTTACACCAGCCTTAAACCATGCTTCTAAATTTTTTTTTGTTGGTGAAACACCACCAGTTGGCATGATACTTGTCCAAGGTTGAGGTCCTTTAATTCCTTTTACAAATTGAGGACCATAAATATCACCAGGAAATAGTTTAACGATTTCACAACCTAATTCTTCTGCTCTTGCAATTTCGGTGAGCGTTCCGCATCCAGCAGACCATAAAACTTTTCTTCTGTTACAAACAATTGCTATATCTTCTCTTAAAACAGGTGTAACAATAAAGTTTGCGCCTAAAGACATAAACCTAGAGGCTGATGCTGCGTCTGTTACAGAACCAACACCCATGGCCATCCCTGGTAATTCTTTAGTTGCATATTTTACTAATTCTCCAAAAACCTCGTGCGCAAAATCTCCACGAGCTGTAAACTCTAAAAGTCTTGCACCACCTTCATAACAAGCGGTGATTACTTTTTTGCTGATTTCTATATCTTTATGATAAAATAAAGGAACCATGCCTGTATCTTTCATTATTTGTGCTAATTCTAATCTTGTAAATTGTGCCATTTTGTTCTATTAATATTTTATTAAAATGATTTGTTTAAGGCATTATTTTATAATCCTTTGAATTTTTATAATCGCTTTCTTTTAATTTAGGTTCTTCAGAAAAAAGTAATCTAAAGCCCTTGTGAATTCCTTTTACACTAAAGTTCTCTTTTAGAAATACTTTTGATGCCTAACTTATCACAGAATTTATACCAGGGTTAGCACCTCCTGCAGATAAGTTTAAAATAGACTTTTTATTCTCTGACATATTTTTTTTGATTTTAAAAAAGGATTATTTTTATCTGGCAACTCTTCCAGAAGCATCACCTCCCATTAATTTTTCTACTTCGGAAATGGTTACTAAGTTGGCATCCCCTTTAATTGTATGTTTTAAACAGGAAGCAGCTACAGCAAAATCTAAGGCGTTTTGATCATCATCTGGGTATTTTAATAACCCATATATTAAACCTCCCATAAAAGAATCACCACCACCAACTCTATCAACGATATCTGTAATTTGATATTGACGAGTTTGTAACATTTCTTTACCATCATACAATACACCTGCCCAAGAGTTATGAGATGCGGAAATTGAGCCTCTCAAAGTTGTAATTACTTTTTTAGCTCTTGGGAATTTTTTCATCATTTGCTGACAAACTGATAAGAATGCTTCTGCTTTCAAATCATGACCATGTTTGTGAACATCTAAACCCGTGGGATGAATTCTGAAATGTTTTTCTGCATCTTCTTCATTCCCTAAAATAATATCGCAATAAGAAGTCAGTTCTGTCATAATTGTTTCTCGATCTCCATCATAATTCCATAGTTTAGCTCTGTAATTTAAATCAGTAGAGATGGTAATTCCCTTGGCACTTGCAGCTTTCACGGCCTCTAAACAAACATCTGCTGCTCCTTGAGAAATTGCAGGTGTAATTCCTGTCCAATGAAACCATTCAGTTCCATCAAACACAGTGTCCCAATTGATCATTCCAGTTTGAATCTCTGCGATTGCAGAATGTGCTCTGTCGTATATAACTTTACTGCCTCTAGATACAGCACCCGTTTCTAAAAAATAGATTCCTAAACGATCACCACCATAAATAATTTTATCTACCCCTACTCCGCGTTTCCTCATTTCCATCATTGCACATTTACCAATATCATTTTTTGGTAAACGTGTTACAAAATCTACGTCAATTCCATAGTTTGCTAATGATACTGCTACGTTTGATTCACCTCCACCATAAACAGCATCAAAATTATTTGCCTGAGAAAATCTTAAAAATCCTTGTGGAGCTAATCTTAACATGATTTCTCCAAACGTTACTACTTTACCCATTTTTAGTTGAAAATTAATTAATACAATTATTGAGTTAAACGTTTAATCAATGTGATAAAAACAAAGCAAAATAAACATTGTATTATTTGTTTTGATTATGGTGTGAAAAAAGTTATATTTGATTAAACGTTTAAGCAAAGTTATTAAAGTTTTGATAAAAAAAAAGAAAACTACTATAAAAGATATTGCAAGTGTGTTAAGTATCTCTGCAGCAGCAGTTTCTAAAGCTTTGCATAACGATTCTAGAATAAGCGAGAAAACAAAAATAGCAGTAAGAAAAGTTGCTGAAAACTTAAATTACCAACCAAATCACCTTGCAAGTGCCTTAAGAAGTGGTAAAAGTTATTTAGTTGGTGTTATTGTTCCAAGGACGAATAGTAGTTTTTTCTCATCAGTAATCAAAAATATCGAAGAGGTTTTAAATAAAGAAGGATATAATATCATTATTACACAATCTAACGAGTCTTACAAAAAAGAGTGTAAAAATATTGATACCTTATTATTTACTCAAGTTGACGGAATAATTGCATCCATGGCAAATGAAACAATAAACTTAGATTATTATGAAAAAGTAAAGTCGAGAGGAATTCCTTTAATTTTATTTGATCGAGGAGAAAACGATTTAAATGTAGACTATGTGGGTATAGATGATTACGCTAGCAGTCATTTAATTGTAAAACATCTTGTTGAACAAGGTTGCAAGAGAATAGCTCATATAGGAGGTTTTAAACACACCAGAATTTTTAACAATAGAATTAGAGGCTATAAAGATGCCTTAAAAAAGTATAATCTACCTTTAGATGAGGAATTACTTACAGAAAGTAGTCTAACATTAGAGGATGGAAGGACAAAAATGGAACAACTATTGTCACTTAAAAATAGACCGGATGCTATATATGTGGCTGGGGATTATGCTGCGTTAGGTGCACAACAAGTTTTATTGGAAAATAAAATAAAAATACCAGGAGAAATTGCTTTAGTCGGTTTTGGAAATGAACCATTTACCGCTATGGTAAATCCAAGTATTTCTAGTATTAACCAACATAGTGACGAAATCGGTAAAGAAGCTGCAGTGGCATTTTTAGCGCACACTAAAAAAGAGAATGTACAACAATCATTAAATAAAATTATTTTAAATGCAGAATTGATTATTAGAGATTCTTCTAATATTTTTTATCATAAACAAACTCAGAAATTTAAGTAAATTAAAGGGTCAAAAACTATTGAAAAATCTGGTGAAGCTCTATTGTAATATATTTTTCAAGATTCCAGTGGAAAACTAGAAGTTAATGCATGAAAAATGGGACAAAACGATTTTATTGCTTGTAAGCGAGGAGATTCACTTTAAAATATAAATTCATGAAAAAAAAATTTTCTTTACAAAATAAAGGTGTTATAATTACAGGTGGCGGTAGTGGGATTGGTAAAGCCATCGCAAAAACCTTTGCTGAGCAAGGCGCCGATGTGCATATTTTAGACTTTAATTTGGAAACTGCAACCAATACAGCAGAAGAAATCAACGCGCAGGGTTTTAAAGCAACGGCATACCATTGCAATGTGGTAGATTATAAACATGTCAGTAAACTAATTAATCAAATATCTAAATTAGTTTCTGTTGAAATTTTAATTAACAATGCGGGAGTAGCACATGTTGGAAATATTGAGGCTTGTAGTGAAGAAGATTTAGACAGACTTTATGAAATCAATATTAAAGGGGTTTACAATTGTGCAAAGGTGTGTGTTTCAATAATGAAAGACAATGGTGGTGGCGTTATTTTAAACCTAGCGTCAATCGCATCATCAGTTGGAATTTCAGACCGCTTTGCCTATTCCATGACTAAAGGTGCTGTACTTACCATGACATACTCAATAGCAAAAGATTACATAGACTACAATATTCGTTGTAACTGTGTCTCTCCCGCCAGGGTCCATACGCCATTTGTTGATGGATTCATTAAAAAGAACTACCCAGGTAAAGAAACAGAAATGTTTAACAATTTATCCAAGACACAACCTATTGGCCGCATGGGCAATCCACAAGAAATAGCTGATTTAGCATTGTTTTTATGTTCCGATGAATCCAGTTTTATCACCGGTTCAAATTATGGTATTGATGGCGGTTTTATAACACTTAACTCAAAATAAAAAAGATGAAACTTATTAGATTTGGAACAATTAATGCAGAAAAACCAGGGGTTCAATTAACTAATGGAATCAAATTAGACGTTTCGGCGTTTACTTCTGATTATAACGAAGAATTTTTTGGTAATAACGGAATAGAAAAATTAAAGAAATGGTTAGAATCTAACCAGGATACTTGCCCAGTTGTTGGTGATCACATTAGGCTAGGGCCTCCGCTTTCTCGTCCTTCAAAAATTGTATGTGTTGGCCTTAACTATGCCAAGCATGCCGCTGAAAGTGGAATGGATGTTCCGCAAGAACCTGTTCTTTTTTTTAAGGCATCCTCTGCAATTGTTGGTCCCTTTGATGATATTGTAATTCCAAAGGGCAGTACAAAAACAGATTGGGAGGTTGAGCTTGCTGTAGTGATTGGAAAAAAAGCTTCCTATGTTAATGAAAAAGATGCCATGAATCATGTTGCAGGTTATGTTTTGCACAATGATGTCAGTGAACGAAACTTTCAGATTGAGCGTTCGGGGCAATGGGTTAAAGGAAAAAGCTGCGACACTTTTGCGCCTATTGGACCCTATATTGCCACACCAGACGAAATTAGCGATCCAAATAACCTAAATCTTTGGTTGAAACTTAATGGAGAGGAAATGCAAAACAGCAGCACTTCAGACTTTATTTTTAACATACAATATGTGGTTAGCTACATCAGCCAATTCATGACCTTACTCCCAGGTGATGTTATTTCTACTGGGACTCCTTTTGGAGTGGGACTTGGACTGAATCCTCCAAAATATTTAAAAGATGGAGATGTTGTTGAACTAGGAATAGAAGGCTTAGGAATTTCTAAACAAACTTGTGTAGCTTATAAATGATTATATTGACAAACTACCATTTGATGCCAAGCGCAACATTATGGGGTATCATACCACAAAATTTATAATCTTTAATAATATGGACTTAGGATTAAAAGATAAAGTAATTATTGTAACAGGTGGTTCAAAAGGCATTGGTAAAGGTATCGTATCCCTTTTGGCTAAAGAAGGTGCACTGCCTGTAATTATTGGACGAAATAAAGAAAGTATTCAAAAAGTAATTAGTGAATATGAAAAAATGGGACTAAAAGTTGGTTATGCATATGCAGAATTAACCTCCCCAGAACAATGTAATAGATCTGTTAAAGAGGTTTTAGATAATCATGGTCGTATTGATGGCCTTGTTAACAATGCAGGGGTTAATGATGGGATTAGTTTAGAATACGGTAATTACAATGAATTTTTGGAGTCTATCAAGCGAAATCTAGCACATTATTATTTGATGGCACAATTAGTCCTTCCCGAGTTAAAAAAAAATAAAGGGAGTATTGTAAATATTGGGTCTAAAACTGCAGACACTGGACAAGGTGGAACCTCAGGATATGCCGCAGCGAATGGTGGACGGAATGCACTTACTCGAGAATGGGCTGTAGAGTTATTGCCATACTCGATTCGAGTAAATTGTGTTGTTGTAGCTGAATGCTATACCCCATTGTATGAAAAATGGATTAAAACATTTGAAAAGCCCAAACAAAAGCTAGACTCAATTACGAAAAAAATTCCATTAGAAAAACGAATGACAACAGCATCTGAAATTGCAAATACAGTAGCTTTTTTGCTTTCAAACTGTTCAAGTCATACCACAGGGCAATTGGTTTACGTAGATGGTGGATATACGCATTTGGACAGAGCATTAAAAAATAAAAAATAATGACCAAGCCCTTAAAAAAATATTGTTTAGCCTTAGATTTAAAAGACGATCCTCAAAAGATAAACACCTACATAAAATATCATCAACAAGTGTGGCCAGAAATCAACCAAAGTATTAAGGATTCGGGAATTCAAAAAGCAGAAATATACCATACAGGTAATCGATTGTTTATGATCCTAGAAGTTGATAAAACTTTTTCATTTGATAGAAAAGCCAATCTCGATGCCTGTAATCCAAAAGTTCAAGAATGGGAATCATTGATGTGGGAATTTCAGCAATCCCTTCCCAAGAGTAAGCCAAATGAAAAATGGGTATTGATGGATAAAATTTATGATTTAAATGCATAGAAAAAAATGAAAAAGGAAATGAATTACAAGTACCCTTCAGTTGATGATTTGCGACTTCGTGCCAAGGCGAAAATCCCAAAATTTGCATTTGAATATTTAGATGGGGGTTGTAATGATGACGTGAATCTAAAAAAAAATACCGAACGTATTAGAGCTGTGGAGCTTAAGCCCAAATATTTAGTGGATTATAAAGTGCCAAGTTTGAAAACTGAACTTTTTGGACATACATACGATGCCCCTTTTGGTATTTCGCCTGTTGGGCTGCAAGGACTAATGTGGCCTAAGTCACCCGAAATTTTAGCAAAAGCTGCTTTTGACCAAAACATTCCTTTTGTATTAAGTACTGTAACCACGTCAAGCATAGAACGAATTGGAGAAATAACAGAGGGAAAAGCATGGTTTCAGCTTTATCATCCCACAGAAGAAAGAGTCACAAAAGATATCTTAAAAAGAGCTGAAACTGCTGGCTGTCCAGTTTTGGTAATTTTAGCAGATGTACCTTCGTTTGGTTATCGACCAAGAGATATCCGCAATGGATTATCCATGCCTCCAAAAATGACATTAACCAATGTCATCAATGCCATGAAACGTCCACATTGGTCTCTGCAGACTCTTATAAATGGACAGCCTAGTTTTGAGATTTTAAAGCCTTATATGCCCAAAAATTTAAATCTAAGTCAACTAGCAAAATTTATGGATGCTACTTTTTCTGGTCGATTAAATGAAGAAAAAATAAAAAAAATCCGTGATTTGTGGAAAGGGAAACTTGTACTAAAAGGGGCTGAGTCTATACATGATGTTGAAAAAGCTTATCAACTTGGGCTTGACGGTGTTATAATTTCAAATCACGGAGGTCGACAAGTTGATGTAGGTCAGGCTACAATAGATTCTTTAAACACCATTGTCCCTCAATATAAAGATAAAATCAAAGTAATGATGGACAGTGGAATTCGCGGCGGTGCCGATGTAGCACGTGTCATGGCAAGCGGTGCTGACTTTAGTTTTATGGGACGAACTTTTATGTATGGAGTTTCTGCTTTGGGAAAAAAAGGAGGTAATCACACCATAGCCATGTTAAAAACTCAATTAACACAAGTTATGGAACAAATGAGCTGTGCTGAAGTAAAAGATTTAACAAAGAAGATAATTTAGCCCATTCGGAAGGATTGTATAAATCTGTAGAATATTATTCAGAAAATAATCAACAAACTCAAACGCTTATCATAAATTCAGAAGAAGAATTAGTTGGGTAGATTGAAGAATATTGCGATTAATTGGCTATAATGTTTTCAAGTCTTATTAGTAGGAGGAGTAAAATTTCAAATCATCCATAAAATTTTCCAATAAATTCAAACTTTAATAAGATTGGGTTTCTTAATTATTCCCAAGGATTTTTTTTTTTGAATAGGAATTTTTTTTAAAAATAGCTAAATCCGCCCCAAAATAGTTCGACTTCACGCCTCTTGGCTCCACTTTTTATTTCAATGCATCTACCAGCCTTGTAATCCAACTTTAAAATAAAAATGATTAACGCTTTACAATCTTTCTTGTCGTCATCCCATTGTCAGAATAAATTTTAACAAAATACAACCCACCTGATAAGTCATCAACATAAATATTTCCAAAATCACTTGTGCGTTCTAAAACTTTTTTTCCAAGCATAGAAAATAATTCAATCTTATTCAAAGGCGCTGTTGTTGATTCTACATGGAGGCGATTGCGAACCGGATTGGGGTATAAGAAAACGGACTGCGTCCAGGACTGATCGTTAACACTAAAAGTTTCACAAGTACTGCCGACTTCATAACTAAAGTATTTGGTTACGGCCAACCCCCCTGCATAGGCAAATTTACAGGCATAGCTAAGCATTTGACCATTCGAAAATCCGCCAAGTGTTTTTGTAAATTGTTTTCCAGTAACCAAATTCATTGGAGTTTCTGAGAACGGAGATTGTCGCCACAAGTAGGCAATAACCCCTGTTTTATCAGTATCTAAAAGCTCAAAAGTAAAGGTGACATTAGATCCAGAAGTTTCAAAGTTATAGGTATAACCTATACTGAATTGGCCTTGAGAGGCTTCAGATTCCATTCCATAACATGGTGTGTTGATATTTTCGGTAGTAGTCGCTTGCAAACTTAAAGGACTATCAACGGCCTCATTCCCAGTAAGGTCGGTAACTCTAATGCTAAAGTTATAGGTAGTTTCTGCAGAAAGGTTATTTATAGTTAGAGAGGTTTCTTCGTTCGAACCCCCTGTTACACCAACAGACTCTGATCCATAAGTTATTTCATAAGCCAATACTCCAGAATCGTCAATTCCTTGAAGTAATAATTCAATTGTTGTGGAGGTGACAACGCCTACAGCAGCCGAAATATTAGTTGGTGAAGTGACATCATTTTCTGATCCTGAACAACTTTGGCCCACCACGTAATCATAGTATGCAGTAACTGCCAAACCGCCAGCAAATGCAAATTTACATCCATAAGTTATGGTTTCTCCAACATTAAACCCACTCAGTGTTTTAGAAAATGTTAGAGGTGCAATTTCATTCATTTGAGATTCTTGAAATGGGGATGGTCTCCACAAATAGGCAATAACACCTAATTTATCTGTGTCTAAAAGCTTACAGGTGATGGTTACATCATCACCGACTGTTTCAAAAGTTAACTCGTAACCTGTAGAAAAAGCCCCTTGTTGTGCTTCATTTGAAATTTCAGTACATGCACTGACTTCATCGACTGTTATTGACAACTGTTGAGATGTCCCCTGTCCTGAATCGTTATCTGTAGCAACTGCTGTAAGTTGGTGTGTCCCTACAGTTGCATTGGTCCATAAATAACTATAGGGTGCTGTAGTGTCTTCACCAATTTTGGTAGTTCCATTAAAAAATTCAACAACAGAAACGGTTCCATCTAAGTCTGTTGCAGTAGCGGTGATATTGATACCATCTCCTTCTGCAAATGTGGCATTTGAGTTTGGTGACGTAATAACTACTGATGGAATAGAATTTCCAGTTTCAGAAACAATCACCAACACCTCATCAGAATCTTGATAAACCCCGTCACTAACAGTCAATTTAAATTTGTAGACCCCTTCAACTAAATTTGAAAGATTGGGGTTAGAAGTAGAAGAATCAGAAATATCAACGACTGTTGGGCCATACAACTGCTCCCAATCAAAAGTAATGGTCTGTCCTTCAGGATCATTGCTCAAAGAACCATCTAAGTTTGCGGTTTCTGAAGGCAGGACAACAGTTACATTCTCCCCGGCATTAGCAACGGGTGGTACATAGCTCAGGGCACTAGTGTACGAAAATTGCATTTCACCAATATTAAACTCTCCACCGTCAATTGCCAGTCTTAAAATATGAGTACCCTCATATAATTCGATATTTGAAACATTTTTGGTTTGCCAATTATCCCAACCGTTTGTACTAGAAAAGTTAATGGAAGGGCTGACGGTTGTCCCTTCAATTTCAAAATGAATAGGGCCTCCGCCATTTGAATTTCCTGACGCATACCTGATACTTGCATTGTATAATCCTGTCGTTTCAACATCAATACTGTATTCCAGCCACTCCCCTTCTGAATTCCACCCGACTGTGGCACCTTCATTATTTACAATTGTAGCATCTACATATTCATCGGTTCTAAAATCTCCGATGTTGGTGACTGTCAAATCGAGGTAGGAAATATTCTGTCCAACTCCCCCTTCAAACTTATCATAGTACCCTGCTTCTATAGGACCTGGAACAGCAAAGGGTGTATCCAAATAAGGAACCTGTTCTCCAACTTGAATGTCAACTGTATTTGAAACATTGAATTGTGCGTCTATGAAAATTTTAGCATACATACCATGTATACCCAAAGTGAGGTCCAAAGCCTGATGTTGATAGGGGGCATTAAAATCTTCGCCAATCTTGGTGAATCCGTCGAAAAATTCAACTTTCGTGACATTAGGACTTGAAACATCCACAGATAAATTTACACTACCCCCTGGGAAAGCTTGCAGGAAATCCGATGATAAGACACCCGACGCATTGCTGTCTCTGCTGGTCGCCATTTCATAAGCTGGAACTTCAAGGTTGTATCCATCGGAAAAAATGACGTTAATCGCAACACCGGAATAATTATGGGCCACATAAGTCCTTACTCCTTCATTTACAAATACAGCCGCAATGGGGTGATTGGCTGTAACTGTGGCATCGACCCTACCCAAAGCATTCATTGAGTGTAACCAGTGATAAGTTTGGGCATCTGATATTCCAAATTTTAAATTTCTTTCTGGATATGAATCATATAAATTGATGGCAGCTTGAGCATCAATCATAGAAAGGTATTTCCAATAGGTGTCGTGCCACAAATTGTCATTGGCCTCATTGCTTAGAATGCCTGTGTTTTGGGTGATTTCAGTCCACAATGACTCTGAATATTCTTGATTATGACCTAGGTACAGTGAACCCCCGTGAATGGGGTACATTTCTATCCCATAAGAAGCGGCTATATCAGAAGTCCAAAACGTACCATTGTCATAGGAATTACCCCAAACTCTTGAAACCAAACTGTAGTTTTGTGAGGGTTGAAAATTTCGATCATATACATCAAACCAATATTCTTCAATAGCAGTTTGCTCTGTGGTGTATATATAGATGCCTAGATCCCTTATGGTGTCATTTTCTGTTATGGATCCCCAATGAATTAAGGCCGATGCAAATTGCATACTTTCGGAAGTTGATTCTTGGTCGTTTCCCTGTGGAAATGTAGCAAACCCATTGGCCCAACTGTGACCCGCATATGGGCTAAAATTTCTCAAAAATGGATAGTCAGGATCATTTCTATCATATGAAGAAGCATCTCTGATGAGCAAATTTATCATTTCGCCCCACTGCGCTGACCAACCAGGCTCAAACTGTTCCATGAATGCTGCAGCATGAATAAAATACCCCCAGTGAAAATGGTGGTCGTTGATGTTGCTGTCCTGACCGTGACCTGATGGATAACCCAACATGGAGGACCAAGTCGAATTGTAATAAAATAAAAACGCAACCTCGCCTGATTGGTAGGTCAACCAATCTTCCAAACGTTCTTTTATGGTGGCAATCATGGTATCTCTGGCTTCAATATCTTCAGCTTGGTCTGCTATTCTTGCGGTTTGAATGAGTCGATTCATGACTTGACCTTCGTTATAGGAATCGGTCCAAGTTGCCAACTGGTCATTTTTTATTTGATTGATCTTGTCAGCCAAACTGGCTGGACTAAACCCATTACTATAATTGGCTAGATATGGCAAAGTTGGAAGAATTCCTTTAAAGGTGTTTTCAACAACAAAACTATTGCCTGCTAAAGTTTTTAGTTCTCCTCTAACGCTGTTGTAATTGTAACCTTCGGGAGTTGGAGAGTTCGAAGCCAAATGACTCCATTGGTGAGGCAACAAGCCAAGCAATACATTGGAATCATTACCTTCTTTAATTTCAGGAACAACATTAAAAGTAGTGGTCACAACCGCGCTTGATTCATCATAATTCCAGGTCGTGCTTGTTTCAGATGGAAAAACATAGGCATACTGTTTGTATTCCTCGGCGATAGCAGTGATGTTTGTTTCGTCTTGAGGAACCATGGCCATAGACCAATAGTTTTTTCCGTCAAGTGTTGATCTTAAAACATTATTTGTTTGTGTCCAAGTACTACCCACGGGTGCATAAAAAACAAAATCTGCACCATAGGAAGCGTTTTCTATGATGACGACTTCATTCGAAATTGAAATCGTTCCAGAATTTACTTGGATCTCGACCTCATCATTGTCATCTTTATCAAAGTAAATAAATGGCATTCCAATTCCAGAAGTAGCACTCATGCTGTTGTTTGAATCGCTCCAATTCATAGTTACTGTCCAGTCAGAATAATCAGACACCGTAGCGCGGTTGGTGTTTAACCCAACCAATCCAACTTCGATGGCCGCATTGTCTCCAATAACTCCCCATGGGATGTAAGTTACGATCAAACCCTGATTGGTGGTCTTTAGGGTCATTGGATAATTAAACAAATTGTCTGCATGGTTTTCTTTGACAAGCTTGGACCACCAATCGTTTGTGGGTACAGGTTTGTTTAAAGCATTACCACTAAGCTGTGGAGATCCAGAGGGGTAACTGTTTCTTCCGGCTTCATCTGCTCCAGGAAATGATGTTGTATAGCTAGCACTGCCAACATTGACCTGAGCACTGACTGCCAAAACATTAATAAATAACAAAAAGAATAGATTTAAAATCTTCATACAGAAAAACTTGGAAATTATTAGCGTACAATATTAAAATTTTCATTTAAAATATGGCAATTATATACCCAAACAAAACCAATACAAAACAGCTAGCGTTTACAACTTTACTAAACACTAAAATCCAATTCAAAACTGGGTAAATTAGACAAAAAGACCAAGAAACAATTACCAAAAATATTTTTTACTTTTGGGAAATCTTGTAAAGACCACATTAAATTATAAAACCAATGAAAACGACCTTTTTTGATCTAAATAATTATATAGTTGACGAAAATGTTGATTATTTCAAGTTTCAAAATTCTTATAAAATA
Organism: uncultured Flavobacteriaceae bacterium; assembly: GCA_913031185.1. GTDB lineage: Bacteria > Bacteroidota > Bacteroidia > Flavobacteriales > Flavobacteriaceae > UBA3537. The sequence continues at coordinate 1,493 of CAJWDI010000013.1, read as the reverse complement.
CGCAACAACCAAGGGGAAGAAATCGGTTGCGTATTACAGAAAAATTCAGCTTTACAAAAAATACTTGGTTTATTAATAAATAAAAACTTTTTACCTTTTAATATGGAAATAACAGATTCATCTGGAAACTTACAAGCATCCATATCAAGAGGCTGGAATCTTTTTATGTCTACAATTTCTATTCGTAACGCGGCGGGTATCAATATTGGAACAATAAAACAAAAATTCAGATTTTTAAAACCAACATTTAAAATTTATAACAAATCCGAAAACATTGTGGCGGAGATTTTTGGGGATTGGACTGCATGGAAGTTTGAAATTAATAATGCAAAGGGTCAAAAAATTGGGACAATAAATAAAAAATGGAATGGAGCAATGAAAGAAATGTTTACCAGTGCAGATAAATACAATGTTGAACTTGATTTAATTGATTTTGAGCTTTTTGACAGAATCGCTATTCTTTCAGCTGCAATAACTATTGATATGGTTTTGAAGGAGAGTAAGTAAATTAGGACGAAATAGCTAGATTTTATGCCTCTTTGCCCCAAGTTATTTTGATTGATAATTAATTACCTGTATTAAAAACATTTCAATACCTTTGAGCATAACCGATTTGATTTGAAAAAACTAGCTGCTTTAATTTTTTTTCTGAGCTGCAATTTACTTTTTGCTCAATTTCCTGAGGGATTTGAAGGTTCTTTTCCTCCGCCTGGATGGGTGATTTTCAATGGTCTAAATGGTGATGATTCTGTTGAATGGGAAACGAGCGTTACTTCAAACACTGGATCCACAGCTGCGTACTCTGATCACTCCACGATTTGGGGACCGGCTGAAAGTTGGTTGGTCACGCCTCAGTTTATACCCACAGCTTCTTCAAATTTGCTAACTTTTTATGAAAGAGAATCGTGGCCTTTTTATAATTCCTCATACCAAGTACTTGTCTCAACTGGCTCACAAAACGATCCCGCAGACTATATATTACTATCGGAAGAAGTTAATCTTACATCACAATACACACAAAGAGAAGTAGATTTATCAGCCTATCTTAATACTCCTATTTATATTGCTTTCTTACATGAAGACTATTATGGCGACGATTGGTTTATTGATAGTATCGCTCTAGAAGGCGATATAAGTGTTTCTTGCCAAACCATTGTTGGGCAAATAGATGCTTCTATTTCTCCAGATCCGGATGGCATTATTAGGTTATGCCAAGAACAAAATTTCTCAATAAATGGAATAATTGACTTTTCAGAGCCAAATGGTGATGTTGGTGCCACCTATCAATGGGAGATTAGCGATGGAAGGATTTTTAATAATCTATCTAACACACTCTCATTTAGTAGCCCTGGAGTTTATAATGCTTATTTGAAAATTAGTGGAACGAATATACCCAGTTGTGACGGTAATTATTTAATCAATCAAGAAATTAGGGTGAGTACTACCCCAGATATCTCATTTGACAGTGGTAATATTAATCAAATTTGCTATGG
>CAJWDI010000012.1:0-30804 GCA_913031185.1 uncultured Flavobacteriaceae bacterium | reverse complement strand
TGCACCATTAATAATTCCTAAAATATACATTTCAAACAAATCGTATAAAGACATGCCCTCAAGTCCTGGAAGCTGAATGGATTTAAACAGTCGCACCACCCATTTGACCAAAGGAATTTTATTCAATTGATTTTCAATATTTTGACTCATTTGAATGCTTTTAAACTTAAGTCTAAGTTGTGAACCGAGTGTGTCAACGCCCCTGAGGAAATAAAATCAACGCCGCATTCGGCATAATGTCGTAAAGTAACCTCGTTGATGCCACCAGAAGATTCTGTCTGGCACTGATTTCCTATCACAGAAACCGCTTTTTTAGTGTCTTGTATTCCGAAATTATCAATTAAAATTCGATCGGCACCCCCATGGTCTAAAATTGCTTGTATTTCATCTAAATCACGGGCTTCAACAATAATTTTTAGTGACAAATTTTTTGTCCTAAGATAATGCATAGTTTTGTCTAATGCCTCGGTAATTCCGCCTGCAAAATCGATGTGGTTGTCCTTGAGCATGATCATATCATACAAAGCAAATCGATGGTTGACCCCCCCACCAATTGACACGGCCCATTTTTCCAAAACTCTGATACCAGGGGTGGTTTTGCGGGTGTCTAAAATTCTTGTTTTTGTACCCTTTAGTAAATCGACATATGTACTTGTTTTTGTAGCAATTGCGCTCATGCGTTGCATGGCGTTAAGAACCAAACGCTCCGCCATCAAAATAGATTGTTGGGAACCCATCACCTCAAAAGCAATGTCACCAAATTTTACAGCGGTACCGTCTTTAATTAAAACCTTAAGGTGTAGCTTAGGGTCAACGTGTTTAAATACGCTTTTGGCAAAACTCACCCCAGCTAAAACCCCTTTATCCTTAACAACAAGTCTGGCTTTTCCAAAAGCATTTTCTGGAATACATGCTAGAGAACTGTGATCGCCTTCCCCTACATCTTCGCGAATGGCATTGGCTATAATGCGTTCTATTTCATTTTTAAAAGCTATTGAACTGATCATATAATTTTGTTTGATGTGAATGTAATAATTTGAATGCTTAAAAATATAAAAATAAAATCTATTTTATGATTAACTTTGTCATGTGAAAATCAAACTATTAGTCGTTGGGAAAACAGATGCAAAAGCATTGAAAGAATTGATTCAAAAATACGAATTTAGACTTCGGTATTACATCACGTTTTCAATAGAAATTATTCCAGATTTAAAGCATTCCAAAAATCTTAGCATAAGTCAACAAAAAGAAAAAGAAGGGCAACTAATCCTAAACAATATAAACGCAACAGATCGCTTGTTTTTGTTAGATGAAAAAGGAAAAGATTATGACTCTATTGAATTTTCTAAGTTTTTACAAAAACAAATGAACTCTGGGCTAAAACAAATGGTGCTTGCTATTGGTGGGCCTTATGGTTTTTCCGAATTAGTATATAAAAGTGCACATGGTAAAATTTCCTTTTCAAAAATGACGTTTTCACATCAAATGATTCGTTTATTCGTTGTAGAGCAATTGTATAGAGGGATGAGTATTTTAAAAAATGAACCCTATCATCACCAATAGAAGAGCCATGATTAAAATCGTTTTTGCGACCAATAATCTCAATAAACTTCATGAAGTTCAAGCACAACTTCCCAAAGGGATTAAACTCATTAGTTTAAAAGACATTGGATGTAACGAAGATATTCCTGAAACTCAAAATACGATTGAAGGAAATGCCATTCAAAAGGCCAATTATATCAAGAAAAAGTACAATTTAGATTGCTTTGCTGACGATACTGGCTTAGAAGTTGAAATTTTAAACGGAGAGCCTGGAGTGTATTCTGCACGTTATGCCGGTCCTGAAAAAAATGCGAAGGATAACATCCAAAAATTACTATACAAATTAAAAGATAAAGCCAACCGAAAAGCTCAATTTAAAACGGTCATTGCAATGCATTTTAAGGGAAAACTAATAACTTTTGAAGGGATTTGCAAAGGAGAAATTACAGAAAATATTATGGGCTGTGGAGGCTTTGGCTACGATCCAATTTTTAAACCTTTAGGGCGTTCAAAAACTTTCGCGCAATTGCCTATAAATGAAAAAAACAAGATAGGACACAGAGGACGTGCTGTTGCGCAGTTAATTCAGTTCTTTGAAGTTTAAAAAAACTTAACTAATTAATGTACCTTTGCCTCAAACCCTCAGGGTGAGGGTGTGATGTAAGGAGCATTAAGTATAGAATTCGATACGCTTCTGAGACAACACGACTTACGCATATCGAAATTAGTATACGAATGAATGCATTCCAAACATTAGGTCTTGAAGCCCATTTCATTAAGTCCATCGCAGATCTTGGCTTTGAAACGCCAAGCGAAGTTCAAGAAAAAGCAATTCCAACCCTTCTCTCTAAAGAACTTGATCTTGTGGCACTGGCGCAAACTGGAACAGGGAAAACTGCAGCTTTTGGCTTCCCAATGCTTCAAAAAATCAACATTGAAAGTCGAACAACCCAAGGTTTAATTTTATCGCCAACAAGAGAACTTTGTCTTCAAATCACAAATGAGATAAAACTCTATGGAAAATACTGCAAAGGATTGAATGTCACAGCTATTTACGGAGGTGCAAGCATTACAGAACAAGCAAAAAACGTAAAGCGAGGTGCACAAATAATCGTAGCGACGCCTGGTCGTATGAAAGATATGATCAACAGGAGATTGGTGGATATTTCAAAAATAGATTACGCTGTATTGGACGAGGCTGATGAGATGCTTAATATGGGCTTTTTTGAGGACATAAAATCCATTTTATCTCATACTCCAGAACAAAAATCAACTTGGTTGTTTTCAGCTACCATGCCAAAAGAGGTTTCAATAATCGCAAAAAAATTCATGTCCAATCCAACGGAAATCACAGTAGGACACAAAAACATTGGAAGTAAGAATGTTTCACATGAATTTTATTTGGTAGGTTCAAGAGATCGTTATCCTGCCCTGAAGCGTTTGGCAGATGCCAACCCAAATATATTTGCTGTAATTTTTTGTAGAACAAAAAGAGACACCCAAAAAGTGGCTGAAAAACTTATTGAGGATGGGTACAATGCAGGCGCACTGCATGGTGATTTAAGTCAAAATCAGCGTGACTTGGTCATGAAATCTTTCCGAAATAAACAAATTCAAATGTTGGTTGCTACAGATGTGGCAGCACGTGGTATTGATGTCGATGATATCACTCACGTCATTAACTACCAATTGCCGGACGAAATTGAAACTTACACTCACCGCAGTGGCCGAACAGGACGTGCAGGAAAGACGGGCTTATCTATGGTCATCATTACCAAAAGTGAACAACGCAAAATAAAGTCGATTGAAAAAATGATTCAAAAACAGTTTGTGAAAAAAGAAATTCCTCAAGGAATGGACATATGTGAGGTTCAACTTAGGGCATTAGCGCATAAAATTCACGAAACGGAAATCAATCATAAAATTGACAACTATTTAGAGGAAATTAATGCGTTATTTCAAAATGTTTCAAAAGAGGATCTTATCAAAAAATTCTTTTCCGTAGAATTTACACGCTTTTACAATTATTACGAAAAAGCGAAAAATCTGAACGTCCCAAAAGGAAATGACAACTTTTCAAAAATAAATGCAAATGATAACTCTGCAAGATTTTTTATAAATATTGGCAAAAAAGATGGTTACGATTGGATGCAGCTAAAAGACTTTCTCAGAGACAGTCTTGAACTTGGGCAAGACGCTGTGTTTAAGGTTGACGTGAAAGATAGTTTTTCATTTTTCAACACAGAAACGGTACATATGCCAAAAGTGCTAGAATTTTTTAGTGAATTTAAACAAAACGGACGCTACATAAATGTTGAAATTACAGAGAAGCAAGAACGCAGTCGTCAAAGACGTAAAGGAAAGAAAAGAAATGACGGTCATAAAGCACGTGGACATTTTAGTAAAGGGCGAACCCGAAGAAATTCTGATTTTAAACAAGGGGTTGGCCAATCAAGACCAAGAAGAAATCGTCGCAGGTAACCACAGTGTTAATATTGAAAACAAAATTTAATTGGACATTGGGTATTTGAGCATTGTTTAGTATTTTTATTGAAGTATTTTTTCCATGAGACATCTTCTATCGATCATCTTATTTTTTGTCTTACCTCAACAGTTAATTGCGCAACAAATTGAAATTGTAGGGGGTAAAATTATCGATGCTTCTAATGATAAACCCATGGAAAACGTCAATATTGTAAATCTCAATCAAGTTTTTGGAACTGCAACCAATCAAGAGGGTGAGTTCGAGATTCAAGCTCGAGCCAATGACACGCTACATCTTTCATTTTTAGGTTATAAATCCATCAAGGTTAGGGTCACGAATGATTGGATTAATTTTGGCAATCAAACTACCATTAAACTAACTGAGCTGGCATTGGCGCTTGAAGAGGTTGTTGTTAATAAGCTTAGGCTTACGGGATACTTAGAAATTGATATCAAGCAAATTCCGATACAGAAAAATGTTCGTTACAGTATTTCTGGTTTGAATTCAGGCTATGAATCCAGCCCCAGAACGCCTAGTATGGTTACAAAGGTCTTGGGGGCTATTTTCAACCCAGCAGATTTCCTACACAATGTCTTTGGGAAAAAACCTCGAGAAATGCGAAAACTTCGTAAAATGAAACAACAAGATGAAATCCGCAACATTCTTGCATCTCGTTTTGATAGAGAGATGTTAACTGCGCTTCTAAAGGTTGACAAGATCGATCTGGAGCTTCTAATAAGTGAATGTAATTATTCGGATGACTTTATAAGAACAGCCAATGACCTTCAAATTCTGGATGCCATAAGTGAATGCTACGAGGAGTATAAAATTTTAAGTCGCCAACGAAATTAGTTTTATTAAGTTTGCCCCTTGATAAATTTTCGTAAATTAGAACTGTAATACGACATGCCCCAACATGAACATTACTTGCTATATCATCAAAGTTATTTTTGCATCTTCATCTTGGGATTGTTATTTACATTTTTTAATAACTAACAATTCATACAATGGAAATTATAAGTACAATCATCACAGGTGCCATAGCGGGATGGCTTGGCAGCCTAATATTTAAAGGAACAGGCTTAGGGCTTTTTGGAAATATCATCATTGGTATTGTAGGAAGTTTTGTAGGAAACTGGTCGCTTGGCAAGTTTGGAATAAGCCTTGGTGACGGCTGGATCGGTGCAGTTTTAACAGCTGCGATCGGTGCGGTCATCATTCTTTTTTTAATTAATATATTGTTTAATAAGCGAGTTTAGTCATAACTTGACTTGTTCCGATAAAAATGCACACAAAGTGACTAAAAACTGCGTGTGCATTTTTTAATAAAATTAAGACCCCTTATTTTTGGCTTCAATCCATTTGGATAAGTACTTTGTAGATTGTAAGCTATGGTGTTGAAGTAAAAGACCTGTAATATTTTTTAAACGGTGATTATCAAGCTGCTTAAATAGCTGGTCTATTTTGGCTAAAAAAAGAGATTCAAATTCAGATCGAGAAAAGCGCTTTAAGAGGACATTAAATCCATCGTTCTGGGCGGTCTCCCAGGGATCTTTTTCGTTATATAATTGAAAAGACTTGAATACAAAGCTTTCTAGGTCATCTTCAATAAATCCATTGGAAGGAAGTCTGCCAAAAAGGCCTTCTGCAGCGATAGAGGAAAGCCCGCATGGCGTTCCATTTCGCATCGCATCCAATACTTTTCCTTTAAGGCCTGCTCCAAATTCGAGCGGTGCTAATAAAAGACGGTAAGAACTTAAAAGTGAATCTAGATCTTCTGCGCGTCCAGATACATAAAAATTCTTTTTTTGATCCTCAAGGGCCAAATGTTTTGGCTTTGCATAGGCGCCATAAATATGGAGCTGAGCTTTTGGTAATTTTTGACTCAGTTCAGGCCAAATTTTTTGCTTTAAGTACTGAACAGCCTGAACATTAGGGGGATGCATAAAATTACCGAGGAAAACGAAATTTTTTCTAGTCTCAAAGTCCAATAAATCCTTAGGGTTTTGAATTTCAGTGGGATCTAAAATGAAGGGGATGTAAAACAATAACGAAGCATCAATACCGAGTTCTTTAGTAAGAATATTAAATTCTACTTCTGAAATAATGAGTGATAGATCTGAGCGATAGATGCTTGCAATTTCGCGTTTGGCAACATCAGATTTCAAAAACGTTTTGGAGAAACTTGCCTTAATATCTAGATTTTCTCCTCGTGCCTTTCTCAAAAAATGAAGATCCTCCGTATCTAAAACTCTAAGCGCATCGGGACAACATTTAGCAACGCGCCAACCAAATTGTTCTTCAGTCATAAAGCGGTCAAAAAGAACAACAGATGGGTTTAACCTAAAAATATATTCATCAAAACTGGAGTCATTAAGCTTTAGTGATTTAACCTCAATTCCTAGTGTATTGAGATCAAAAGAATGCGCTGAAAGGCTGGCAGTAGTGCCAAAGATAATTTTGTAATCGGCATCAATTAACATTTTCAACAATTGTAAAATACGGGCCCCAGCCGCAGAAGAACTGGGTTCGGGGTAAACAAAGCCTATACACAATACGATTTTTTGCTGCTGCATATGTAAAATATCAATTCAAAAATAGAAATTAATCGGCGCATCTTGGCTTGAAATGAAAATCTTCTCATTAAAAGTGATATCTTTGCCTCTTAAATTAGGAGCAAATGTCATTAACGCCGCTGAATGCTATTTCACCCATCGATGGTCGCTATAGATCTAAAACAGTAGAACTTGCTGCTTTTTTTTCGGAAGAAGCGCTCATTAAATACAGAGTACTTGTAGAAGTTGAATATTTCATTGCACTTTGTGAGCATCCATTAAAGCAGTTGGCTGATTTTGATTCAAATTTGTTTGGAAGTTTAAGAGCCATCTATACGGAGTTTTCATCAGAAGATGCAAAAGCCATAAAGCAAATTGAACAAACTACCAATCACGACGTAAAAGCGGTAGAATATTTCATCAAAGACAAATTTGACCAGCTCAATATCAGTCGTTACAAAGAATTTATTCATTTTGGATTGACCTCCCAAGACATAAACAACACCGCCATTCCATTGAGTATCAAACTTGCCAATGAACAAATATACATCCCTCAATTGTTGGCACTTATTGAGACCTTGGATAAATTGTCTAAAGACTGGGCTTCCATTCCTATGTTGGCCAGAACCCACGGACAACCGGCTTCTCCTACCCGCTTAGGAAAAGAAATAGCGGTGTTCAAAGTGCGCTTAGAAGCGCAATTAGATATTTTAAAAAGCATCCCCTATGCCGCTAAGTTTGGAGGCGCTACCGGAAATTTCAATGCACATCATTTGGCTTACCCTAATGTTGACTGGAAGTTATTTGCAAACAAATTGCTGAACGAAACGCTTGGGCTGCAGCACTCCTTCCCTACCACTCAAATTGAACATTATGACCATATGGCGGCGCTTTTTGATGCAATGAAACGCATCAATTCGATCTTGATTGATATGGATCGTGATTTTTGGACTTATATTTCCATGGATTATTTTAAACAAAAAATCAAGAAAGGAGAAGTTGGTAGTTCTGCAATGCCGCACAAAGTCAATCCAATTGATTTTGAAAACAGTGAAGGAAATCTTGGAATTGCCAATGCAATTTTTGAACACCTTTCGGCAAAACTTCCCATTTCAAGGTTACAACGCGACTTAACAGACAGTACTGTTTTAAGAAATGTAGGAGTCCCCTATGCCCACACAATAATTGCCTTTAATTCGACCTTAAAAGGACTTCACAAACTGCTGCTAAACCCAACTAAAATAGCCCAAGATTTAAATCAAAACTGGGCAGTCGTTGCTGAAGCCATTCAAACAGTTCTAAGAAGAGAAGGCTATCCAAATCCCTACGAAGCACTCAAAGGATTGACGCGTACCAATGCAGAGATAAATGCAGAGTCCATCGCTGATTTCATTGACGGCTTAGAGGTTAGTGATAGCATTAAAGCTGAATTGAAAAACATCAGCCCTTCAAACTATACTGGAATTTAATTTCTATAAAGCCGATGGCTTCATAAAGTTAAAAAAGCTATATACATTCTTATAATCAAGGTCTAATTTTTCTATGAGCGGCCCTAATCGCATTAATTCGGAAAGATTCATATCCTTTCCTAAAACACGAATGATGGCAAATCCAACTTGGTTAGAATTGAGTAAAACGACAACTTCATCCATGTTATGATCTTCACCAACGGAGTAAATTTTAATTCTACCATCCTTAGAGTTTCCAAGTCGAAACAATTCATTGTACTTGACTTCCTTGAGCAATTGTTTTACAAAATTGAGTTCAGCTTTATAAACAATATCACTTCCTGACTTTAAATTATAACCGAGCATATTAAACTTCTGAATAGAATTAATGGCTTTTTGTTCAGACTCAGTTATGTTATTTTTATCAATATCTAAAAAAGATATGGGAAAGTCCATGGCAATAAAACCGGATGTTTCCTGATGGTCCACATAATAGGTTTGAAGGCTGGGTTCAGAATTACAACTTAAAAAAAGTGTGCAAATAAGTGTAAAAGAAAGGGGCTTTAAAAAAATTAATTTCATTCTGTCTTAGATGCTTTTTCAAGTTGTTTACCACCAGGAACATTTAATTGATCGGTCAAAACAGCTAATGTTCGCAAATCAATATCACCATTCAGCGAAAGTAAAACAGTTTCATCAGAACTTAACCTGCCACGAACCAACATCAATAGTTCTGAAACATGAAATTCGTCACGCCCCGATTGAACATAAAATTTGATGTTTTGATCGCCGTCTTTAACGCGCATTAGCTCCTCTAATTTTGAAGCTTTGACATATGTGTTTACGTCGGCACTAATCGCATCAGAAACCGATGTGTCTTTTGTACTGAAAACGGTTAAATTATTGAGCGTTTTAATTTGATCTAAAAAAGCATCTGTTTCTGGATCGTTGGTTTTAACTTTCATTTCTGCCAACATCCCAAACATTTTTTGATTAACGACTACCGAACTTACATTGTCCATGTCTTCGTATTTTTCAAAAAGGCTCTGTGAAAAAATTAATGAAGTTGAGATTAAAGATAATATTGTGAAAAGTAATTTCATTGTGTTGAGTTTTAATTTTTAAGTTTAAAAATTTTATAGGTTGATGTGTTAAAGTTATTTAAAATCGTTAGATTTTGTTTTCCTTTTCCATAAGAATTTGATATTATTTGTAAAGATTCAAGCTTTGAAGTTCCTTTGTTGATGTTTCTAGATAACATTTCAATTGCAGATTTGGTTTGATTATAGACCAAAATATTTTCTTTTTTGAGCTCGTTATTGCCATTATTAAAATTCATTCCTAAGAAGATTCCGAAAATTAAAACAATTGCAGCGGCTATTGAAAACCATTGGATTTTATGATTTTTTTTAGGAATCGAAATTTTCTTTTTGTAGGTGTCTAAGCCTGCGTTTGAAAGCCCATTAAAAAGTTGTTTATATGCGCTTAAATAATCAGGTACTTCTGATTTTTGAAAAAACGCTTTTAGTTCGGCTTCTTCATTTAAATTGGTTTCACCCATTTCGTATTTTTCCAATAAATTTTCAATTTTTCTTAATGCCATGATTATGTAATTGAGTTAATTGAGTCTTTAATGTTTTTCTGGCTCTTGAAAGTGCCACTCTTATAGCAGTTTCATTCATGTCTAATATTTTCGATATTTCCTTAAAATCATAACATTCAACATCTCTTAATTGCACAATTAATTGCTGTTTTTCTGGTAAAATTTTCATCAAATTATCAAGTAAACTGATGCTGTCACTGGTTTCTATTTTTGATTGTAACGAATTTACTTTGTCATTGTGAAAATTTTCATGAGTAATTCTCAAATTTTGAGCCTGTTTCGACTTTAATCTATCCAAACAATGGTTTTTTGTGATCGTCATTGCATAAGCTTCAGGATTATTATAATCAGCCAAGCGTTGTCGTTTTTCCCATAATTTAATAAGAACGTCCTGAGTAGCATCTTCAGCTTCTTCTCTAGACACTAAAATTCTTTTCGAAAATCGAAATATTTTATTTGTGATAGGGGTTACAAACGCTAAATACTCACTTTCGTTCATTGAATTGACTATAAATTTAAGACGAATTAAAACCAGGATTGTTACAAGACTAAAAAATATTTATAAATTAGAATAAATAATATTAAATTGTAATATGCTTAGACGCGTTGTTTAAGTATTGAATATTTAAATAAAATCCTACTTTTTTAATGAAGACAAAATTTAAATTTATCGCAATTATTATCCTAATGGGGTTTAGCTATAGTTGTTTTGAAGATGGAGACGACAACATAACCGCCGGTACCAGCATCAAAGATTTTGTATGGAAAGCCATGAATGTGGTATACCTATACAAATCAAATATAAATGACCTTTCAAATGACCGCTTTGCATCAAACGCTGAATACCAAAATTACTTAGACAGCAACGAAACGCCTGAGGCTTTATTTGAAGCTTTAATATATGACCGCGAAAATGTTGATCGCTTTAGTTTCATTACGAGTAACTATTTTGAATTGGAACAACAATTAAGTGGGGTTACTTTAAATAATGGTGCCGAATTTAATTTTTATATAGTTCCAGGGAGCACTACATCGGTTTTTGGGGTGGTGCGATTGGTCCACCCAAACAGTAGTGCGAGCGCCGCTAATCTTTCTCGTGGACAAGTCTTTAATAAAATTAATGACATTACCCTGAACACCTCCAACTTCTCTTCTTTGTTGGCCAACAATAGCTATAGCTTAAGTTTGGCAATCTATGACGATAACGACACAGAAACCTTGTCAGATGATCAAATTTTTGATGGCGATGAAACTATAACTCTTGTGAAAGAAGGATATGAAGAAAATCCCATCTTCCATACAGCAGTAATTGATGTAAATTCAGAAAAAGTAGGCTATTTAATGTACAACAGCTTTGTAAATGAATTTGATAGCGAACTGAATGTAGTCTTTGGTGACTTTAAATCTCAAAATATTAGCCACTTAATTTTGGATTTAAGATACAACTCCGGAGGTAGCGTTCAAACTGCAACCGCTTTGGGAAGTATGGTCACTGGACAGTTTCAAAATCAAGTTTTCACAACTTTAAAGTACAATGAAACCTTGGAAACTAATAATTTTGATTATAATTTTACCAACACACTCAGCAACGATGAAATTATCAATAGTTTGAACTTAGATAAGGTTTACATCCTCACTTCCAACCGTTCAGCTTCAGCAAGTGAAATGATGGTAAATAGCTTAAAGTCATACATAGAGGTTGTTCAGATCGGAGGCCAAACCGTGGGCAAATCACAAGCATCTCAAATTATATATGATTCCGCAAATTTAGGTCGAGAGAATGCAAACCCAGGACATACTTATGCCCTGCTTCCATTGATAGCCATTACCGTCAATAAAAATGATGAAACAGTGCCACCATCTGGAATTATACCAACAATTAATTTGTTAGAGCGCCCTAGCAATTACGGGATTATTGGCGATACAGAAGAACCCCTTTTGAAGGCCGCTCTTGAAGATATTCAAGGTAGTAATCGTTTGGCTTTTCCATCTGAAATAGAAATGTCTCCAAATGATTTGAACGTTTTAAATCCTTTGGAAACTTTAATGTATATTGAATGAATGCTGTAAATGAATAAAAAACACTTTATTATTGCGCTTATCATGGTTTTGGCTGCTTTTTCAAGGCTGATTCCACATCCTCCAAACTTTGCGCCAATAACTGCCATTGCATTATTCAGCGGCTTTTATGTGACAAATAAATTTTTAGTTTATGCACTTCCAATAGGAATCATGATACTTTCAGATTTATTTATAGGGTTTTCAAGCATCACTTTTTTCGTTTACTTTGCTTTTTTAATAGTGAGTTTTATCGGAACACAGTCGAAAAAACCAAGCTTTTTAGCGATTCTAATAAGCAGTATCAGCTTCTTTATAATTACCAATTTTGGTGTTTGGATACTTGGTGGATACCCCAAAACATGGACTGGCTTGGCAACATGCTACACAATGGCAATTCCCTTCTTTAAAAACTCATTAATGGGGGATTTTTTCTACTCAGGAGTTATGATTTTATCTTATTCACTAAGTCGAAAAACCATTTTAAGGACCGTTTAGAAAACCTTAAAATGTTCTAAATAAATTAAAACCAAAGTAAACATCTCCATCAGTCCAATCTCCAGCAGCAGCGGTCATAGCGTTTATGGAATTCATAGGTTGAGAATTTGAAAATAACAATTGGAAAACATGACCACCCGTTTCAATATCAACTCCTATGCCAAGAGGATTATTGAAAATTGAAGCCTCAGACCTATTGAAATGATAGCCATAATCTATATTGATAGAAGTGCGTTTGGAAACCTTGTATCGACCGCCAAAGCTAAGGGCATACTGAGTATTTTCTTGGGTGTCAAAAACAACTGTATTTTCATGAAAAATTGTGGGCGAAAAAAGCAAAGACAACGCATTGTTGAGCTTTTTAGAAATGATAAGCTGGTTAAAATAGCCCATTCGATTACTAAAAGATAGGGCTGGATACACCTCTTTGTCAAGTGATGAATCCAAAGTAATTGAACAATAATACACCAATGTAAAAGGAAAATCCTCGGACTGTTTCATCAATCTAGATTTAAAACCTATATCAAAAGTTTTCTTGTAAGAAGTTCTTGAAAAACTAATATTGGAAAAAGAATTTAATCCATAAATGAAATTTAGACGAGTGACCGCATCGTCCAAACCAAAGAAATTATCAAAGCCATATTTAATACTTCCAAACCTATGAGAAACCGAAAAAGAAAGTTCTTTTGCCGAAACGAGTTTGGTAGACTCAAAATTGACAACTTTTAAGCTCTTGAACGCAGCAGTGACGTCTTGGCTACTATCTTGATAATCAATAGCTTGTAATAAATCGGTTTGAGCATTTAAACAGTGGTTGAAAAACAAAAGATACAGAAAAAGCCTAATAAGTAATTTCATAGAAAAAGTCAGATTAATTATTGATTCACGAACGAACAATCATTTAGTTTATACTCCTGGAAAAGTTCATCGAATCCAATAAATTTTCCCAGAAGCCTTATCGTATCTCCAACGTTCACAGCAGAAATATCATTATTAAACTTACAAAATATTTTTTTATCAACGATTAAAGCAGATTTTTCAACTGTTGTTACAGCGCCACTCAAAAGAATGTTCTTTTCTGATAGGGTTGATTTATTTGAGGGGTTTTCCATTGAAAATTTATAAATTAAATCTGCTGAAGTCAATTCAATTGTAGGGGTTGTACGATCTAAAAAAAAACAGACATAAACAGCGGCACTAATTACAGCAAAAGCGATCATTAAAACCACTAATTTTTTCATAAAAGAAAAGTTTAATTATCTAATTTTTCTAAATCTAAATTTATAGAAACATAAATCTTTTCGGGAATTTTACTGCGAACAATTCTTGGAACTTTAATGTCAAAGTCCGAAACCACCAATTGGAATTCGCCATTGATACCAATGCGATGATTCTCAATTTCCACACTTAGTGGAATTTCATATAGTTGTTTTTCAACTCCGTGAAAGGACAAGACCCCAGAAAAAAGATAGGGTTTTGAGTCCTGAATGTCAAAATTGGAAATTTTTCCAGTAAAAGTGGCCTTGGGGTGAAGATCTGATTCAGCATAACTCTCATTGAAGTGTTCTTCCATAAGAGAATTTTTAAATGAAAAGCCTTTGACCAGCGCCAAAACAGCAATTTCACCATCGTCGGCATTAAGAAGGGCAGAAACCGCACTATTTTCAGCTTTTACTGGCACAAAAGAATCAAGTTTTGAATCAAATGTTATATTGCCATTACGGGTCATAAACTGTTGTTGGGCTTGTAAGTTTAACGGCTTGATAAAGCCCAAAATACAAAACAGAAAAAAGAGAAAATATTTCAAATTATGAATTTATTTATTCTGTCACCGTAATTGTTCCATACATTGTATTTGGGTGAGGACTACACAAATAATCATGAGCACCAACAGTTGTAAAAGTATGAGAATATACGTGGCCTGAAGAAAAATAGCCTTCAGCGAATCCAGGCTCTGAAATATCTCCAATTTGCTCAAGGTTGTGAGTGCCACTTCCCCAAGTCCATGTGACAGTATCACCTACTTCAATCGTTAATTGTTGATCAATGCTATCACCACTTTGAGACCACCCCAAATTGTATGATGTGCCCCCGGGAGTTGTGGGTGTTTCAGGTGTCAAATCAGAAGTACTATCATTTTCGCAACTTATTGCAATAACGGCTAAAATTAATAGGAGAACTTTATATTTCATATCAGATGTTTTAACAAATATATCTAAAATGAAACTTTAAAGTTGTTAAAGTATTGACAATAATTTTGAGTTACTACTTGCTTAGATACATTTTTCTTCTGGCATACAGGTCATAAAATTCATCGTCCTTAAGACTTTCAATGAATAAAATACTCTCACCGGTGCTTTTCATTTCTGGTCCCAATTGTTTGTTGACATTCGGAAACTTATTGAATGAGAAGACAGGTTGTTTGATGGCATAGCCTTCCAATTGTGGGTTGAAATCAAAATCTGTAACCTTGTTATGTCCCAACATTACCTTGGTGGCATAATTAACATAGGGCTCCCCATAAGCCTTGGCGATGAATGGAACCGTTCTTGAAGCTCTTGGATTGGCTTCTATAATGTAAACCATGTCATCTTTGACTGCAAACTGAATGTTGATCAATCCAACAGTATTTAGCGCAAGCGCAATTTTCTTGGTGTGGTCCTTAATTTGTTGAAGTACCAAATCTCCTAAATTAAAGGGGGGTAATGTCGCATTGCTGTCTCCAGAGTGAATGCCACAAGGTTCAATGTGCTCCATAATCCCAATAATATAAACATTCTCCCCATCACATATAGCATCAGCCTCAGCTTCAATTGCGCCGTCTAAATAATGATCAAGTAGCAATTTGTTATTGGGGATTTTTTGAAGTAAATCGACCACATGGGCTTCTAACTCTTCCTTGTTTATGACAATCTTCATGCCTTGCCCCCCTAAAACATAGGAAGGTCTGACTAAAATTGGGAAGTTCAGTTTGTCTGCCACTTGCAAGGCTTGGTCCGCAGTTTCAGCCGTATCAAATTCTGGATATGGAATGTTGTTGTTTTTTAATAATGTAGAAAAAGAACCTCGGTCTTCCGCTAAATCTAATGATTGGTAACTTGTACCCAAAACCTTTATGCCGTAACGGTCCAACTTTTCTGCCAGTTTGAGGGCGGTCTGGCCTCCGAGTTGAACAATAACACCCTCAGGTTTTTCATGCTGAATGATGTCATAGATATGTTCCCAAAAAACAGGCTCAAAATAAAGTTTATCTGCAGTATCAAAATCGGTTGATACTGTTTCAGGATTACAATTTATCATAATGGTTTCGTAACCACATTCAGCGGCAGCTAAAACGCCATGAACACAACAATAATCAAACTCAATTCCTTGACCAATACGATTTGGACCAGACCCCAATACAACAACTTTCTTTTTCTCAGATACAATACTTTCGTTCTGTACACATTTAACCCCCTCTCTGGTGGTCATTTCACTCTCAAAAGTAGAATAATAATAAGGCGTCTTGGCTTCAAACTCTGCAGCACAGGTATCTACTAACTTGTATACACGATTGATTTCAAACTCTTTCCGTCTTTTATATACTTCACTTTCTAAACAGCTTAGCATATGAGCAATTTGACGGTCTCCGTAACCTTTTTGCTTGGCTTCTAAAAGCAGGGGTTTTGTAATGGTTTCAATATCGAAATTCGAAATTTCTTTTTCAAGAAAATACAGTTCCTCGTATTGTTTTAAAAACCACATGTCAATTTTGGTGATTTCGTAAATTCTAGACAGTGGAATCCCCATTTGAATGGCATCATATATCACAAAAACACGGTCCCAACTGGCGTGTTTTAGCTTGCTAATGACTTGATCGTAGTCTTTGTAGCCTTTACCATCGGCGCCCAAGCCATTGCGCTTGATTTCTAAGGATTGTGTTGCCTTATGTAAGGCCTCCTGGAAAGATCGACCGATCCCCATGACCTCTCCAACAGCTTTCATTTGAAGCCCTAGTTCTCGGTCGCTGCCTTCAAATTTATCAAAGTTCCAGCGTGGTATCTTGACAATCACATAATCCAGAGTGGGTTCAAAAAGAGCTGAAGTTGATTTGGTAATCTGATTTTCTAGCTCGTCAAGGGTGTATCCGGTTGCTAATTTCGCTGCGACTTTGGCAATTGGATAACCAGTAGCCTTGCTAGCAAGTGCAGAGGATCGGGAAACCCTCGGATTGATTTCTATGGCGATAATGTCCTCATTTTTATCTGGACTTACTGCAAATTGAACATTACACCCTCCAGCAAAATCTCCGATGCTTCGCATCATATGAATGGCCATATCACGCATTTTCTGGTAGGTGGTGTCGCTTAAAGTCATTGCAGGAGCTACAGTGATGGAATCTCCTGTATGGATGCCCATGGGATCCATATTTTCTATGGAACATATAATCACAACATTATTGTTATCGTCACGAAGCAATTCTAATTCATATTCTTTCCAGCCCATTAGCGCCTTGTCAATCATGACCTCGTGAATGGGCGATATCTCAAGACCACGCTTTAAAAGTTCATCAAAATCTTCTTCTTTGTGAACAATGGAAGCACCTGCACCCCCTAGTGTAAAAGATGCTCTAATCACAAGAGGAAAACCAAATTCTTGTGCAATTTCCTTACCTTTTAGATAGGAGTTTGCCGTGGCTTGAGGCGCCATTGGAATGCCAATTTTTAACATCAGTTCTCGAAACTTCTCACGATCTTCTGTTATGTTTATCGCGTCAATATCAACCCCGATAATTTCAACATCATAATCTTCCCAAATTCCTTTTTCATCCGCTTCAATACACAAATTTAGAGCCGTTTGTCCACCCATGGTTGGTAGAACTGCATCAATCTGTGGGTGCGCTTTCAAAATTTTTAAAATGGACTTGGTGTTCAAAGGCAACAAATAAACATGATCGGCCATAGAGGGATCCGTCATGATGGTCGCTGGATTAGAGTTGATTAGAATGGTTTCGATTCCATCTTCTCGCAGAGATCGCAAGGCTTGTGAACCAGAATAATCAAATTCACAAGCTTGACCAATAATAATGGGCCCTGAGCCGATGATGAGAATGGATTTTAGATCGTTTCTTTTTGGCATTATGTTAGCAAGTTGTTTTTCAGAAAAATATTTTTCAAATTTAAATAACCTTTGGATATAAAAAAAGGCGTTACAAACAGTAACACCTTTAATATATTAACAATTGTTAATCATTATTTTTTATGACGAATTTCAGATGAAACACTCAACTTTTTACGTCCTTTTGCACGTCTTCTAGCCAAGACCTTTCTGCCATTAGCAGAGGCCATTCTTTCCCTAAAACCGTGCTTGTTTTTACGTTTTCTTTTGGAAGGTTGGAATGTTCTTTTCATGTTGTTTAATCTTTAAAATCCGATATAGGAATCTAAAATTATTAAGTTTATTATACTTCAAAATTAGAGTCGCGCAAATATACAAAGAGTTTTTAGTTCAACAAATCTTATTATAAAAATATTTTGTTTTGTTTTTATTACATTTGTATTCCATTTTAAACTGAAAATATGTTCAATAAAAATATCAAACTTGTCTTGTTCATTGCATGTTTTGTATATGCGGTCTATCAATTTATTGAGACTTTCATAGGCAACGGCATTATGTTTATTTTAATTGGGCTTACTTTTTTGTTTTTGTACTACAAAAACGAATTTATTCTATTGGCGTTTTTAAAACTTAGAAAGCAAGATTTTGCTGGAACTGAAGCTTGGCTGAGTAAAATTAAAAATCCTCAATCGGCTCTGACTAAAAAGCAACAAGGCTATTATAATTTCTTAAAAGGCATCATGGTGTCTCAAACCAATATGAATGCCGCTGAAAAATTCTTTAAAAATGCAGTCAATCTAGGACTTTCCATGGATCACGACCTGGCAATGGCCAAACTTAACTTGGCGGGGATTGCATTTACAAAACGACGAAAACTGGAAGCACAACGCTTACTTTCCGAAGCACAAAAACTCGATAAAAGGAACATGCTCAGCGAGCAAATTAAGATGATGAAGCAGCAAATGAAAAAGGCCTCCATCCCCAATCAGCATTTTGGACAAGGAAATGCTGGTCGAAGACGTTAATTATTTGAATCAATGCCATTAATTTCAGGGATTTCAATGTTGTATTTTTTCCTTGATTTATTATTCAAAAACGTCTCTCTTAGCCAGGGATTGTGAATTTTTAATTGCTTGTAATTAATCCCAAACCCTTCGGCAAATTGCACAAAATCACTGACTGCGGTATCAACCTCCACTGAGAATGTAGGGGGGTAATTGTAGAGATCGGCATCTGTATAATTAAAGCCGTATTTCTTGGCATTGTTAGTAATTTCCTTAAGTGCTACAATTCTAAACACATAACGACCTGTTTCTTGTCCCAACAACATATCGTAGTAATTATCGACCGATTGACGCTCTAGCTCAGAGGCAATTCCATTCATCCCGGCGTTGTAAGAAGCTGCGGCCAAGGTCCAAGAACCAAATCTTTGTTTGGCTTTTAATAGGTATTCACATGCAACTTTAGTTGACAAAATAAGGTTATAGCGCTCGTCAACATTTGCATTAACCTCTAATCCATATTCTTTAGCAGTAGATTTCATTATTTGCCAAAATCCTTTCGCACCAGCAGGAGAAGTAACATTTTGTAGACCACTTTCAATCAATGCCAAATATTTAAAATCGTCTGGGACACCGTAAGCCTCTAAAATAGGCTCTATGATTGGGAAGTACTTGTGGGCGCGTTTAAGCAATAGAAAGCCATTGGATTGCCAGTAGGTATTCACCAAAAGTTCTCTGTCCATTCGCTCCTTAACATCTTGTTTGATTAAAGGCATCGATTCACCAGAAAAATCAAGTGTTTTTGGTAAAGGGAGTGCATATACATTGTAATCAGATAATGGATGTTTTTGGGAATTTTGTTCGTCTGACTGGCTTTTGAAAGACGAAGACAAAAAAATCAGTAAAGCAAGACAAATTATGAAAAAATAGGTAAATTTTAAACGAGACATTTTGTTATAATTTTGGAAGATACAATTTAAAAAAAAATCGATAAGTGTGAAGCCCTGTTTAGGATTATTACTGCTGTCTTGGGTTGAAAAATGTTAAAGTTCAGAAAATCAGTAGTTTTTTTTGTAAATTTGCATTGAATTATTCTCAACAATCACAATCTTATTGTTATGCTAACAGCTTCAAATCTTGTAGACAATACTTTTTTGCGTCAGTATGAAGTGAAAATTGGTACCAATATGGCTACCATTGAATACTCCCAACAAGAACGTAAAATTTTTCTTACAAAGCTCAATATTCCAGAACATATGGCTTCTCAGGAATTTTCTGAAGATTTTATAAAAGTTGTTTTAGAAAATATTAGCGAAAAAAACATCAGCGTTGTACCAACAAGCCCTCCAATTGCAAAGTTCATCAAAAGAAATCGACGCTATAAAAAGATGTTACCAGTAGGCATTCGGATCTAACAGGACACTAGCGTTTGAACAAATTCAAATCGAACCAGTCCATCACTATCAATTTTAGTAAGTTCAACTTCATGCAATGTATTTACGAGTGTGGGATTCCATGGTGTTTTTACTTTGACATAGTTTTCTGTAAACCCATGGATGTATCCTGATTTATTTTCACCTTCAAATAGAACGGTACGAACTGATCCTAATTGACTTTTATAAAACGCTCTCCTTTTTTTTACGGATAAACCACGCAATAATTTACTGCGCTTTGTTCTTATGTTCTTAGGCACTGCATTTTCCATGGAAGCAGCCAATGTGTTTGGCCGCTCGGAGTATGTAAAAACGTGCAAATAAGAAATATCTAATGCGTTTAAAAAATTAAATGTCTCGAGAAAAAGGGCTTCCGTTTCTCCAGGAAAACCAACAATGACATCCACACCAATGCAAGCATCTGGCATTTGTTTTTTTATCAGTGCAACGCGTTCTTCATATAATTCACGCATATAACGTCTTCTCATATTTTTTAAGACCATGTTACTTCCACTTTGAAGTGGAATGTGAAAATGCGGCACAAAACGATTACTTTTTGATACAAAATCAATCATTTCATTTTTTAACAAGTTGGGCTCAATAGATGAAATTCGAAGGCGCTTGATGCCCTCAACGTTGTCTAAAGCTTGGATCAATTCTAAAAATGTATGTTGGTGCTTTTTATTACCGAATTCTCCTTTGCCATAATCCCCAATGTTCACACCTGTAAGCACAATTTCTTGAATCCCTTTCTTTGAAATCTCATGGGCATTACTTAAAACATTCTGTAAAGTATCACTTCTAGAAATTCCGCGTGCAAGCGGAATGGTACAATAGGTGCATTTGTAATCACATCCATCTTGAACTTTGAGAAAGGCTCGGGTGCGGTCCCCTATTGAGTAACTGCCAACATAAAAATCAGCAGCCTCGATTTCACAAGCATGTACAGACCCAACTGATTGTTTGGAAAGATCATTAAGGTAATCTGTAATTTTAAACTTTTCGGTAGCCCCTAACACCAAATCAACGCCATATACATCTGCCAATTCTTGAGGTTGAAGTTGGGCGTAACATCCTATGGCGATGATAAAAGCATCTATATTGACCTGAAGCGCTTGTTTTACAATGGTTTTAAAGCGTTTGTCAGCGTTTTCAGTCACCGAACATGTGTTGATTACGTAAATGTCCGCAAAATCAGAAAAATCAACCCGCTCAAAGCCTTCGTTTTGAAAATCTCTTGCGATGGTGGAAGTTTCTGAAAAATTTAATTTGCAGCCCAAAGTGTAAAAAGCTACTTTTTTTGTTGCAATCATTCTTGTACATTTACAAAGAAAAACAAAGTTACGACGAACCAAGCTAATGGCAAAACAACCCTCTAATTTATTAAATTTTAGCACTGCTACTTTTTTAACTGCGCTTCTTTTATTGGGCTGTAGTCATTCGGATGAAAAGGCTTTAGACATACAAGTATTTCGCTACAATGAGCATAAAAATATCAGCAGCTTAGATCCTGCATTCGCAAAAGACAATGCCAATATTTGGGCGGTTCACCAGTTGTTTAACGGGCTTGTGCAGTTGGATGAAAACATGAAAATTAGGCCCAGTATAGCTAATGAATGGGAAATCTCAGAGAACGGCACACTTTATACTTTTTACTTAAAACCAGATGTTTATTTTCATGATCATGAAAAATTTGGCCCGACAAAAACACGTTTGGTTACAGCAGCTGACTTTGAGTTCAGTTTTAAGAGATTGCTAGATCCAAAACTCGCGTCTCCTGGGGTTTGGGTATTGTCTTCTGTTGATAAATTTATTACCAAAGACCCCCATACTTTTCAAATTAAATTGAAACATCCTTTCCCAGCCTTTCTTGGATTGCTAAGCATGAAATATTGCAGTGTAGTACCCAAAGAAATTATTGAATATTATGGGAGTGATTTTAGGAGTTACCCCATTGGCACGGGTCCATTTTTTAAAAAAAAATGGTCTGAAAATAACAAATTAGTCTTTCGAAAAAACCAGCGCTATTTTGAAAATGACAGTGCTGGTAATAAACTCCCTTATTTAGAAGCCATTGCCATCACATTTTTAGCGGATAAACAATCGGAATATTCACAATTCATACAAGGCAATCTTGATTTTATATCAGGTTTAGATGCTGCTTACAAAGATGATATTCTAACACCAAATGGGAAGCTTCAAGCAAAATATAAGCCCAGTGTAAATATGCTTAAAAGTCCTTATTTAAACACAGAATATTTAGGCTTTTACATGGATTCAGATATTCCCGAAGTCCAAAGTAGACTTTTAAGACAAGCCTTTAATTATGGCTTTGACCGCAATAAAATGATAACCTATCTCAGAAATAACATTGGAAGTCCTGCAAATGGCGGATTTATTCCCAGAGGGTTGCCAGGGTTTAAGCCAACGATAGGTTTTGATTTTAGCCCAGAGAAAGCTAAAGCACTTGTCACTGAGTACAAAACACAAACCAATGACCCCAACCCGACTTTAAAGCTCTCAACAACAGAGAATTATTTGAGTTTTTGTGAATTTATACAAAGAGCCTTACTGGATATTGGTTTAAACATAAGTATTGATGTCATGCCAGCATCAGCTTTAAAATCGGCAAAAGCCAATGGAAAAACCGCGGTTTTTAGAGCAAGCTGGGTAGCGGACTACCCAGATGCACAAAACTACTTATCCCTTTTTTATAGTAAAAATTTCACACCCAATGGACCCAATTACACCCATTTTAAAAATGAGGAATTTGACCGAATGTATGAGAATGCGATGACTGAAACGAACGATTCGTCACGTATTGAACTTTATGAAAAAATGGATGCAGTCGTAATGAAAGAGGCGCCTATCACTGTATTATTTTATGATGAAGTCGTTCGATTTACACAAAAGAATATAGAGGGATTGGGGATCAATCCTACCAATCTTTTAGAACTTAAAAAAGTTAGAAAGAATTAAGCTGGCCTGTGTTTATTGGTCATTTTAAAAACCTGTTCTAGAATTTCAGCGTCCTGCTGGGAAAATTCTAAGCCTCGACGTTGAAAGACAGCAGAAGCCACTTCAAACGCTTTTTTAGTCAAATAGGTGCTCATCCCTTGATTACCGCCCCAACTAAAACTGGGTACAAAATTTCTAGGAAAGCCACTGCTAAAAATATTGGCACATACTCCAACTACAGTGCCCGTATTAAACATGGTGTTTATGGAGCATTTGCTGTGATCTCCCATCATCAGTCCACAAAACTGGAGGCCGGTTCTCGCAAAATTTTCAGATTCATAGTTCCAAAGACGCACCTCCGCATAATTGTTTTTTAAATTTGAAGTGTTGGTATCTGCACCCAAATTACACCACTCGCCTATCACAGAATTACCTAAAAATCCATCGTGAGCTTTATTGGAATAACCGAAGATAATTGAATTATTGACTTCACCACCAACTTTAGAGTGCGGCCCAACAGTTGTAGGGCCATAAATCTTAGCTCCCATTTTTAAAGCAGAATTTTCACACAAGGCAAAAGGGCCACGCACCAAACTACCTTCCATAATTTCGGCATTTTTACCGATGTATATGGGGCCATCAGTTGCGTTTAAAACACAGTGATTTAAGTTAGCACCTTCTTCAATAAAAATATGGGTTTCGTTCGATGTTTTTACTGTTTCTGGAATAGATTGTGAAGTCTTGTCTTTTGTTATCAAATTAAAATCTGCCTCAATAGCAACCCCATTGAGTTGAAATATATCCCAAGTATTTTTAATGGAAAGTACGGACTCTGGGCAGTTGTGTATTTTAAATTGTGTAAAATCAATAGTTTCTTGAGTGTCTGAAACCCTAAAAGCCACAACAACCTCTCCGTCAAAAATTGCTTCATTTTCATTTAAGTTCTGAAGCATATCAACAAGCTCTTGCGTAGGGAGGTAAGATCCGTTAATCATGGTGTTATCTGAAAACTCTACCATTGGGAATTTCTTAGACAAATAGTCTTCTGTGACAGTTGTAGTGGTCAAACCAAGAAAGGTTTCCCATTTCTCTCGAATGGTTAAAATCCCAATGCGAATATCTGCAACAGGCCTTGTGTAAGTGAAAGGCAACAAGGCGTTGCGAAAAGGACCATCAAAAAGAATATAATTCATCTAAATTATTTTTTGTAAAAATAACAAAAAAGCCTTTCATGTCGATGAAAGGCTTTTGATATTGTATAGATTGCTAAATTATTTTTTAAACTTAGCGTATTTTGTTTTGAACTTATCAATACGTCCTGCAGTGTCTACCAATTTAGACTTACCAGTGTAATAAGGGTGTGAAGTTCTAGAAATTTCTAATTTAATTAGTGGGTATTCAACGCCATCAACTTCGAGGGTCTCGTTGGTATCTGCGGTTGATTTCGTTAAAAAAACATCGTCATTAGACATGTCTTTAAACGCTACAAGTCTGTAATTTTCTGGGTGAACTCCTTTTTTCATCGTATGCTTTGTTTCGATTTTTCGAATTGCAAATTTAATGATTTTTTACAATATCACAACAGATTATTAATTTTATTTATATGGCTGTGCTGTAACATTTATTAGCAAATTGCATCTAATAAATAAAAAAACTATAAATCTTTTAAATATGAAACCAACCACAAAGCAAAATTCAGTTAATTTAGGCCTCTATCTAGGCGCCACATTATCTTTTATAACCGTACTATTTTATGTAGTTAATTTAGATTTAATGATCAAATGGTGGGCAAGCCTCTTGAGCTTGACAACGGTAATTGTATTCGGGGTATTGGCGGCCAAGAAGGCAAAAAGTATACTCGGCGGTTTTATTGACTTTAAGGCCGCATTTTCTAACTATTTCATCACTGTAGCCCTAGGAATTGGAATAAGCACATTTGTGAGTATTGCTATTTTTTCTTTCATCGATACCGATGCTGCAGGGTATCTAAACGAGCAAATTTTACTTGTGACAAAACAATCTATGGAACGCTTCAATGCACCAGAAGAATTGGTAACACAAACCCTATTAGAAGCGAGTAAAAAAGATAATTTTTCAATTGCAACTCAACTGCAAAATTATGTTTTCTTCCTTGCATTTATTTCATTGTTAGGCCTAATTGTAGCAGCAATAATAAAGAAATCAGACACAAACAAAGCATAATTTCGCTATTTTTGGGGTGACTTATACCAATTCCAATGGATATTTCAGTTGTTATACCCCTCTTAGACGAGCAAGACTCATTAGAAGAACTCCACGATTGGATTGCAACAATAATGCATTCTAAGAAATTTTCTTATGAACTTATTTTCATCGACGATGGAAGTCGAGACCAATCTTGGGAAATCATCAAAACCCTCAGTGTGAAAAATTCTGCTGTTTTTGGCATTCGTTTTTCAAAGAACTTCGGGAAATCACAAGCACTTCACGCCGGGTTTGAAAGGGCTGTTGGCGATGTCGTCATTACTATGGATGCAGATTTACAAGACAGTCCCGAGGAAATTCCAGCGCTCTTTGATATGATCAAAAATAATAAATATGATGTGGTATCGGGTTGGAAGAAAAAACGCTATGACCGGTATTTCGCTAAAAACTTACCCTCAAAGTTATTCAATTGGGCCGCTAGAAAAGTTTCAGGAATAGCGCTCAACGATTTTAATTGTGGATTAAAGGCTTACAAAAAAGACGTGATTAAAACCATTGAAGTTTACGGAGAAATGCACCGCTATATTCCTGTTTTGGCAGCGAATGCTGGATTTAAAAACATTTCTGAGAAAACAGTGGCACATCAGCCAAGAAAATACGGCAAAACAAAATTTGGTATGGAACGATTTATAAATGGGTTTTTGGATTTAATTACAATATGGTTTACTTACAGATTTGGAAAACGCCCTATGCATTTTTTCGGATTCCTTGGAATATTAATGCTCATCATCGGGTTTACTTTTGCAGCCTATCTGGGGGTCGATAAATTATACTTCAACCCCTCTGGACGTTTAATATCTGAGCGGCCTGAGTTTTTTATTGCTTTAACAACAATGATTATTGGTACCCAATTTTTTGTAGCTGGTTTTTTGGGTGAAATTATTTTACAATCACGAAGCCACAAAGAACGTTACCAAATTACTGAAGATACTACTGCTAAATAATTCTAAAAAATAAAGCGCTTTAAAAGCTGCTAATAATTAAATTTGCAAAAAAATACATATGTCAGCACCACTTAGCTTAGAAATACAATCCAAAATTTCAAATTGGCAACAAGATTTTTTTGACCAAGAGACGAAAGATGAAATCACCAAACTTCAGGAAAATCCCGAAGAACTAGAAGATCGATTTTATAAAGACTTAGAATTCGGAACTGGTGGAATGCGTGGCGTTATGGGGGTTGGCACAAACCGAATTAACAAGTACACATTGGGGAGAAATACCCAAGGCCTTTCTGATTATTTGAAGCAATTATATCCCAACGAAACACTGAGGGTCGCCATTGCCTATGACTGTAGGCACAACAGTAAATCTTTTGCAAAAATTGTAGCAGATGTGTTTTCTGCCAATGATATTAAAGTTTTTTTATTTGAAGATCTCAGAGCCACACCGGAACTATCATTTGCCGTCAAACATTTGAATTGTCTATGTGGAATTGTCTTAACAGCTTCTCATAATCCACCGGAATACAATGGTTATAAAGTCTATTGGAAAGATGGAGGACAACTTGTCCCCCCACACGATAAAGCAATCATAAAAGTTATTAACCAACTAAACTACACAGATATAAATTTTGATGCGAATAATGACTTAATTTATAAGATTGGTTCAAATGTTGATGATGTTTTTATTAAAGCATCCGCTGAAAATGGTATGCTCAAGCAAAATTCATTAGCAAATAGAGACAAATTAACTATTGTTTTTACGTCCCTTCACGGTACTTCAATTACAGCCGTACCCGAAACCCTTAAAAGAGCAGGTTACAAAAACGTGCATATTGTTCAAGAACAAGCGCTTCCTGACGGAGACTTCCCAACAGTTAAATCTCCAAATCCGGAAGAACCAGAAGCCCTCAAAATGGCTTTAGAATTGGGAGAAAAAGTCAATGCGGATATTGTTATTGGAACCGATCCTGATTGTGATCGACTTGGCATAGCCGTTAGAAATACAATGGGAGAATTGACGCTTTTAAATGGTAATCAAACCATGGTTCTCATGACAAAGTTTTTATTAGACCAATGGAAAGACGATGGGAAAATTAACGGCAATCAATTTGTGGGTTCTACAATTGTTTCAACCCCGATGCTCCCAGAGTTAACTGCCGCTTACAATGTAGATTGTAAAATTGGACTTACCGGCTTTAAATGGATTGCCAAGATGATAGAAGAATATCCTAATATGGATTTTATTGGTGGCGGTGAAGAAAGCTTTGGATTTATGGTTGGAGATTTTGTTCGAGATAAAGATGCGGTAACTTCTACCCTTCTCGCATGTGAAATTGCAGCCCTGACCAAGGCCAATGGAAGTTCTTTTTTTAACGCACTAATTGATTTATATGTCTCGCATGGCTTTTTTAAAGAACGGCTGGTTTCAATCACAAAAAAAGGGAAAACTGGTGCCCAAGAAATTCAGAAATTAATGGATGAAGCTCGAACATCTCCCCCAATTGAAATTAATGGTTCTAAGGTCATGAAAATTGATGACTACCAATGTTCAAGTTCATATGACACTACAACAAATTCTACGTCAGTTATAAATATTCCAAAAGCAAATGTTTTGATTTTTACGACAGAGGATGGCAGTAGAATTGCTTTGAGGCCGAGTGGTACAGAACCAAAAATTAAATATTATATCAGTGTCAATAAAGCACTAAAAACTGCTTCAGAATTTAAGTCAACAGAACAAGAACTTGAAGCAAAAATTAATAAAATTTTAAAAGCAATGAATTTGGAGTGAGATGAAAAAAATTCTTCAACAGTTATGGCCTTTTATAAGAAACTACAAAAAACATGTAGTTTTAAATATTGTATTTAACTTATTGTATGCCCTTTTTGGCACCCTTGCATTCGTTTCTTTAATTCCTATGCTCAATGTATTATTTGATAAAACTCAGAAAGTTACAAAGGCACCCGCATGGAACGGTATTGGAGACCTTAAGAACTATGCTAACGACAGCTTAAACTTTAAAATCACCACACTATTAGATGCTGGCAATGATCAAATTGCATTGCTGATTGTGGTGGGTGTTGTGGTGGGAACATTTTTTCTGAAAAATCTTTTTGGATACCTTTCGATGCAACATGTCATGTATTTAAAGAATGGGATTTTAACAGATTTAAGAAAACATATGTACAAACATATTGTGGAACTCCCTGTTAGCTTTTACGCCAAAAGAAAAAAAGGAGATATCATGGCGCGAATATTAGGAGATATTAATGAAATGCAAAATTCTTTCTTTATCATTTTAGAACTCATTGTAAGAGAGCCATTAACAATCGTTTTTTCACTCATTGTCATGTTTACATTAAGTTGGCAACTTTCACTTTTTGTACTGCTTTTTATTCCTATTTCTGGATTTTTAATTTCCAACATCGGAAAACGTTTAAAACGACAATCCCTCAAAGCACAGGAAGAATCGGGATTACTTATTTCTACTGTAGAAGAAACATTATCAGGACTAAAAATTGTAAAAAGCTATAATGCAGAGCCAAGCTTTAAACAGCGATTTTCAAACTCTGCAGACCGTATTTTAAGATTGATCAATAAGATTGGAAATAAAAACAACTTAGCTGGGCCTTTGAGTGAATTTCTTGGAATTGTAACCATTGCAGCACTGTTGTGGTATGGCGGTAAACTAGTATTGATTGAAAAAGTAATTGAAGGCACTACATTTATTGGATTTATGGGACTTGCCTACGGCATATTAACGCCTGCAAAAGCCATCAGTAAAGCCTCTTATAAAGTAAAGAATGGCATTGCAGCTGCCGACCGTGTATTTGAAGTATTAGAGAGTGAAGATAGCATGTCGGATGAAGAAAACGCAAAATTTTTATCAGAATTCAACAAATCGATTGCCCTCAAAAACATCGTTTTTAAATACGAAAAAGAAAATGTTTTAAATGATTTCTCCATCTCTGTCAAAAAAGGTCAGACGGTTGCTTTGGTGGGGCAATCTGGGAGTGGAAAATCTACCATTGCCAATCTTTTGACGCGTTTTTACGATGTCAATGAAGGTAGCATTGAAATTGATGGTGTAGATATAAAAAAGTTTACAAAAAAATCTTTAAGGTCTCAAATTGGACTGGTGACTCAAGATTCCATTTTATTTAATAATAGTATCAAAAATAACTTACTTATAGGAAACGAAAATGCTACAAATGATGAAATTATTGAGGCCCTTAAAGTTGCCAATGCTTGGGAATTTGTAACAGAATTACCAGGTGGAATTGATGCAAACATTGGAGATGCTGGAAACAGTCTCTCAGGCGGTCAAAAACAGCGCTTAAGTATTGCAAGGGCTGTACTTAAAAATGCACCCATTATGATTTTAGATGAAGCCACATCCGCATTGGACACAGAAAGCGAGCGCTTGGTTCAAGAAGCGCTTGAAAATATGATGAAAAATCGTACTTCTATAGTCATTGCACACCGTTTATCTACCATTCAAAATGCTGACCAAATCATTGTAATGAAACAAGGTGAAATTGTAGAACAAGGCAAGCATCAGGAACTTTTGGACAAAAAAGGCATGTATCACAAATTGGTGTTGATGCAGACTTTGGATTAAAAAATGTAATCCCCCGATAATATCTTAGCGTAAAATCAATATTTATTTCTCTGCTGAGAAACCATATATTAAATGTAACTTTGTAGTTCTAAGATAAGTTGATGCGATTACATAGAAATTTGTGTTTTGCGGTTATTGATGGCGTCCTTGAAGTTTTCAACGATAACAAATATGCCGATAAAGTCATTCAAGCCCTTTTAAAACGCGATAAACGTTGGGGCAGTCGCGATCGCGGTTTTGTGGCAGAAACCACCTACGATATTGTTCGCTGGAAAAGGCTTTATGCAGAAATTGCCGATGTTAAAGAACCTTTCAGTAGAGATGATGCTTGGCGGCTTTTTGCAGTGTGGGCGACCCTCAGGGGGATTAAATTGCCTGACTGGAAATATTTTGAAAATACACCAACTAGAAAAATTAAAGGTCGCTTTGATGAAGCCTGTAAAATTCGAAAAATTAAGGAATCGATTCCAGACTGGATAGATGCATTGGGCGTCAAAGAATTGGGAGAAAGCGTTTGGTCCAAAGAACTGACCAAACAAAACGAACAAGCAGATGTGATATTGAGGGTAAACACACTAAAAACCTCTAAAAAAGAGCTTCAACTCAAACTAAGTGCGGAGCATATTGAAACCATAGAGATCAAAGGCTACCCAAATGCTTTAAAACTATTGGAACGTGCCAACGTCTTTAAAACCGAAGCTTTTAAAATGGGTTGGTTTGAAGTGCAAGATGCCTCCTCCCAATTGGTGGCTGATTTTTTGGAGGTAGCTCCAGGAATGAAAGTGGTGGATGTTTGTGCCGGTGCTGGGGGCAAGACCCTACACCTTTCTGCACTGATGGAAAATAAAGGATCGCTCATTGCTATGGATATTTACGAAAGTAAACTCAAGAAATTAAAAGTGAGGGCCAAACGAAATGGGGCACACAACATTGATTTAAGGTTGATTAACTCTACCAAACCCATAAAAAAACTTAAAGAAAAAGCGGATCGCTTGCTCATTGACGCCCCTTGCTCTGGCTTGGGCGTTTTACGTCGAAATCCAGATTCTAAATGGAAGTTAAAACCTGAATTTTTAGATAAAATAAAAAAAACTCAACAACACATATTACAAGACTATTCTAAGATATTAAAACCTGGTGGGAAAATGGTGTATGCAACTTGTTCTGTGTTGCCGTCTGAAAACCAAGAACAAATAGCTAAATTTTTAGCATCTGAAGAAGGGATACAATTCAAATTAATCAAAGAAAAAAAAATATTTGCACACAAGAGTGGATATGATGGTTTTTATATGGCGCTTCTTGAAAAACCAATTGA
>CAJWDI010000011.1:0-31167 GCA_913031185.1 uncultured Flavobacteriaceae bacterium | reverse complement strand
CACCATACGAAATATTCGTGGTCAGGATCTTCAGGTGGTTCTACAAGGTACCAATCTCCAGCATGCGAGTTTTCGGAGCAATCCAATACTTCATGGTTAGCGATGTTGTAATATGCAGGGTGATTATAATCTGGGTAATCTTCTTCATTTAGAAGGAACCAATCCTCTGCATTTCCATCGATAACATCTTGCTGAGTGTAGGCCACATGAGTGCCGTAATTGTATAGCCAATAGCTGTCATCACAATCTGGGTTTACTTCATCACTGCCTTGATCGTCGTGATCGTTATCTTGTGTGTAACGATCGTTATCTGCTGATTCAGAGTGCTCTTCTGACTGCCCATAATCATCAGTACAATACCAATAATTGTAGGAGTCTGTGTGGTCTTCACAGTAGTACCACCAGTCATCATAAATTGAGTTTGGTCACTAAATAATAATAGTTCTTCAGCAAAAGATACTACATGTCTTAAAATAGAAACTTTAGTATGTGTACTAGCTACACTTCTTAATCTTTTATTTTTATCATAAATTTTTTTAGATACTGACATTATTTCGTGAATTAATATATCTGCATTTTTTGAGTTTTCTACTACATTTTTAGAATATGTAGTATCTCCAGAATATACAATTTTTTTATTTCCAAATTTAATTTTAAAACCATAAGAATTTTTAACATGACCGTGATCATTTTTAAAAGGTGTGATACTTAGGGTGTCGTCATATATTTTAAAACCACTATGGTTTATACAGTTTAATTCAGAAAACAACAATGATGCAGTGACAGCATATATAAAAAATGTGGCAGGTTCTTATACTGCTCCAGTAGTAAATCCTGAGCCAGCTGTTGCTGCTCCTACGCCACCACATGCAGCTGCGGATGTTATATCTATTTTAAGTCAGCACTACACTCAAGGTCCTGCAAATATAAATGTAAATCCAGGATGGGGACAATCAACAATCCTAAGCGAAGTCACTCTTAACAATGACCCTATGTGGAAAATGCAGAACCTTAATTACCAAGGCAATGAGTTCTGGGATAACCCAATTGATATTTCTGAAATGGAGTATGTTCATATTGATGTATGGGCTCCAGACACAGCTTCTTTTAACTTTTTCTTATTAGATCAAGGTAGTCCAGAAGTTTCGCAGACTATCACTACCAGTGAAGCTGGAGCTTGGTACTCAGTTGATATCCCCAAAGATTTTTACAATTCAATCAGAACATTGAACGAATCTAATATTGTTCAGTTTAAATGGGAAGGTTCAGTTCCTCTAATGTTTATAACAAACCTATATTTCTGGAAGACTCCAATAGCTGCAGGAGCGGATGCATCACTTTCAGACTTGACACTTGATGGCACTACAGTTGCTGGTTTTGGATCAGGAACTTTAAGTTATAATATCGACGTTGTTTATGGCTCCGCAGTTCCAACAATTGCTGGAACTACTACGGACGCAAATGCAACTACAGTTGTAAATCAGGCTACAACTTTAGCTGAAGCTGCAACAATTGTAGTTACATCTGGTGACACAACCGTGTCGCAGACCTATACGGTTAATTTTGTTGAATCAATTCCAGCAGATTGTGCACCTGACCCAACTCAGCTTGAGGCAGATGTGATATCTGTCTACAGTGACGCATACGCCACAAATATTTATGGCGAATTGAACCCAGGATGGGGTCAGGCTACTCAAATGACCGAGATTCAAATCGGAGCAAATGGTGATTGCAATACTTTAAAATATGCTAACTTGAATTACCAAGGACTTGGGTACACAGGTACTGATGTTACTGGTATGGATTTTGTTCATCTTGATTACTTTACACTAGATTCAACGGACATTAGATTCTTTTTGATTGGTAATGGCGAAAATGATTATAACATTGGATCTGAGTTAGGAATAACTACAGGACAGTGGGTAAGTGTTGATATTCCATTATCACACTACACAGCTGCAGATCAATCCAATGTTTACCAATTCAAAACGGAAGGAAATGGTACTGTTTTATTAGATAATTTATATTTCTGGAATGATACCACAGCTGGTATAGATGATACAACGATGTCACAATTCACGTATTACCCTAACCCAGTAAATGATCAATTGACAATTAGAGCACAAAGTAACGTTAAAGACATCACAGTCTTTAATATGCTCGGACAAGTTGTTTTACGCCAATCTCCAAATACAAAAGACTGTTTGGTAGACATGGCTGTAATGCAATCCGGTGCATACTTTGTTCAAATTTCAATTGGTAATACAGTTGAAACGGTAAGAGTTTTAAAGCAGTAAGTTTTAAAATAACTAAACCCTCAAAACTCCGCTTCGGCGGAGTTTTTTTTGCTTTAATTTTAAAACCGCTTTTAATTCAAATGCATTGTGTAAATTTGTTATATGATTGCCAGTGATTTTTCATTTGTTATCCCTGTGTATAACCGCCCAGAAGAAGTTCGTGAATTATTAGAAAGCTTCTGTGAACTGGAAGTTCCTAAAACTTTTGAAATTGTCATTGTCGAAGACGGCTCAAGTCTGGATGCACGCCTCATAATAGAGCATTTTCAAGCCCAGCTCAATATCAGCTACTACTACAAAGAAAATACTGGGCCCGGCCATTCTCGTAATTATGGGATGCAACGCGCTAAAGGCCATTATTTTATTGTATTAGATTGCGATTGCATTTTACCAAAACACTACCTCTCAGAAGTGATCTCTTTTTTAAAGAAAAATTATGTAGATTGTTTTGGGGGACCTGATGCGGCCAAGCATAATTTTTCAGAGCTTCAAAAGGCCATTAATTTTACCATGACTTCGGCACTTACAACCGGTGGGATTCGAGGGGGAGATAAAGAAATTGAGGGTTATGAACCTCGAAGTTTTAATATGGGGATTTCAAAAGAGGCTTTTTTAGCTTCAGGTGGGTTTGGAAATATTCATCCCGGTGAAGACCCCGATCTTTCCATACGATTGAAAGACATGGGGTACAAACTTTGCTTAATTTCAAATGCTTATGTTTACCATAAGCGCCGAATTTCTTTTGAAAGTTTCTTTATTCAAGTTTATAAGTTTGGACAAGTTCGACCAATTCTCAACAAATGGCACCCGCATGCTAAAAAAATCGCATATTGGTTCCCTTCGTTCTTTACAGTCGGATTTTTATTGAGCTTACTGCTCCTGATTTTTGATTTTAGATGGGGACTTTATTTATACGCCGCTTATTTTTTAACCGTATTTTTAATGGCATTGAAAAGCACTGCAAGTATTATTGTTAGCATATTGTGTATGCCCGCAATTTTGATTCAATTTTTTGGCTATGGATTGGGTTTTCTAAAATCTACTTTAAAATTGAAACTATCTCGAAAGCCTGAGACGACTCTATTCCCAAAACTATTTTTTAAATCTAGATGATACAGCGAATAAAATCGATTTTCACAAACTGGATTCAAATCAAGCGCTTGAATGTGTTTATTCTATTTTTAGTTTTGGCTTTTGTCATATCGATGGTTGCAAAATTATCAAATCAATTGAGTCAAACCCTTCAATTAAAACTTATTCCAACACAACTTAGCACAAAAGAAATTTTAACCGAAAATAAGCCTAATTATATGGATATAACGATCAAAACTCAAGGTTTTGATTTGCTTAAATACGCATTTAAAGAATTGGCGATTGAAGTTGATGTTTCCAAATTAGAAAAAGACGGTTCTTTCTATTACTGGCGTACAAACCCAAAAGATTTAACGTTGTTAAATTTTTTTGATAGCGATGTTACAATTGAAGCCATTTCTCCTCGTACGGTTTCATTTAGTTACGACGTTCAATCCCTAAAAAAAATTCCAGTTATCATTCGTGTAAACCCCGAATTTGCATTGGGCTATGACCTTTTAAATGGTCTTAAAAGTCATCCTGATTCCGTCACTGTTGTAGGGCCTAAAGTTTTGTTAGATACTATTTTTAATGTTTTCACATCAAATCTCTTACTTACTGATGTGAAAAAAGACATTGATCAAACTGTTGGTTTGGAACTTACACCAAATTTGAATTTTTCAAATCAATTTGTTCAAGTTAAAGGGCAAGTTGATAAATTCACCGAGGGTAAGTTAAATGTACCAGTAACTGTGGTCAATTTACCCGACCACCTAAGTCTTTCAATTTTTCCCAAAGAACTTCCGGTCGTATTTTATACAAACTTGAGTTCTTATAATAGCATCAATGCTTCTGATTTTGTGGTTTTATGCGATTATAATTCACTTGATACTTCAACCAATATATTAACCCCAACTTTAGCCTCTTATCCAAAAACGATCAAGCGCGCATCCCTTCAGTTAAACAAGTTGGAATATGTAATTAAAAAAAGTAATGATTAAAATTTTAGGACTTACTGGCGGAATTGGAAGCGGAAAAACAACCGTTGCTAAAATGTTTGAAGCCCTCGGTGTTCCTGTTTATAATGCAGATCAATCTGCTAAAATGCTGATGCAATCGTCACAAGATTTAAAGGACAAGATAAAGCAACTTTTGGGTGAAGATGCATACACTGAAAATCGATTAAATAAGGCGTTTATTTCCGAAAAAATTTTCAACAACAAAGCGCTTTTGTCCCAGATAAATGCATTGGTACACCCCGAGGTGGCTCGGGATTTTAATTCATGGTTAACCCTGCAAACCTCTGTTTATGTTATCAAAGAAGTGGCCATTTTATTTGAAACTGCAGCTGAAGATCAATTTGATTATATTTTAACCGTTACTGCCCCAGAGGCCATACGCATACAACGTATAATTGAAAGAGATCAGATTGCTTTGACCAAAATCAAGGCAGTGATTTCCAATCAATTACAAGACTCAGAAAAAACAGTAAAATCAGATTTTGTAATTCTCAATACAGATTTGAATGACACAAAAAATCAGGTTTATGATATTCATAACAAAATTCATAAAGAAATTTTTGATTTTTAATAATTTAACATTTTAGTTAATAGCAAGTTAAAAAGAACCTAAATTATTCTTAAATACTTTAGTTTTGTTTAGTGAATAAAAACATATTTTCAATACTGGTTATTCTTATGAGCTTATCGCTCATTGGGATCATCTTTGTTCAGGCTTATTATATAAATAATATTCTCAAAACAAAGGAAGAACAAGACATTGTAATCATCACATTGCTCTCCCTAGTTTTTACTTTAATTATAATCATTGGCTATATGAGTGCGGTATATCAATTAATTCGTCAGCGTAAAATATCTCAAATGAAGTCAGATTTCATCAACAATATGACCCATGAATTTAAAACTCCAATTGCGACAATTAGCTTGGCATTAGACGCCATTAAAAACCCAAAAATTTTTAATAATAAAGATAAGGTGAACACCTACATCTCTATGATTAAAGAAGAAAATAAACGAATGAACGCTCAAGTTGAAAATGTACTTCGCATCTCCAAACTTCAAAAAAAACAATTGATCATTAGCAAAGATAGACTTCAGCTACATGATCTGATTTTAGATGCCATAACCCACCTCGAATTGATTGTTCAAAATAGAGAGGGGTATATCAAAACTAATTTTAAAGCCTCTAAATGTTCAATTATTGCTAATGAAACTTATTTTACAAATGTCATTGTCAATATGTTAGACAATGCTGTAAAATACTCAGAAGGCCCTCCAAAAATTGATATCAACACTCAGAATATTGGAAACAACATTCTGATGTCTGTAAAAGATCAGGGCATAGGGATTGGTAAATCTGCTTTAAAGCGAATTTTTGAAGAGTTTTATCGTGAACATACAGGTGATGTTCACAATGTGAAGGGCCATGGTCTTGGCCTTTCAAATGTGAAACGAATTGTTGAAAATCATCAAGGCGTCATCACTGTAGAGAGCGAAAAATGGAAAGGAAGTACCTTCACCATTAAATTACCACTAATATCATAACACTATGGAAGAGATCACAAAACGCATTTTACTGGTAGAAGACGATCCTAATTTTGGGACCGTTTTAAAAGAATACTTGACAATTAACGATTATGAAGTTGTTTTGGCAAAAAACGGTATGGAAGGCTTTGAGAAGTTCAAAAAGTCAGATTTCCATCTTTGTATTTTAGACGTAATGATGCCCTACAAGGACGGCTTTACGCTTGCACAAGAAATAAGAGAAAAGGACAAAGAAGTGCCAATTATTTTCCTCACGGCAAAATCATTAAAAGAAGATGTATTAAAAGGCTATAAAGTTGGTGCCGACGATTATTTAAATAAACCTTTTGACAGTGAAGTCTTATTGTTAAAAATCCAGGCCATCATCCAAAGAAAAACTGTTGAAAGCATTGCAGATAGTAAGCAGTTTGAATTTGAAATAGGAAGTTTTAAGCTGAATTCAAAGCTTCGGTTTTTAACCCAAGGTGATACTCAAATAAAACTATCACCTAAAGAGAACGAACTTTTAAGACTGTTGGCTTTACATTTGAATGATTTGATGCCTCGTGAAATTGCATTGACTAAAATCTGGAGAGACGACAACTATTTCACTTCAAGAAGCATGGATGTTTACATTGCAAAGCTGAGAAAATATTTAAAACTTGATCCAAAAGTTGAAATCTTAAACATTCACGGCGAAGGATTCCGATTGGTAATTAATGATTAGATAATTTTGAAATCTCTGTTTCGATTTGACTCAGGATGGTCTCAAAAGGAGTTTGATAATCATGCCACTGTGTGTTTTTATTTTTTTTAAACCAAGTCGATTGTCTTTTGGCGAAACGGCGTGAATTTTTTTTGATTTCTTCCACTGCAAAGTCTAAGGTACAGTTACCCGCAAAGTGTTCAAATAATTCTTTATAGCCTACGGTGTTTAGAGCATTCATCCCTTTGTATTTGTAGACTGCTTTGGCCTCTTCAATTAAGCCCTTTTTGAGCATCTGATCTACTCTTTTATTGATGCGCTCATAGACAATTTCTCGCGTTGCATCCAGACCAATTGAAATAGATGTGAAGCTTCTTTTAATTTTATCTTTGTTTAAAAACTGACTGTAGGGTTTTCCAGTACCCTTACATATTTCAAGAACTCTGATAATTCTGTGAGAATTTTTTAAATCTATTTTCGCGTACGTTTCAGGATCTTTGGCTTTAAGTTCTTTTTGCAAGGCCATAATGCCATCTGTTTTGAGCGATAAATTCAATTGCTCGCGAATCTTTGGATCTACTTTAGGGAAGGCATCCAAGCCTTCTAAAACAGATTTTATATACAGCCCCGAGCCTCCAATTAAAATTAAAATATCGTGTTTTTGGTGTAGTTTTTCAATACAATCTAAAACCTCTTTTTCGTAATGCCCCACGCTGTAGGCTTCTGTGATGGATTTGTGATGAATAAAATGATGTGGAATTAATGACAATTCTTCATTGCTTGGAGCGGCTGTACCAATGGGGATTTCTTTAAAAAACTGGCGGGAATCGGCAGAGATTATCTCTGTTTGAAAATGGGACGCCAATTTTAAACTCAAGTCTGTTTTCCCAATTCCTGTAGGGCCAACAATTGAAATGATAAATTTATTCATAACGAAATATCATTAAACATTTTACACCAATTTAGTTTGGCTTTTGGTTCAGACACAGATCAAAAATACTAAAAACTTTAGTCCACTAGAGCAATGACTTTCAATCTTTTGTGACGCCTCATATAACTCTGGAGAATGTGCTGGGCATCTTTGTTGTGTTCTAATGGGGTAATCAGGCTTGATAGAACATCAATATTTGAAATCTGAAAATTTAAATTAAAATAGGCAAACCCTCTTAAAATCCCTTTTTCAACCCAAACAGCACTGCGTTCATCAAGTTGTCGGCCTTTATCAATAACAAGGAAACTTTTAGCTTTAAAGCTGTAGTATTTAATGATTTTGTTAACTTTTATATTGTAATCTTCGACCAATTCTTTTCCAATACAAGCCCCTTCACATTCTTTAATGGTATGGCTAAAACAGCTACTTTTTGTTTTATACAATCCACACAGCTTTTGGCACAAATTATGTTTTTCAACAATTTTATTCATAAAGCTTTTACCACTTTGAATGTTAGCAAAGGTGGTAATAGGCTTTTGATTGCCTTTAATCTTTTGAATTTTTAAATTGATATAGCCATTTTCGTCCTTAAAACTAAATAAACCATGTGTAAAAATGGTGCGCCTGAGCGCCCGATTGAACTTGGGTTTGTGGTGCTTTATCTCGGCACTTTCTTTGAGTAAAGCCAATAATTCGCTCCCCGTCTCTTCAAATGTAACCGCAGAAACCTCCAACTGAATTTTTTTAGATTTTGAATTTTGACCAGCGAAATGTTGATTGATTCGGCTCTTGATATTTTTACTTTTTCCAATATATATAATATCACCCGCTTCATTGTGCATATAATACACTCCCGTAACTGAAGAAAGCGAGTTGATAATTGCGATCAATTTTGGTTCCAATTGTCGCTTGGGTTCCATTCGAATCGAGGCTTTCACAATCTGTTTGTCAAGGTCCTTGTTTAGCAATAATTCAAATAATTTAGTGGTAGCCATGGCATCTCCAGAAGCGCGATGGCGGTCACTCATTGGGATTCCTAAAGCACGCACCAATTTTCCCAAACTGTAAGAAGGAAGATCGGGAATCAGTTGTTTAGACAATTCTACAGTACATAGATTTTTTCGTTCAAATTTAAAACCTAATCGCTCAAATTCCAGTGACAGAATCCTATAGTCAAATTTTGCATTGTGCGCTACTAAAACGCAATCTTTGGTAATTTCAACAATCCGTTTGGCAACTTCAAAGAACTTTGGGGCGGAACGCAACATTTTATTAGAAATTCCAGTCAAATTCACGACATAAGGTTGGATGGGACGTTTGGGATTTATCAAGCTAATAAATTGGTCAACAACGCGTTTTCCGTCGTGCTTGTAAATGGCAATTTCGGTGATGCCTTCCTCGTTGTACTTTCCACCAGTGGTTTCTATGTCTACTATCGCGTAAATTCTGTATGTTTTATGTGTAGTGTCTGTTCCCGAATATGAGGCTACCAATACGAATCATGCTGCTGCCACATTCAATTGCAAGCGAGTAATCTCCACTCATTCCCATGGAAATAATTTCCATATTTTTTTGTAATTCTTTCAATCTTTCAAACGTTGATTTTAGAGTTTTGAATTCTTTTGAAATTTGGATCTTATCTTCGGTATAGCTCGCCATTCCCATCACCCCGGAAATTTTGATGTTTTTCAAGGCTTTAAAATCATCGCTCTTTAGCAAGTTTTCAGCCTCCTTTGAAGACATTCCAAATTTAGTACTTTCGCACGCTATTTTGATTTGCAGCAAGCATTGAATAACACGCTCATTTTTTTGCGCTTGTTTATTGATTTCTTTCAATAATTTTAGACTGTCAACACCGTGTATCAAATGTACAAATGAAGCCATGTATTTCACTTTGTTGCGCTGTAAATTGCCAATCATATGCCATTGAATGTCTTTTGGCATTTCATGAAATTTACCCACCATTTCTTGAACTTTGTTTTCGCCAAAAACTCGTTGGCCAGCTTTATAGGCTTCCATCAAATCACTTACAGGCTTGGTTTTGGAAACGGCTACCAAGGTGACTCCGGTAGGCAATGTGTTTTTTAATTTTTTAAGTCTATCGGCTAGGGTCATTTCAAAATTCATAAATGGTTGATCCACTTCTTAATTTTGGATAAATATAGGTACTCTTTGGCGGCATTGCCATTGCGGCATCAGCTATTGCCTTAAGCTGGTTCACAGTCACAGGTTTCAATCCAAAACCAACAGCATAATTTTGTCTGTCAATTTCATTTTTTATCCACCTCATATTGTCATTTTTTGAAACATAATGAAGCCGTTTATCTGTTCTTGTATTTTTAATTCCCAAAATTGGCTTAAGAATTTCTTCTTGTAAAATAGAGACATCTAATGCCTGTAGCGGTGAGGCTCTATTGATGAAATTCTCTTGTAAAGATACTGAATAAAATTGGCCCTTAAGATACATGCAAAAACCGTTGTTTTTTTGGCATAAATCATATGATTTACAGGGTAAAATATTAAACTTTAATCTTAATCGATTTAAGAAGCTCTCCACTGAAAGTCCATTCAAATTTGTCACTATTCTATTGTATGCCTCTACAAGTAGTTCACTTTCAGGAATCAGAAAAGCCATAAAACCTGCTGTTTGTGTTTTATTCTCTTCATCAGAGAGCAACATTGAAGAAGCAGTTCTGTGGTGGCCGTCCGCAATGTACAAGCTATGAACGCTTTCAAATGCGTTCATTATTTTTTTTATTTGAAAATCTTCTGCGACATACCATAATTTCTGAACCTCATTTTCAGAAATTGTAATTACGGATGTGGGTGGTTGTTTTTGGACCGCTTTGATAAGGTCTGAAATCGCTCTTTGATCTCTATAAATCAATAATACGGCGTCTGCGTTAAAACGTGTTTCTTTCAAGTATTTTTTAAACACCAATACCCTAGATTTCAGTGTATTTTCATGTTTTTTTATCTGTCCCAACTTGTATTTCCCAATACTGGCTTCTGCGATAATTCCATTATAAATTTTGCCATTTAGGTTAAGTTCTTGAATGTAAAAACCTGGTTTTTGGTCTTTTATTAAAAGACCACTTGACTTAAATTGGGCGTAATTTTTTTTAACATTCTCAAAGCGTTTTGAATTGGATAATTCTTTGCTGGGATTTATGTTAGCTTTGATGATTTGTAAGAAAGAATGCGGATTGGTTTTTAAAATATTTTCAATCTCTTTTGGATTGTAAAGTTCAAAAGATTGACTGCTAAAATTATTAGATATACGTTTGTTTGGCCGTACGGCACAAAAAGGTTTGATGAACGTCATAGGGTGTAGGTTTTGAGGGTTATATTTTTATGAATCTATTGGCTGGAACAATTGCTTTTTTTTCTTTGGCATAGCTATAGAAACCTTCTCCTGATTTTTTACCAAGTTTACCGGCTTTCACCATGTTGATTAATAGAGGATTAGGGGCGTATTTCGGGTTTTTAAAGCCCTTGAACATAACTTCCAAAATGGAAAGACACACGTCTAAACCAATAAAATCTGCAAGTTCAAGCGGTCCCATGGGGTGCGCCATGCCTAGTTTCATAATGCTGTCAATTTCTAAGACACCACTCACACCACATTGAAGGGCTTCAATCGCTTCATTGATCATTGGCATTAAAATTCGGTTTGCAATAAACCCAGGATAATCGTTTACCAAAACAGGGGTTTTACCCATTTCTTTGGTAAGCTTTACAGTAAAATCTATAACTGATTTATCGGTATTATATCCATTGATAATCTCCACAAGTGGCATTATGGGAACGGGATTCATAAAATGCATGCCAATAACTTTACCAGGCCGTTTGGTTGCAGCCGCTATTTTGGTGATGGAAATGGAAGAGGTGTTGGTGGCTAAAATTGTATGATTTGAGCAGCTTTCATCAAGTTTTTTGAAAATTTGGATTTTAACTGTCTCATTTTCGGTTGCTGCTTCAACCACAAGACTGGCATTCTCAACCCCTTTTTTTATATCCGTATGGGTTGTTATATTTTGAATTGTGCTTGTTTTTTGGTCTTTTGAAATTACGCCTTTTTCAAGCATGCGATTCAAATTTTTTGAAATGGTTTGAATTGCTTTGTCCAATACCATTTCATCAATATCAATTAGATGTACGCGGTAGCCCGATTGTGCAAAGCTGTGTGCAATTCCATTGCCCATAGTCCCCGCTCCAATCACTGCCATATTTTTCATAAGTCGCGTTTTAGAAACAATTAATAATTTGATGCGCAACTTTTAGCGCATTGGCTCCATCGCGCAGCGTGACAATGGGTTTTGTGTTGTTTTCAATGGCCTCTGCAAAAGTTTCGAGTTCATCCAAAATAGCGTTGTTTGCAGCGATTTTAGGGGTTTCAAAATAAATTTGTTTTTTAAACCCTTCAGCATTTTGTAAAATCATATCGAAGTCCCCTGGAAATTCAGGCGCATCTTTCATTTTGACCACTTCTGTTTTTTTCTCTAAAAAATCAACACTGATGTAGGCATCTTTT
Organism: uncultured Flavobacteriaceae bacterium; assembly: GCA_913031185.1. Classification (GTDB taxonomy): domain Bacteria; phylum Bacteroidota; class Bacteroidia; order Flavobacteriales; family Flavobacteriaceae; genus UBA3537. Next base: position 19,085 of record CAJWDI010000011.1, on the reverse strand, counting down.
TGAAAAAAACGACTCTTGCGCATGTTTTTTAAAGAAATTCGACTGGCTGTTAAATTAGCAACACAACCATTTTCGAATTCAATTCGGGCATTGGCAATGTCTGGTGTTTCGCTGATGACGGACACTCCACTGGCTTGTACAGAAAGCACGGGCGATTTAACCACACTAAGAATGATATCAATGTCGTGAATCATTAAATCCAATACGACTGGAACATCAGTACCTCTTGGGTTAAATTCTGCAAGTCGGTGTGTTTCAATGAACATAGGTTGTTTAATTTCAGATTTAATGGCCTTAAAGGCAGGGTTAAAACGTTCTACATGCCCTACTTGTCCTCGAAGATTATTTTCTGAAACCAACAGGCGAATGTGCTCGGCTTCTTCAACACTATTGGTGATGGGTTTCTCAATAAAAATATGTTTTCCTTTTGTGATGGCTTTGATGGCGCAATTATAATGCGACAATGTAGGGGTAACAATATCAACCACATCTACCGCATCTATAAGGGCATCTAATTGCTCAAAATAGGTGTATTTGAATTCTTTAGCCACGCTTTGACTGATTGCAATATCAGGATCATAGAATCCAATAAGCTCATATTTTTCAGACTGTTGAAGTAATTTTAAATGAATTTTGCCAAGGTGACCCGCACCCAATACGCCTACTTTTAGCATTTTATTTATTTTGTGTAAAATTAAATATTTTAATGGTATTCTAATTAAATATGGATCAAAACCTTAAGTTTTTGAAATTCTTTCCGCGTTTTAATTTTAATCTCAATATTGTTTACTTAATTTTGAAAGTGAAATTTGACAGATTTGATAGATTCATTTAAACACAAAGGACTGCGGCAGAAACTCGTTGATGTTTTGATTTCAAAAGGCATCAAAAATGAAGCAGTTTTACAAGCCATTCGTACGATTCCCAGGCATTGGTTCATGGATTCCAGTTTTCTAGACCACGCTTATCAAGACAAAGCATTTCCTATTGCGGCCAACCAAACCATTTCTCAGCCTTATACGGTGGCTTATCAAACAGAACTTTTAGAAGTTGAGCCCAATCATAAAGTTTTAGAAATTGGAACTGGTAGTGGATACCAAACTGCTGTTTTATGCCTTTTAGAAGCCGAGGTTTACAGTATTGAACGTCAGTTAGAATTGTTTAAAAAAACGAGTTTGTTTTTGCCAAAAATTGGCCATGTGGCAAAGCGTCTTATTTTTGGAGATGGTTATCTAGGTCTAAAAGAAGAGGCGCCTTTTGATCGAATTTTGGTCACAGCAGGGGCCCCTTTTGTGCCCAAACCTTTGTTGGCACAACTTAAAATTGGGGGCCGTTTGGTAATCCCTGTTGGAGAGGAAGAGCAAGTGATGACACTTTACATTCGCAGTGGTCAAAAGACTTTTGAAAAGCATGAATTTGGAAACTTCAGATTTGTTCCAATGCTTGAAGATAAATCTTAAAGACTCAACCCAAACATCAAGGCTTCATCGCTTTCTCCATTTGCAAAAGAACGTACATAATCCACTCTTAAAAAGCGGTATTTTTTCCATCCTAAATTAGCAATACCAATGTTCATTTCAGTGTAAGGATGAGCAGCACTTCTGGAAATTCCATGCACGCCTATGACTAAATTGTAGTTCAGTTTATTGATGTAAGGAATTTTACCTAATGCATAGCCTTTAAAATTATGCTCAGTATGGTATTCTACATAATCACTTGCGGTACTGTAGTCGTAATAGTGTAAATTTTTAAAGCTATTTAAATAATTTCCTCTAGTATTAACATGGGTTAGATTGCCATTAAAGTGTTTAAAATCAATAAAAGAGAGGCTATTGTTCTCAAAAAAAGTACCCCCCATTAAATTGTAACCAAGAATTCCTATCGATTTTAAATTGACCTCTTGTCTAAGTTGCGCAGTCAAATGGTCAAAATTATAATTAGCAATACTGGCGTTAAAGCCTTTGGTATAATTTAAAAATAGTTTTGGATAATCCGAGTTGCTGATATTGATTTTTAAATCGGGGTAGCTCATGAATTTTTCTCCAAAACGAATTCCAACACCCAAGTTAAATTTTAATAAATTGTGATTTAAGAATGCAGCAGTTCCAAATCCATCTGGATTCAAGGGGTTGTTGCTGCTGTAATTCACATCCGCTTTTGGGAATACCACAAAGTCTGTTGTATTGAAAAGTGCTTTGCGTTTTTCGTAAGATAAACTCGAACTAAAACTAACGCCATTAAAAAGTGTCATGCTATAATTGACTTTTGCAAAGGTCCTGTCGTATAGTTTCATGAAATTCTTTTCAAAAAATAAAGAACTTATTTGATTTAGATTTTTCGAAATTGGTTCCTCACTGTTGAATTGTTCTGTTTTGGTGCCAAGACTTGCGCTAAGCTCAGCATCGTTAACGGCGTTAAATTTATAAGTCCCCTTGACTCCAGCGCGAAAGCGCTCCGTTTCAAAGCTATAATTTAGGAGGCCGCTAAAGGCAATAAAATTTTTATAGTCGTTATAACGCTTGGTGAAATTAAGACCTAAAGAAAGGTTATAGCCTTGAACCGTATTAAAAGAGAGGCCATTTATTGGCCCTGAAATGCCAAAACTTTTTTTGTTGTAAGAATCATTAAAGGTATAGCCACTGAAAAGTTTTCCGATTTTAAATTTATTACTCACCTGATCAACAGAATCCAAATAGACTTTAGACGTCCTTATGGTTTCTAGACTGTCCCTTTTTTTGTAATCTTTTAATTCATCATTAGTTAAAGGTACAGGCCTTGTACTCTCCCAATAAGAACTTCCCTTTTTATTGGCATCTTTTTCAAAGACAAGAATTTCGTTCTTATTTTGGCCTGTACTAAGCTTTGGATTAAGGTCATAGTTTGTATAATTGGCCACAAAACTTCCATTCCCATTAAATCCGAATAGGCTATAGCCAAAATCAATAGTTTGGGAACGAACCAGCCATTGTTTTGCGGCTTTATCAAAACTTAAATTTTGACGAATTCTTATGCTTTCAGCCGGTAAAATTTGAACTTGTGTGCCTCGAATTTTAATATCAATACCGTATAGTGCCCAACTGTCTTCAACAATATAGATGTCTCCAGAAAAAACGCGGTCATTTTCGCGCTTGGGCAGGATATTGATCTTGTGAATTAAATGCCCTTCGCTGTCATAAAATTCACCTTCTAGTTTGTAGTTGTAATAATTAAAAGCAAAATCAGCAATTGGTGAAATGATCTCGTTGTTGATGTTGACCGTATTGTTATATAAATTATAATCAACATCCATGGCAGAATTAAAACTGATGCCATTGGAATCCCCGCTGACTTTTGAGGCTGTGACAGTTTCAAAAAGTTCAGGCTTAATATATTTAATCTTAGAAAGGGTTTCGGACAAATAGATGTAACCAGTTCGTGTGGAATCTAATGCGCCACCAAAGTCTCCAATGTCTTGGCCCATAAATTTTTCAGGCGCATTTTCAATTCGTATGAAACCTTTGGAATAAAAATCAGCAGTATAAGCATTTAATTTTTCTAAATACAAACTGCGTTTTGAAATGGCCTGTCTAATGATGCGGTTGGCCGGATTTTCTTTCGCATCGATGACAACTTCTTTTAAATTGATGTTTTCGTCTTCAAGAATAACATCTAATGGATAGGGTAGTGTATCAACTTTTATATTTTTTATTTGGGTCTTAAAGCCCAAAAATTGAAACACAATCGCATAGTCACCAGGTTTTGAAATATTGATTTCATACTGACCCTCTGCATTTGAGGTGGTTCCAGTATAGCTGTTTTGAATGTAAATATTCACATAGGGCAGTGCTTCGCCATTTAGGTCTTTTACGGTGCCCCTAATTTGGCTTTGAGCCATGCCTACAAGCATCAGGGTAAAAACAATTATAATTCTTTTCATCTTACTTTGTCAGGGTTTAAAGTTTTTCTTTATGCGGTCTAAATTCCGCTTGTTGTCTCTGTCTTTGATGGTTTCACGTTTGTCAAATAATTTCTTTCCTTTTGCCAATGCAATCTTAAGCTTTGCAAAGCCTTTTTCATTGATAAAAAGTTTTGTGGGAATGATGGTAAGTCCTGTGTTTTTAACTTCTTTCTCTAGTTTGCGCAATTCTTTTTTGTTCAATAAAAGTTTGCGCTCGGCCTTGGGTCTGTGGTTGAAATGATTACCATGGTCGTATTCTTGAACTGTCATGTTGATTACGAATAGTTCCCCAGAATCGTTAAATTCACAAAAACTCTCAGCAATGGAAGCCTTACTGGCACGAATGGATTTGATCTCTGTTCCAGTTAAAACAATACCCGCTGTGTACGTGTCCATAAGATCGTACGAAAAACGTGCTTTTTTGTTTAAAATATTAATCGATTTTTTCATTTCACTTCAAAATTAATCAAATATTCAAAGGTTGCGCATTCAAATGCCTATATTTTTTTTACTGTTCCGGTTGCCACTGTAATATTCAGTAGGATCTTTACTAAAATTGTATATATTTAAGGATAAGTATATTCACATGGGATTATTTGATGCTTTTTTTAGAGATGAGAAGAATGTTTGGCCAGGGCCTAAACTCGAAAACGTGGCCCAGTTTGATATGTTGATGACCAACTCATTCTCCACGCCTCAACTTATTTTCAAACATTCCACTCGCTGCAGTATCAGCCGTTTTGTGTTGAATGCATTTATTGCTAATTATGGGTACTCGCCCCAAGACTTTGGAGCTTGGTATTTAGACCTACTTGTATACCGATCCATTTCTGATAGGATTGCACAGCGTCTGGATGTTGTGCATGAATCTCCGCAACTTATTGTTATAAAAAATGGGAAGACACTCGAAAGCGCTTCCCACGAAAACATCAATAATCTTTTGCTGAGTGAGTTTTTAAATTAAACGCCTAATTGTTCAAGCAATTTTGTGAGTTCTGAACTGGAGGGGCGTGGTGCATCAGGATCTACGATATTGCCCTTGGGATCAATGAGTATAAATCTTGGAATCCCACTAATTTTATAACTTTTTATAAAATCTGTTTCCCATCCATTGTCTGAAATGAGCTGAACACCAGTTAAACTTTTTTCAGCCACCATTCTTTTCCATGCATTTTTTGCCTTTGTCATAGACCCACTTCTTTTGTCGTCGTCCACAGAAATGCTAACAAATTCAATATTTCGATCATGGAATTTTTCTTCAATTGCTTTTAAATATGGAATCTCTTTTTTGCAAGGACCACACCAGGTTGCCCAAACATCAATGTAGACATATTGGCCTTTAAAATCTTCTAGTGAGCTGGTGCCTCCAGCATAATTTTCATAATTATTAAAAATAGGTGAGGGGGTGCCTTTCCCTAAATCTCTATTAATTGCCTGACGCTCTTCATAATAATCCTTATAAAACGCTTTCATTTCTTCAAAAGAGTCGTCTTCAGATTTAAAATAAGCAGGGTCTATGGATGCATAGCTGTTTTTTAAATCTCCAAATTCTGTTTTAAAATTTTCAAAAGTATTTTCAAAGTCTTCAGAAGATTGGTCAAAAATTGATTCGTTCAGGTGTTCTTCTTGTAATAATAAATATTTGACAAGGACGTTGCTTTTTTCGGCATCATCTCCTTCAAATTTTAATGTTTCATCAAAGGCATTCGTGTCCAATGTAAAGGAAGTCTTGTTGCCGTTTTCTAAATAAACGGTTCCATATTCGTTTCCATCTGTAAAAATGTAGCGTCCTGCGGATACTTTAAGCGTGTCGGAAAAGGTTCCATCACTGTTTACAACAAGGGTTTTTTTGTAACCAGCTTCATTGGATAGTATTATTTGTTGTGAATTTGGGTTGGTAATTTTGCCAGAGAGTTCCGCATGATCCTTTGGCTTTTGACAGCCTAAAATTACCACAGAAACCAAAAGCATATATATGTAGGTGATTTTCATTTTAAGTATTTTAAGATTTGATTAGAATAAATGTAGTGAATATTTATGAACTAACTTTCTGGTAGTTGGTTTTTGACACATAATTTTTTTTTGGACCAATAACTTTATGTTTAATTTGAAAGGAGCCATTTGCTTTAAAAACATATTCAGAATCATAAAAATCGTCTCCACAATGGTGCGTCGCATTTCCGATAATATTTTCTTCTTTTATTTTTAATTCAATCCCTTGAAAAAGTATTTTAGGGGTTTCAAAAAAATAAATTTCTAAATTCTTTTCGTTGGCTTTAAAGTAATATTTTCTTTTGGCCGTTAAGACAGTACCGTCTACTAATTTTAAGGTTCCAAGTTCCGAATATTCCAATCCATACAATTTATTTTTAATAAAATTTACAGTACCGATACCTGAATTTCCATTGTCAAACTCCCGATCGTAAGTCCAGGCTCCAATAAGGAATTCCAGAATTGAAAATTGAAAATTCATCATTTGATTGGTTCTCTAAGGTTAGCTTAGATAGATTTTAAAATCAAAATTAATAATTCAGAATTAAATGTCTGAAATATTTGGAAATATTGAATGGATTATTCAAATTTGATGAGTTCATCAGTTCATTTATGTTTAATATTTCCAATCAACCATTTGATCTAAAATCCCTTAACGATTTGATTTTAAATCAAACCCCGATTAAACTTGCTGATGAAGTCACATCGAAAATTGAATCATGTCGTTCCTATCTAGATTCTAAAATTGGGAGTTCTAAAGCTGCAATCTATGGTATCAACACCGGATTTGGTGCTTTGCATAATGTAAAAATAACGGCGGCTAATTTAACTCAATTACAAGAAAATTTGGTACGTTCACATGCTTGTGGTGCAGGCGCTTTTGTACCAAAACCCATCATTAAACTCATGTTGCTTTTAAAGATTAAAGCCCTTTGTTATGGGCATAGCGGCGTTCAGTTAAAGACTGTGCAGCGTTTGGTGGATTTTTACAATTGTGATATTTTGCCCGTTGTTTACACTCAAGGTTCTCTTGGGGCTTCAGGTGATTTAGCGCCCTTAGCACACATTGCACTTGCGGTAATTGGTGAGGGGGAAGTTTGGTATATGGGTAGACAGCAAGCCACTTCAAAAGTTTTAAAACTAAAGGGTTGGTCCCCAATATCATTGCAATCTAAAGAGGGCTTGGCATTGCTAAATGGCACTCAATTTATGTCTGCTTACGCGCTACATTGCTTACTTAAATCTTATAAGATATCTTATTTATCAGATCTCATAGCAGCTTTATCATTAGATGCCTTCAATGGTCGCTTAGAGCCCTTTCACAGCTTAGTACATTCCGTTAGACCCCACAAAGGGCAAATTATCACCGCAGAACGAATTTCTAAGTTTTTGGAGGGCAGTCTTTTAATGCGTCAAAAAAAGAACAATGTTCAAGATCCATATTCTTTTCGTTGCATTCCTCAAGTCCACGGTGCTTCAAAGGACACCCTTGAATTTGTTCGCCAAACAGTTTTGACAGAAATTAATTCTGTCACGGATAATCCCAATATATTTGTTGAAGAAGATGTTATCATTTCAGGGGGAAATTTTCATGGACAAGCCTTGGCTTTTGCCTTAGATTATTTAAAAATTGCCATGGCAGAACTTGGTAGTATTTCTGAGAGACGCACCTTTCAATTGATTTCTGGCTTACGTGGTTTACCTTCTTTTTTAGTTGATAAGCCTGGCCTAAATTCAGGCCTTATGATTCCTCAATATACAGCGGCCAGTATTGTTAGTGCCAATAAACAATTGGCAACTCCTGCGAGCATTGATTCCATTGTGTCATCAAATGGCCAAGAAGATCACGTGAGTATGGGAGCAAATGCCGCAACTCAGGCTTTACAAATTGTACAAAATGTAGAACAAATTTTAGCCATTGAGTTGATAAATGCTTCTCAAGCCTTATTTTTTAGATCTCATAGGACGGCTCCATTTCTTGAGAAATTTATTGCAAATTTTAGAGAAACAGTGCCGAAAGTTACTGAGGATAGGATTTTTCAGAAAGATCTACAAAAATCGCTAGAGTTTTTGAAGTCTTTATCACTTGAAAATGAATTATTTTTAGAAAATTGAACGGACTGACTTTCCAACAAAACAAAGCAATAAAGCCTTAATTCTCTTCTTTGGGTTTACTTTTGGTGCTCTTGATTGAAATACTCAAAGCCACCTCTTCTTTTTTCAAATCCATGGCAATCACATCTCCTTCTTGAATGTTGGATTTAATGATTTGTTCTGCAATGGCATCTTCAACGTATTTTTGAAGCGCTCTTTTGAGGGGTCTTGCGCCATATTGTTTATCAAATCCTTTTTCAGCAATAAAGTCTTTCGCTTTCTTGCTAAGTTTTAATTTGTAACCTAAATCAGAGATGCGCTCTAGCAACTTTTCTAATTCAATGTCAATTATTTTGTCGATGTGGGATCTTTCTAAATTATTGAATACGACGACATCATCAATTCGGTTTAAAAATTCGGGCGCAAAGGCTTTTTTAAGTGCATTTTCAATTACCCCTCTTGCATTGGCGCTTTCTTGTTCTCTTTGGGCCGATGTTCCAAAGCCTACTCCTGTTCCAAAGTCTTTTAATTTTCTAGCACCCACATTTGACGTCATGATAATAATTGTATTACTAAAATCAATTTTTCGGCCCAAACTGTCAGTTAAAAATCCATCGTCTAAAACCTGTAATAACATATTAAAAACATCGGGGTGTGCTTTTTCAATTTCATCAAGAAGTATGACAGCATAAGGTTTCCGCCTTACTTTTTCTGTCAGTTGCCCACCTTCTTCATAACCCACGTAACCCGGGGGAGCGCCGACCAGTCTAGATATCGCAAACTTTTCCATGTATTCACTCATGTCAATGCGAATAAGTGCATCGTTGCTGTCAAAGAGCTCACTGGATAAAACTTTCGCAAGCTGTGTTTTCCCTACTCCAGTTTGCCCTAAAAATATAAATGACCCAATGGGCTTGTTGGGGTCTTTTAACCCTGCACGATTTCTCTGAATTGCTTTAACAACCTTAGATACAGCTTCGTCTTGACCAATAACTTTACCACTGATGAGTTCTGGTAATACTGAAAGTTTATTGCCCTCCGTTTGCGCAATGCGATTGACAGGAACCCCGGTCATCATTGAAATGACCTCAGCTACGTTTTCTTCTGTAACGATTTCTCTGTTCAGTTTAGATTCTGCCTCCCACTTTTCTTGGGCTTCAGATAGGCTTTTTTCAAGACGCTTTTCATCGTCTCTGAGTTTTGCAGCCTCCTCATATTTTTGTTTTTTAACGACAGAATTTTTAGATGCTCTCACTGCCTCCAGTTCAGCTTCAAGCTCCACAATTTGAGCCGGAACATCAATATTGGTTATGTGTACTCTGGATCCTGCTTCGTCCATTGCATCGATGGCTTTATCTGGAAGGAAGCGATCTGACATGTACCGGCTGGTTAGTTTTACACAGGCGAGAATGGCCTCATCCGTGTAGTCTACGTTGTGGTGTTCTTCATATTTGTTTTTAATGTTATTTAGAATTTCAATGGTTTCATCTACAGAGGTTGGCTCGATAATGACCTTTTGAAAACGACGTTCTAAGGCGCCATCTTTTTCAATATGCTGTCGGTATTCATCAAGTGTAGTGGCCCCAACACATTGTATTTCACCTCTTGCCAGCGCAGGCTTAAACATATTTGAAGCGTCAAGACTTCCAGTAGCACCACCAGCACCTACAATAGTGTGAATTTCATCAATAAATAAGATGACATCATCATTTTTTTCAAGTTCATTCATCACCGCTTTCATGCGCTCTTCAAATTGGCCACGGTATTTTGTGCCTGCTACTAAACTAGCTAGGTCTAGAGTTACGACGCGTTTGTTAAATAAAATTCTAGAAACTTTTCGTTGAATAATCCTGTTAGCCAGGCCTTCTGCAATAGCAGATTTGCCAACTCCCGGTTCTCCAATTAATAGCGGATTGTTCTTTTTTCTTCGGCTCAGAATTTGTGAAACTCTTTGTATTTCTTTATCCCTTCCCACTACGGGATCCAACTTACCTTCTTCAGCCATGACCGTTAAATCGCGGCCAAAATTATCTAAAACTGGAGTTTTAGATTTTTTATTTGTTTTTGAAGACGAACTTTGTGAAAAATTATTATCGTTGTCTTTGGAATCCTCAGATTCACTGCTTGAAAAAGCTTCGGATGTCGGGGACTCAGTGTAGGTAGAACGGTCTTCGGTTATCATTTGCTTAAATTGCTCTTTGACATTGTCATAGTTGACCCGTAATTTATTGAGCAATTTCGTAGTAGGGTCGTTTTCATTTCTCAAAACGCAGAGCAATAAATGGGCTGTATTTATGGATTTACTTTGAAAGAGCTTGGCTTCTAAAAAAGTTGTTTTAAGCGCCCGCTCTGCTTGTCGTGTAAGGTGTAAGTTTTTTTTCTCATTTGTTGCTGTACCAATGTTAGGATTCGCGGGGCTTAAGATCTCTACTTTACGACGCAGTTGGCTCAAGTCAATGTCAAGTGCATTTAATATTTCGACGGCCTTTCCTTGACCATCTCTCAGGAGTCCAAGCATTAGGTGTTCCGTTCCAATAAAATCATGCCCCAAACGCAAAGCTTCTTCCTTGCTAAAAGAAATTACGTCTTTAACTCGAGCTGAGAAATTGTCATCCATCCAATATAATTTTTGATAAAAATACAAATTTTATAGGGGATTATTCAAAACAAAATCCTAAAAAATAAATGTTTACAAAATCGGTAGTAAAAACTGTTAAAAATCCAAGTATTTTAGAATTAATTTATCAAATCTTAACGACTTAAAATTGTTGATAAAATAGTCCAAAAAAAGACAGTTTTTCAAGCGTCAAAATAGGGGAAAGTTTTATATTAGCAACAAGGTATAAATCACAACAAAATTATTTATGATTGAAGGAGAAAAGTTAATCCCAATTAATATTGAGGATGAAATGAAATCGGCTTACATCGACTATTCGATGTCTGTGATTGTTTCTAGAGCTCTGCCAGACGTTCGCGACGGATTAAAACCCGTCCATCGCCGGGTGTTATATGGGATGCATGAGTTGGGCGTAAGATCCAATACGGCGCACAAAAAATCGGCAAGAATTGTTGGGGAAGTCCTTGGTAAATACCACCCCCATGGAGACACTTCCGTTTATGATACCATGGTGCGAATGGCTCAAGAATGGAGTCTGCGTTATATGCTGGTTGACGGACAGGGTAATTTCGGCTCTATTGACGGAGATAGTCCCGCTGCAATGCGATATACAGAAGCACGCATGCGTAAAATCTCTGAGGACATGTTGGCCGACATTGACAAAGAAACCGTTGACCATAAATTAAATTTTGATGATACGCTAAAAGAACCTACTGTTTTACCAACGCGTATTCCTGGCCTTTTGGTCAATGGTGCTTCTGGTATTGCCGTTGGTATGGCAACCAACATGCCCCCGCACAATCTTTCGGAAGTTGTTGATGGCATTACAGCTTATATCGATGATAATTCTATTGAAATTGACGCGCTCATGCAACACGTCAAGGCTCCTGATTTTCCAACAGGCGGCATCATATATGGCTACGATGGCGTCAAAGAGGCCTTTGAAACAGGTCGTGGTCGCATCGTCATTCGGGCCAAAGCCAATATAGAAGAAGTCAATGGTCGAGAGTGTATCATTGTTAGTGAAATCCCTTATCAAGTCAACAAGGCAGATATGATTAAAAAAACTGCAGATCTTGTCAATGATAAAAAATTGGAGGGTATTTCAACCATCCGCGATGAATCAGATCGCAACGGCATGCGTATTTTGTATGTGTTAAAACGAGATGCCATCCCGAACATCGTTTTAAATAAATTGTTTAAATACACTGCATTACAATCTTCTTTCAGTGTCAATAACATTGCACTGGTAAATGGTCGTCCAGAAATGCTGAATCTCAAAGATATGATCCATCATTTTGTGGAGCACCGTCATGAAGTGGTTGTTCGCAGGACAAAATATGAGTTGCGTAAAGCAGAAGAACGCGCTCACATTTTAGAAGGTCTTATTATCGCTTCCGACAATATTGACGAAGTGATTAAAATCATTCGAGGCTCTTCCAACCCAGATGAGGCCCGTGAAAAATTAATCAAGCGTTTTGAACTTAGTGATATCCAAGCCAAAGCCATTGTTGAAATGCGACTGCGCCAATTGACGGGACTTGAGCAAGATAAATTGCGCTCTGAGTACGATGCCTTGATGGTAACCATTGAGGATCTCAAAGATATCCTAGACAAAAAAGAGCGCCGTATGCAAATTATCAAAGACGAACTCTTGGTGGTCAAAGATAAGTATGGTGACGAACGACGTTCTATTATTGAATATGCTGGAGGTGATTTATCCATTGAGGATATGATACCAAATGAACAAGTAGTCATTACCATCTCTCATGCCGGTTATATTAAAAGAACTTCATTGACAGAATACAGAACCCAAAATAGAGGGGGTGTTGGACAAAAAGCCTCGACGACTAGAAATGAAGACTTTTTAGAACACCTATTTGTGGGAACCAATCACCAATACATGCTCTTTTTTACTCAAAAAGGAAAATGTTTTTGGATGCGTGTATATGAAATCCCAGAGGGGAGTAAGACTTCAAAAGGGCGTGCCATTCAAAACTTAATCAACATTGAACAAGATGACAAAGTCAAAGCGTTTATTTGCACTCAAAATCTCAAGGATGAAGATTACATCAATGCCCATTATGTCATTATGGCGACCAAAAAAGGACAGGTCAAGAAAACATCTTTAGAGCAGTATTCTAGACCCCGGACCAATGGGATTAATGCAATTACCATTCGTGAAGGCGATGAATTATTAGAAGCCAAACTAACCACCGGTGAGAGCCAAGTGATGTTGGCATTAAAATCTGGAAAAGCCATCCGGTTTGAGGAAGCCAAAACACGTCCTATGGGGCGTGGTGCCTCAGGTGTTCGTGGAATTACGCTGGCGCATGAGGAGGATGCGGTCATTGGCATGATTTCTGTAAATGATATGGAGAGTAATATTTTAGTGGTTTCTGAAAATGGCTATGGCAAGCGTTCAAGCCTAGAAGACTACCGCATTACCAATAGAGGCGGAAAAGGGGTTAAAACCATTTCAATTACAGATAAAACAGGCCATTTGGTTTCTATTAAAAATGTTACAGATGAAGATGATTTGATGATCATTAATAAATCTGGCATTGCGATACGAATGGCGGTTGAAGATCTCAGAGTCATGGGACGCGCTACACAAGGGGTTAAGCTGATTAATTTAAAAGGCAGCGATTCTATTGCCGCGGTAGCCAAAGTGATGAAGGAGGAGGAAGAAGAAAGCGATGAAAGCGCTGTTGAGACTGAGGGGTCAGATGTTCAATCTCTAGAGGCAAATGCTTCAGAGAACAACTCCGAAAACACACAAACTGAAGATTAATAAAATTGTAAAAAAAATGAAAAAATATATAATTCTAGGGATTATAATGATGCTTTTTGGGTCTGTTTCCGCTCAAAAAAAAGAATTACGCAATGCTGGTAAAGAGTTGGATAAAGGTAATTTTGAAAAAGCAATGTTAGCTCTAAACGCTGCAGAGGCATTATTAGAATCCATGGATGACAAACAAAAAAGTGAGTTTCATCTTTTAAAAAGCAAGCTCCATTTCAAAGGAGGTGCTGCCAATCTAGAGGATACTGTGATGGCCATTGAATCATTTGAAAAGGTTTCAAGCTCTAACAATACTCAGTCCAAAAAAATGCATCTTGTAAACCTCATTAATCATTTGGTAAACAAGGGTAGTGATTTTGTTGAAAAAAATGATTATTCGTCTGCATCAGATTGTTTTTCCAATGCTTATCGCATCTCTAAAAAAGATACAATATATCTATATTATGCCGCTTCATCTTCTGTGAATGCTAAAGACTATGAAAAGTCTTTGAATATTTATAAAAAGTTAAAATCTTTAAAATTCACAGGTATTGAAAAGCAGTATTTTGCGTTCAATAAGCTTACAAATATGGAAGAACCTTTTGATAGCAAATTATTGAGAGATGCTTCTATTCAAGCAAAAACACACGTCAATCCAGTTGAAAAGAATTCTAAGTCCAGGTACCCAGAAATCATTAAAAATATAGCTTTGATTTACAACCAATTGGGGGATACTGAAAAAGCTTTAGCAGCCATGAATGAGGCAAGAGTTGAAAACCCTGAGGATTTAAATCTTATATTGACAGAGGCCAATGTGTATTATGCCATGGGCAACATCGATAAATTTAAGAGCTTATTGGAATATGCGACTGAATTGGATTCAGAAAACCCAGAACTGCAATACAACTTAGGGGTCATTGCAGCGGAAGCCAATGATGTAGAAAATGCCAAAATATATTATAGCCGTGCTATTGAATTAAATCCAAAATATGTCAACGCTTATATCAATTTAGCCGCTTTGATTTTGGGACAAGAGGAATCCATTATTAACGAGATGAATAATTTGGGTACCTCTGCTGCCGACGACCGGCGTTATGATGAACTGCGATTACAAAGAAAGGAACTTTATTTTGAAGCGATTCCCTATCTGGAACAAGCGATTGGCATAGATTCTAATAATTTCCAAGCCGCCAAAACACTTTCTAATATATATTCTGCGACAGGAGATGATGTTAATGCAAAAAAATATAGAGCATTGGCTGAAAGTATAGCGCAATAAAAACTTATCTTTATTTTAAGAAACCAATGCATTTACATTGGTTTTTTTGTTTTATAACACTTCAAGATTCAGCGTATTTACTGTTTTATATGCTTTTAATCATCCGAAGTTTATGAGAATGGGTGTTGGTATCGACATTATAAATTCCAGAGTGGTCAATACGGTCTATTCGTACTTTACCATGCGCATGAATGATGTGGTGGTTTTCCATAATAATCCCGACATGAATGATATTCCCCTCATTATTATCAAAAAAAGCGAGGTCACCTGGGCTGCTTTCTTCGATAAAACTTAGTGCATCGCCCTGAGTGGCTTGCTCAGAAGCATCTCGCATGAGCTTGAATCCATTGAGTCGGTATACCATTTGTGTAAATCCAGAACAATCGATACCAAAAGGGGTTTTGCCCCCCCAAAGATAGGGCGCGTTTAAGTACATTAAGGCGGTTTCAATAAGTTGCTCTTTATTTTTTTTTCCAATCAATTTTTCACCCTCAAAGTGGTGATTTAGTAAGTTGGTAGCATTTAAAATACTGCCCAAAACAATGGGTTGCAGTTGTTTATTTGCGTCCGTGATTAAATTTACTAAATCTGCACAAAATGTTTCATCTTGAGAACTTAAACGGGAGTAATCAGATTTTTCAATCCATTGAAACTGTTTGTTGTCAATCCAACCTTCGTATCCATCATGACCGATTCGAATTCGGCTCCATTTTTTGCGATGCTCTAATACTTTGAAGCATTCGCCGTAGAGCAACTGAGAGGTCAATTCGCTTCTATCCGAAGGTTCCTGTCTTAATCCCACAATGCTATGGTTGCATAGCCCGTATTGCATTCCTAGTTTAATTTCGTTTAAGAATCAGTGCAGAAGCTCCACCGCCACCATTACATATGGCAGCAGCTCCTAGAGTTCCATTATTTTGTTCCAAAACATTTATTAAAGTGACTACAATTCGTGCCCCTGAACAGCCCAAGGGGTGTCCCAGCGAAACCGCCCCGCCATGGACATTTACTTTTGCAGCATCAAGTCCCAAAATTTTCATATTGGCCAATCCAACCACAGAAAATGCTTCATTGAATTCAAAATAATCAACATCTTCAATTTGTATATTGACTTTTTTTAGTGCTTTGGGGAGTGCTTTGGCTGGTGCGACTGTAAACCATTCTGGCTCTCGAGCGGCATCTGCGTAACTTACAATTGTAGCCAGTGGTTTTAGCCCTAGAGTATTGGCTCTTTCTAGACTCATCATGACCACTGCTGCGGCTCCATCGTTGATGGTGGAAGCATTGGCTGCAGTGACCGTGCCATCTTTAGTAAAAGCAGCTCTTAGGCTTGGTATTTTTTCAAGTTTGACGTTGGTATATTCTTCATCTTTGGAAACAATAACAGATGCACCTCTTCGCTGAGGTACTTCGACAGGGATGATTTCACGGTCAAATTTACCCAAATTCCAGGCTTCTGTAGCGCGTTTATAAGATTCGATGGCAAAAGCATCTTGATCTTCTCTTGTAAAACCATATTCCACAGCACAAGCATCAGCGTGTACGCCCATTGCCAGTTTGCTGTAAGCATCGACAAGGCCGTCTTTTTGCATGCCGTCTTCAAGTGTTCCTGGACCAAATTTTTTAGCTTTTCTAGCATTGTAGTAATGGGGAATAGAACTCATATTTTCCATGCCTCCCGCAACAACAATATCAGCATCACCTAAGGCAATGCTTTGGGCTGCTTGCATAATGGCTTTCATGCCTGAAGCACAAACTTTATTTACGGTAGTACAGGGGACTGTATCTGCTATTCCAGCATAAATAGCAGCTTGTCTGGCAGGCGCTTGCCCTGTAGCGGCTTGAACAACTTGCCCCATCAGGACTTCATCAATAAGTTTGGGGTCTAAATTAATTTTTTCTAATGCCCCCTTGATGGCTATAGCACCTAGTTTTGGAGCCGAAATACTTGTTAAGCCCCCCATAAAACTTCCTATGGGGGTACGGACCGCAGAAACAATTACAACGTCTTTATTCATAGTGAAAAATTTGATTTAAGTACCTCTAATGTAATTAAATTTTAGGTAATAAGGGATGGTATTTTTAGCTTTTTATAACAAAATGCCCTAATTTTAGAACTTTTGAGAGTCCTCTTTTTTATCGACTTTTTTTAATTTTGTATTCCAGTAAATTAAGTAATATTAATGAATCAATTTTTAAATAAATTTTACAGAAATCACAGCGTTATATACAAGATTTTTCTTTTTGTAATAACCACCGTATTGATTGTATATCTGTTTCCAAAAAGCGGCACATTTAGATACAGTTTTGAAAAGGGAAAACCTTGGCAATCCGAAAATTTATATGCCCCTTTTGATTTTGCAATTCAAAAATCTAATGAGGAGATTGAAAATGAAAAAATATTGATTTCAAAAGAAGCACCTGTTTTTTTCGAAGTGGATACCGCGCTTTTAAGCCGGGTTAAATTGAATCACAAAATGGCATTTGATAAAGGTTTTTTTGAAATGCCAACAGGGCCATTAAAATTAAAAATGTTTGATGTAAGCGTTTCTATTTTAGATGGGTTTTACAAAGTTGGTGTCCTTCCTGAAAACTACAATTTTAGTCCAAAAAAAATTATTTCAATTTTAATTGAAAATACCCAGACAAAAGCTGTTGCTTATGATCAATTTTTCCCACAAACCAATCTGAATGCTTTTATTGATTCAAAATTATTAGGGACTGAAGCAGAGGCTTACATTACAATATTTAAAACTGTTTTCTTTG
This sequence comes from uncultured Flavobacteriaceae bacterium, assembly GCA_913031185.1. GTDB lineage: Bacteria > Bacteroidota > Bacteroidia > Flavobacteriales > Flavobacteriaceae > UBA3537. The sequence continues at coordinate 1,618 of CAJWDI010000011.1, read as the reverse complement.
ATATTGTTGTACCTAATACAGCTTACAACGAGGCGTTAACACAATCTGCTTTAAATGAGCGTCTTGATCAGATTGCATTGGTGCGTGGACGTGTTGAAAAAGGGACTTTAATCATTTCCAAAGGGGAAGTTGTTCAAGGGGATAAATTGGCTGTTTTAAAATCACTGCAATCAGAATATGAGTCGCAAGTATGGACTGAGGCCAATTATGTTTGGATTTTAGCAGCCTATACTGTTTTGGTAGCCTTGGCATTGTTGATGTTGTTGTTGTTTTTAAGAAAGTACAGATCAGAAATTTTCTCAAACAACACCAAGGTTACTTTTATATTTTTTAATATTTCGTTGATGGTTTTATTGACCACATTGGTCATCAATTTTAATTCGGGCTATATTTATGTGGTACCCCTTTGTATTTTGCCACTCATTTTAAAAGCCTTCTTTGACGCGCGATTGGGGCTTTTTACGCATGTTATAACGGTATTGCTTTTGGGATTTGTAGTCACAAATAACTATGAATATATGTTCTTACAAATAATTGCGGGGATTGTCACAATTCTAACGGTTTCTGAGCTCTACAAAAGAGCTAATTTATTCATTTCAGTTGCGCAAATTACCCTCATATACATCATTGCTTATTTTGCTTTCTATGTCATACACGAAGGTAATATTGAAGGTCTCAAATGGGAAAACTTTTTACTCTTTGTGCTTTGTGGTTTGGCAACTCTTTTTGTTCAACCTCTTATTTATGCCTATGAGAAACTTTTTGGTTTGGTTTCTGATGTCTCTTTGTTGGAGCTTTCAGATACCAATACGCTACTTTTAAAAGAACTGTCCGATAAAGCCCCTGGTACTTTTCACCATTCTTTAAATGTGGCAAACTTGGCTGAGGCTTGTGCCAATGAAATTGGCGCCAATGCCATGTTGATTCGTGTTGGTGCTTTGTACCATGACATTGGTAAAATGGCCAACCCCACCTATTTTACTGAAAATCAATCCACCGGGACAAATCCACACGACGAACTATCACCAAAAGAAAGTGCCAAAATTATCATAGACCATGTCATTAACGGGATTGAAATCGCTAAGAAATATAAATTACCAGACCGTGTGGTAGAGTTTATCAGAACCCACCATGGTACAAGTACAGTACGTTATTTTTACAATAAACAAATGGAATTAAGTTCAGAATTTGACCCCTCAGGTTTCAAATATAATGGTCCCAAACCTTTTAGTAAAGAAACAGCTATTTTAATGATGTGTGATAGTGTGGAGGCCGCCTCAAAGAGTTTAAAAGATCCAACATCCACAAAAATTAATTCGTTTGTAGATGCGATCATAGGCATTCAAATGGATGCCAATCAATTTTTAAATGCAAACATTACCTTCAAAGAAATTGAGTCCATAAAAAAAGTTTTAAAGCACAAGTTGGCAAACATGTACCACCTTCGTATTGAATATCCTGAATGATGCTATTTTAGGAATTAAAAAATTAAATAAATTGTTTGCGTTCTTGCCAATGAAAAGGTACATTTGCATCCGCAATTTTATTGCACAAGTTCATTATAAATAGGAGAGGTGCCAGAGTGGTAATGGAGCAGATTGCTAATCTGTCAACGCGT
>CAJWDI010000010.1:0-33428 GCA_913031185.1 uncultured Flavobacteriaceae bacterium | reverse complement strand
ACCTTCGGGTTATGAGCCCGACGAGCTACCTACTGCTCTATCCCGCGATATAGGAAGACAAATATACAACCTTTTTCCTATTTAAAAAGAAAAATTATTGAATTACCGTATTATTGTTCGATGTTTTGGGCTTCAAAATGTAGGATGGTTTGTGCGGAACACTGGATTTTAAATTCAATGGGATTACAACAAACTTCGCAATCTTCAATGTAATTTTGATGGGATTGTGAGACATCCACTAAAATAGAAACAGATTCCCAACAATAGGGACATTGGTAAAAATATTCTTCCATTAATTGTGGTTTTCTATGGTTTCAGTAAGGATTTCCCACTGCTGCATCAAGCCTTCTAGTTCCGCTTTTTTGGCTTGATAAGTGTCAAAAAAGTTAGACGTCGCCACGGTAGCCTCATAGTTGATCTCTAATTCTAAATCAATGGCTTTAATTTCCCTTTCTAAAGCCGAGATAGCGGCCTCATGCTTACTCAAGCGGTTTTGAAGAGATTTTAATTTTTTTTGAGACTCATAAGAGCGTTTATTATCACTCGTTTTTTGAGTTATTTTTTCCGGCGTACGCCGTTCAGCATCTCTTAAATTTTGCAATTGACGCTGCTCTAAATAGAAATCAATATCTCCCAAATAGGGTTTGATTTTACGATCTTTAAATTCGTAAACCACATCGTTAAGTCCTTGTAAAAATTCTCGGTCGTGAGAAACTAAAATCAAGGTACCTTCGAAGTTTTGCAAGGCTGATTTTAGTACATTTTTAGATTGAATGTCTAAATGGTTGGTGGGCTCATCCATGACCAAAACATTAAGGGGCTGGAGTAACAGCTTGGCCAAGGCCAAACGGTTGCGTTCGCCTCCAGATAATACACTTACGTACTTATCGACCGCTTCCCCCCTAAACAAAAAAGAACCAAGAATATCACGTACTTTAGAGCGGTTAGTTTCATTAGCCGCATCAATCATGGTATTGAGAACTGTTTTTTTACCATCTAGATACTCGGCTTGGTTTTGTGCAAAATACCCCAACTGCACATTATGACCTAATTTGACGCTACCACCAGCAGATAATTCTCCGACTAATATTTTTGCCAAGGTTGACTTGCCTTGACCATTTTGACCAACAAAGGCAATTTTTTGACCCCTCTCTAATGTAAAATCAATATTTTTTAAAACCTCTAAATCTCCATACGACTTTGATACGCTTTGAGTTTCCAAAACAACTTTTCCTGGATTGACAGAGATAGGAAAACGCACACTCATCACAGTATTGTCATCTTCATCGACGCGAATACGCTCAATTTTATCTAATTTTTTTATTAGGGACTGCGCCATGGTGGCTTTGGAGGCTTTAGCCCTAAATTTTTCAATCAACTTTTCAGTGTGCTCAATTTGCTTTTGTTGATTTTTTTGTGCCGCTATTTGCAATGCTTTTTGTTCGGCACGGAGCTTTAAATATTGCGAATAGGGCTTGGGCATATCATAAATTTGGCCCAATACAATTTCAATGGTACGATTGGTCACATGATTTAAAAACATTTTATCATGTGAAACGATAACAACAGCCCCACTGTAATTTTTTAAGAATTGTTCCAACCAAATGATGGATTCAATATCCAAGTGGTTGGTGGGTTCATCTAAGAGTAAAATATCGTTTTGTTGCAATAAGAGTTTAGCCAATTCAATGCGCATGCGCCACCCCCCAGAAAAAGTGTCGGTGAGTTTGCCAAAGTCTTCTCTATTAAACCCTAAGCCTATCAAGATTTTTTCTGTTTCTCCTTGATAATTATAGCCACCTAAGATCTCATACTGCTGCTGGACTTCGTTTAAATCTACCATAAGGTTGTGGTAGGCTTTACTGTCATAATCGGTGCGCTCGGCAAGTTGAACGTTAATCTCCTCCAATTGACGCTCCATCGCTTTAATTTCTGAAAAAGCTTCATAAGCTTCCTCTAGAATTGTACGTCCGTAAGCAAAGTCAATGTCCTGTTTTAAGAATCCGATGTTCAAATCTTTTTTTTCAAAACTAATCTGACCAGAATTATATTCCAGTTCACCAGCAATGATTTTGAGTAAAGTCGATTTACCAGCGCCATTTTTACCAATTAATCCGATCCGATTTCCAGACTGTAAACGGAAAGACACATTGTCAAAGAGGTCTTCCCCTTGAAATGCAATATTGAGTTGATGAACGTTTAACATTTGATTATTTTGAGAACTGATTTAAAGGCAATTTCGTAATTTTGAATCACTGCAAAAGTAACCAATTATATATGTTAAAAAAAGGGTCAAAAATCTATTCTATATTATTTGGAGTATGTCCTAAGTGCCATAAGGAGTCCATGTATATAATTAAAAACCCTTACCGCCTTTATGACACCTTAAAAATGCATGAACGCTGTAGACATTGTGCTACAAAATATAAAATTGAACCCTCTTTTTTTTATGGCTCTATGTATGTCAGTTATGGTGTTGGAATCGCGTTTTCGGTCGCTGCTTTTATCATAACCCATCTTTTTTTGGAACATTCTTTAAAAATGAGCTTTGCAGCCATTGTAATTATATTGGTATGTTTTATGCCAGTCATCATGCGCCTCTCAAGAAATATTTGGATTAATTTATTTATGAATTATGATCCTAAGATGGCAGAGAACTCTAAGTGGTAAAGCGATTGATGTCGATATCTTTTGGTAGAGCCAATCCCTTTTCTATAAAATCAATAAGATTTTTAGCAACAGTTGGGGCCACAAGAACACCACGGCTTCCCAGACCATTTAGGATGTATAGATTTTTATGGACTCTGTGTTGGCCAACCAAAGGGCGGCGGTCTATAACCGTTGGGCGAATCCCAGCCCGCTGTTGCAGAATTTCAAAAGAACAGTTGAGCAGCTTTTGAAGTTTATTTCTAAGTGAAGTTCTAGCAGATTCAGTAGGCGTATTGGAATAATCTTTCCAAGCATAGGTAGAGCCAACAAGGTATTTATCCGATCCGATCGGAATCACAAACACACTGGATTTTAATATGACTTCAGACTTTAGTTCTGGGGCATGGATTAGGAGTAGTTCTCCTTTGGTGCCTTCAAGTGGAAGTTTGTTAAAAAAGGGATTCTGCTTCAATCCAAACCCTTCTGCAAAAATAAGCTGTTTTGCAAAAAAGCCTTTATAATTAACGCCCATTTGAAGGTCTAAAGCTTTGTAATTAAATGTTTCTTCTAAATACAAACCCATCGATTTTAAGCTGGAAACGTAGGATTCTAAAAGTAACTTTGTATCGACCCGACCTGTCTGCCTTACTTCACCAAATCCAAAAGGGGCGTTAATGTTGGTATTGTCATTGTTTATGACTTTAGGAATTAAGAAGGGTTGTAAATCTGGCTTATCACATGCCAAAAACCAATTGTTCTGTTCCTCGACTGCATGAAAAACCCTATAAATCGGAAGCTGATGATCGACTTTTATCCGTAGAAATTTTTCTAAATCTTTATAGGCCGATAGTGCCAGTGGTAGTTGCGTATTGGCATTCCAAGCTTTATTAAAGCGCTTGAGAACGACTGGGTTGTATAACCCACTGGCAACAATCGAGGCTTGTTGGGAGGTGTTGCTTACAACTTTAAAAGATTTACCTCTTTTGCGCAGAGTTTCGCAAAGCATAAGCCCAGCAAGGCCTGTTCCCACAATGAGGTAATCGAATTTCATTTGACAAATTTATGATAAAAAAAAACGCTTCTCGACAAGGGAAGCGTTTTGTTAATTTGAAGTGAAATTTAATAACTCCACATGTCTTGCTCAAGATTTCTGATTTTCTCTTTAATACGTTGAGATTCTAACAACTGCATCAGGGCATTGTCTGAGATATAATCTTTAACGCCTCTATCTTGATAAACATTGTCTTCTTTATAAATGTACCCTGAGAAATGCCTAGAATTAATCAAATGATCATAACTCACAGGCTTAGAAGTATTCTTATTATTGAAGGCCTTTGCGTTGTGTAATGTAAACCTTGCATCGGGGTAAAATATCCAGAACAATTCAACATAATCTGGTTTCATATTGGGATCTGAAAACTCTTTCATATTGGCCTTAGACCGTGGCGTAATAACAACAGGAGCAATCGCAATCGGTCTGTATCTTAGGTCAGATTGTCTTTTGTCAAAATACCAGACGCCTTTGATTCTGTACTTAACAACATCGGCATAACTAAACACTTCTTCTGAGTACTCGTCTTCGGAAAGCAGATTGTTTTCAAAAATCAATTCCTCCATGCGCGACTCATAATCGTTGTAATCATCGTCATTGAGTAGAGATTCGTCCATAGTCGCATATTCTCCAACGTCGATGCCTCTTTGCACTAAGAAGTCTTCTTTATTACCTGACTCATTTATAATTCTTTCTAAACCGATATTTTCATCTGTTCCGGCGCGTATGATGCGATACCGTTGTCTTTTGTCTAAATCTTCAACGGAAAGCAAATCTTTAAAATTGTCTTTTTTATAGATTGGGTAGTCACCCTCCATAGCAGCGTTGAGCAAGTAGTGAATAAGAGGTCTTCTTTCATTGCCCACAACAAGTGTATCAATAGGGAAGTATAAAGGGAAATTTACTCTTTCATCTAAATTTATTTCTTCCCAAATTGTTTTTGAAAATAAAACGTCTTTTTCGCTGATAAAGCCATAATCTAATGGTTCCTGAGAAGCATACAATTCATCGTCTATGGGTATTAATCCAATTTCTTCAGGAGACTTAGCGTTCAAAATATTGGTCTGGCTAAAAGTAACCAAAGGCATAAAAAACAAAAACAAGAGGAGACGTTTCATAATTTTAGTTTGTTAGTTTTATTGTTACAGCCGCTGCAGGAGGGATTTCAACTCCACTTACCCCTTTAACTCTAACTTTAATGTTGTCAATGATAACCAAAGAGCGTCTTGGTGCATTGTTGATAAGGGCTTTTGCTGCTGGGTTTAGACGGTTTCCTGAAACCGTAATGGTCTCACCTAAAACCGTAAGATCAAATGCAGATACAGTAGGATTTAAATCGTAAACAAAGTCTCCAAAATCAGCCAATAGACGTGACGTTGTGACATCTCGTTTATTTAATTTTATTGAACCACTTTTACCTGCGATTTTACCAACTGGGTTTGGAATATTTTTGATCCTAAAAGATTTTTTTGAATTAACTTTTGTCCCATCGTCCAAAGTTGCAACAACAGAAACAATCAAATTCTGACTTCCTGATGGCGGATTGATAATGTATTTACCTTGAGCACCCGCCTTTCTCAGACCAGGAGCGGAGACAGAGACATTGTTGTCTGAGACACCTGCAAAAGAAATCGTCATTGGGTTTTCTAAACCTCTATACAATACATTCATTTTATCGGCTGCAACAGAAGCTTCTTTGGGTCTAGGAACCACCACATAATTACCAAGAATGGGAATTTCGAGGGGCTTTCCATCTTCCAAGAATGTAAACTGCCCATTAATTATTTTCTCACCTATATTACCAACATTGAAATTTAAAGTTGCTGCTCCAGTGGAGTCAATGGCACTGGCAATGTTAATCTCTTGCCCTTGAACGACTAGTTTAGTGGGGGTGACATTTGCATATTTACCAAGGACAACTTTTCCTTGGAATTTTTCTCCAGCAAAAAAGGCAGATTTATCGGCCAATACAATGGCTTGGTAATTTTTGAGCGTAACCGCTTCTGTCAATGTATTTCCTAAAAATAAATTAAACATACTCGCTTCGGTAACTTTTACGTCATTTTGCAGAGCTGTTAGTTTGGTGTAGGAGGCAATGGCTGGAAATCCTTTGTAGTTATAATCTAACCAATCAACTTTTGCACCATCTTTAGCTCTTTTTACTTTATCTGTATTGAACCTATTATTGAAAGATTCTAAGGCTTTTTTGTATTTTACATCTGTCCCTAGAACTTCTCTAATATCAGTTTTATATTTTTCAATCTTCTCCATGACATTGGCACCAACTTTTGTAAGGCGATCTCCTGTAAACCACATTTGATCCAAAATGTCTGTTTTGTCCATGGCTTCAAATGGCAGTTTCCCTGTTTTGGGATCAATGCTGTAGTTACCTGCTTTTAAAAGATCAATTTTTAAAGTTTCAATGAATTTATAAAATTCATCTGAGATGATATTTATTTGTTGTGCTTTGTTGGCCGCAACTGCAAACTCCTCTGGTTTTTCATCTCCCTTTGTGATAAGATCGGCCAAAAGTGCCTCATTGGATTCTGAAGTGGTAGCGTTAGATTCCGCAAATTTTGCCTCCATTAGCCCAAATGCGGACAATACCTCTTTTGACATATTCATGGCCATCATTGCGATAAATACCAAATACATCAAGTTAATCATTTTCTGTCTTGCAGATACTTTTCCTCCTGCCATAATTTTTAGTTTTTAAAGTTTAAAACGATTAGTTTTAAAAACTAATTAGCTTTTCTTGTTCATTGCTGATAACATGCCGCCATAAACACCATTCAAAGATGATAAATTAGAAGCAAGAGATTCCATTTGTTCCTTAAGCTTGGTCGCATTTTCAATAGATTCAGCATTGATCTCAGCTTGTTTGGCTGCGCTGTCCAATTGTGCTTTATAAAGATTGTTAATGGATTCCATTTGTGCTGTTGCCTTAGCCATTTCATCATTGTATCGATTGGTAGCACCTGCAGATCCATCCATTGAAGCCGCTGTAGCATTTAAATTTTTTATATTATCGCCCAAACTTTTCACAAGAGCCCCATCAATATTAGCCTCTTTGAGAAGTGCATCTAACTTTTTAGTTAAAATCCCTTCTGGTGATTCTTTTTTGCCTCCCTTAGACGAAGATCCGCCTGACAGCTCTGGGTAAACCAAAGACCAATCCAAATCTCCTTTCACTCTTTCAAATGCGGAATAGGTAAACACCCCTGCTTCTACAATCATTCCAATTGTAAGGATTTCAGAACCAAAAGGCCAGTGTTGAATTTTAAAAAGTGCCCCTACAATTACGATTGCTGCACCGAGTCCGTAGACCATATTTGTGATAGTAATATTACCTTCTTTTGCCATGTTAATAGTCTTTAAATTTAATTTTTAGTTAATTTCTCTAGTTTGTTGCTGCATTTGCAGTCGCATCAGCCCCTAAATAATCCTGAACTGTTCTGAAGCCAATAAAACTTCTCGCAGAGTCTGCGTGCTCATAATCTCTTGTACTAACCTGTATAAAATAGGCGACATCTTTCCAAGATCCACCTCGAATCACCTTTCTAGGATCACCTTTTTTGTCTACGCTTGGGTTAAAGCTTGCTGAGTATTGATAAGAAGTCTGATCGTATGAAGAGTTAATCCACTCAGATACATTGCCAGCCATATTAAATAAATTGTAATCATTGGGCTCATAAGCATCTGCCTCAACAGTATAAAGTGCTTGGTCTGCTGCATAATTACCTCTCAGGGGTTTGAAGTTTGCTAAGAAACAGCCACGGTCGTTTTTGGCATATGGTCCACCCCAAGGAAATGTTGCACTTTGTAGACCACCACGTGCAGCATACTCCCACTCTGCTTCAGAAGGCAATCTAAATCCATTGACATTTTGTTTTTTCTTTGATTTTTGGTAGCTATTTTTATACATAGTTCTCCATTGACAAAAAGCCTTTGCTTGTTCCCAAGTGACACCAACAACGGGGTAATTTCCATAGGCTTCATGCCAAAAATAATCATTGTGCATTGGCACGTTATAAGCATATTCAAAATCCTTTATCCAAACCGTTGTATCGGGGTAAACATTAACATCGTATTGAGTCACGAAATCGCTTCTTCTCATGTCGCCACTAATGATGTAATCCGAATATTCGGCAGCGAGCTCAATGTCGAGATCTGTGTATTTAAACTTAAACAAACTTACGTCCCAGGCGCGATTACCATTGTACCATTCATCAGGTGGTAGATACATACCGTCCATAACTTCAGCATACAATTCATCCGGATAATCTTCTGTGTCAAAAATAAGATCAATGTCTCTGTTTATTTTTCGGCGCTCGTCGCCATAAGTGTCTAGCATGTAGCGTTCGTAAGGGGAAAGATCTTCAGGGTCTCCAGAATCTGCATAGGCGTATTCACCAATACCATCGTCCTCGGAAGTTTTTCCTTCAAGGTCAGCCATCTCGGCCAAATTCTTTCTGATAATAGAGTCTCTAACCCATTCCACAAATTGTCTGTATTCGCTGTTGGTAATTTCAGTTTCATCCATATAAAAGGACCTAACTGTTACTGTACGCGTCGGCGCATCTTGAACGTCAACAATGTCATCATCGGATTTCCCCATAATAAAAGCACCTCCTGGAATAAGACTCATTCCGTATGGTTTTTCTGGGTGCCAGCGCTTTCCTTTGGCCCCTATGAGCTCGCCTTTGTCTTTACTTCCGCAACCAACAACAAGAACCAACGCTAATACTAAAAATACAATTTTCTTCATAGTTTATATTTAGAGGCACTATACCCTACTTATTTAGAGTTCGTAAACTTATCTATATAATTTTAAAATTACAACTTTTTTTAGTTTAATATTCTTAAATAAACCTTAAACTAGTTTATTCAATATTTTTTGTATGCTTTATACCAACTTTCAGGAATATGCCCTTGTATAGCTGTGTCATAGTCACTTTGCATACACGCTAATAACGTATGTTTACTTTTTTTAGTGTGTGAAACTGATAAAAATGGAATTTCTACCCACCAACGACCCGTTTTGAGGCTCTTATAAAAAACCAATTCTTGAGCTTGTACTAAAACAGTATATTTATTAAATTCATCTGGATTCTGAAAATTATCGTCCTTGACTCTGCAATTAAAACCTTCGATAAAATACCAAATCATTTGGGAAATTAACATCGTTGTGGCTTCGTCATCTGAAGAAGGCTTGTATTCATAAATCCCAAAAGAAGAGACATTATTGCTAATTCCAGCATACCTTGAAATTGCGCAAATTTCACGGCCATCAAAACCATTTGGGGAGAATTTTTGTTTAAGACTAACCTCCGAAGATTTAACAGCATTAAGATCTACAGAAATCAAGTCTGCATCCCGCATGGCAGGTTCAACTGTTTTTATATCCTGATTTAATGCGCCAAGGCGATGGTATTCAAAAAATAATTTTTCCATCAAATCGATCTCTTCTTGCGAATTGAAATAGGTTTGAAATCCCAAGACCGTGTAATTAAACAAATTATAAGGCTTTTCTAAGATAACTTTACCGACGTAGTTGTGATTGGAAATTGGATTTGAAGAATCGCCTAAATCAAAACTTTTATCGACGTTGACAACATTAATCATCGGTTTGATATTATCATAGGCACGGTAATGCGCATAGGTAAGGTCTTGGCTGCCTCCAATGATTATTGGAATGATCTTTTGTTTGAGAAGGGCCGCAACAGTATCGGTAAGGGCAAAATAGGTGTCTTCAATGTCTGCACCCATCAAAATATCCCCTAAGTCTGCAATTTGAGCTGTCCAATTTCCAGGAAATAAGCCGTACAATGATTGGCGAATTTCTGTCAGATTTAAAGATTGCTCAACATGGTCATTAGAATTTCTAGATTCTAAGACGCCCACAATTGCAATATCAACGTCTTTCAAGTCAGGGGAAATTTCAGAGGTATGAAGCTTTAATTTTCTGCCTAAAGTTTGAAAATGAGATACCTTTACAGCTTCAACTAAACGGTCGGAAACTGGGGAAAGTAAACTATAATTCATTTTATTTTTTCTTTTTTGAACGCTTCTTAACGGCTTTTTTTGGCGCCTTTGTTTCAATAATTGATTTGACTTCTTCCAAAGTGAGTTTTGTAGCATCTACTGTTTTTGGAAGTTCAACTTTTATTTTACCCTTAATGATGTTATGTCTTCCCCAACGGGCTTTTTCAACACGAATTCCTTCTTCAACCCAATCGTGAACAATTTTATCAATTTCTTTTTGAATTTTATCTTTAATCAATGTTTCAATATCCTCTGAGGATAGATTGTCCCAGTCGTATTTCCTGTTGACATTGATAAAAAAATTGTTCCACTTTATAAAGGGGCCAAAACGACCTTTACCCTTCTGAACAGGCAAGCCTTCATATTCATATATAGGAGCATCTGCTTTGGCTTTATCTTTGATAATTTCAATGGCTTGATCCATCTCTACACTCAAAGGGTCTAAGCCTTTAGGGATTGAAATAAATTTATTGCCGTATTTCACATAGGGTCCAAAACGACCGTTGTTAACCAAAACATCTTCCCCTTCATAAACCCCTAAATCTTTGGGTAATTTGAATAAGTCTAAGACTTGCTCAAAGGTTATGGAGCTCAATTGTAGATTGGATGGGACACTGGCAAAAACTTGTTTTTCTTCATCGTCCATGGTTCCAATTTGAGCCATAGGGCCAAATTTCCCCAAACGCACGCTAATCTGACGTCCTGTGGATGGATCCTTCCCTAAAATACGTTCTCCAGATTCTCTATTGGCATTTTGACGTACATCTTCTACCCTTGGGTGAAAAGATTCGTAGAAGCGTTTCATCATTTTAGTCCAGTCTGCTTTACCAGTAGCAATGGCATCAAAGTCGGCTTCGACTTTAGCCGTAAAGTTGTAATCCAAAATCACTTCAAAATGATTGACTAAAAAGTCTGTTACAATCATTCCGATGTCTGTAGGTACCAGCTTCCCTTTGTCTGAACCAAATTTTTCGGTTTGTTTTGTTTCTGTTAAATTGTTGGCGCTTAATGTCAACACATTATATGAACGTTCCTGCCCTTCAACAGTTCCTTTCTCGACATAATTTCTGTTTTGAATCGTTGAAATTGTAGGGGCATAAGTAGAAGGACGTCCGATACCCAATTCTTCTAATTTCTTAACCAAAGATGCTTCTGTAAAGCGGTAAGGGGGCCTTGAAAATCGTTCAGTAGCTACAATTGAATTATTTGTTAAAGGTTCATGCATTTGCATGGCAGGCAGCATCCCATCTTGCTCCGTACTTTCATCGTCTGTTCCTTCCAAATAGACTTTTAAAAACCCATCAAAAGTAATCACCTCACCATTAGCTGTAAAGCCCTTTTCGTGTTGTGGTGTTGTGATTTTAACATTGGTGCGCTCCAGTTTTGCATCACTCATTTGAGATGCAATGGCGCGTTTCCAAATCAACTCATACAATCTTGCTTGGTCACGTTCTACATCAACAGAATGAGTAGAAAAATTAGTGGGTCTTATCGCCTCATGTGCTTCTTGAGCCCCTTTGGATTTACCTTTGAAATTTCTTGGTTTGCTGTAAATATCTCCAAAAGCAGAAGCGATTTCTTGGGCAGCTGAAGTTCTTGCTTCCTGGGATAAGTTCACGCTGTCTGTCCGCATGTAAGTGATAAGTCCTGCCTCATATAGGCGCTGTGCCATATTCATGGTTTTACTGACCGAAAAATATAGTTTCCTAGCAGCTTCTTGCTGTAAGGTTGAGGTTGTAAATGGTGGTGCTGGTGATTTTTTTGCAGGCTTTTTCTCTAAGGCGGTTACAGAAAATTCTGCATTGACATTTTTTTCTAAAAACGATTTGGCCTCAGCTTTTGAATTGAACCCTTTGGGGAGTTTTGCCTTGAATACCTGGCCACTGGAAGTTGTAAAACGCGCCTCTATCTTGTAATTTGCTACGGGTATAAAAGCTTTAATCTCTCGCTCTCGTTCTACAATCAAGCGCACAGATACGGACTGAACACGGCCAGCAGAAAGTCCACCCTTGACTTTTCTCCAAAGCACAGGAGACAACTCATAGCCTACAATACGATCCAATACACGGCGAGCTTGTTGGGCATCTACCAAATCGTAGTCAATAGCGCGTGGGTTTTTAACAGCTTTGTCAATCGCAGTTTTAGTAATTTCATGAAAGACAATACGCTTGGTTTTGGATTGGTCTAGCTTTAGGGTCTCGGCTAAATGCCATGCGATGGCTTCTCCTTCCCGGTCTTCATCACTTGCCAGCCAAACCATTTCTGCCTTTTTAGCCAGATCTTTTAAATTTTTGACAACGGTTTTTTTGTCTTTTGTTATTTCATATTTTGGAGAAAAGTCTCCATCAACATCGACCCCCAGCTCCTTGGAGGGGAGGTCAGCAATATGCCCAAAACTAGAGGCAACTTTAAAATCTTTTCCTAAAAATTTTTCAATTGTTTTGGCCTTTGCAGGCGACTCGACAATGACAAGGTTTTTGGCCATAGCTTGATTTCTTAAGGGAACAAATGTAGATGATTTTTTCTATTGTAGTTTTTAAATTTTTCCTAAAATTCAAATTTCTAAGGGAAAATAGACCTAAAAACGCAGCTTAAAAAATTTCACAAAATAATGATAACCAATATATTAAATGGGTTTTTTATATTATGAAATTCCAATTGTTTTTTGTAAATAATATAAACATGGGTTTGAACAAAACAGCTTAAAAAAAGACCCTCAGTACTCAAATTCAGTAGACACATAAGGCAAATTAACAAGGCATTTTCACAAAAAAATTAAAAAAACAGAATTTTTAAACCTGACACTTTGTCATAATATTTAAAATAATGTATCTTTGCAAACAGCTTTCGCAAGAAGCAATGCAAAACAAAAGCATGGAGAAAATTATCAACGAATCAAAACAAGGTACTTCGTTAGCTTTGGCACCAAAAGTTGAAAACACTAAAAAGTTATTCATAGAAAGTTATGGTTGTCAAATGAATTTTAGCGACAGTGAGATTGTAGCATCTATTTTGCTAAAGGAGGGTTTTAACACCACCTCTAAATTAGAGGATGCCGACCTCGTACTTGTCAATACTTGCTCAATTCGTGATAAAGCAGAACAAACCGTTCGCAAACGCCTTGAAAAATACAACGCGGTCAAACGCACAAATCCAAAAATGAAAGTTGGGGTATTGGGCTGTATGGCAGAACGCCTTAAAAGTAAGTTCTTAGAAGAAGAAAAGATTGTAGATTTGGTGGTTGGACCCGATGCCTACAAAGACCTACCCAACCTTGTAGCAGAAGTGGAGGATGGACAAAGTGCTGTCAATGTAATTCTCTCAAAGGAAGAAACCTATGGCGATGTCGCTCCAGTTAGGTTAAACTCCAATGGGGTCACTGCTTTTGTTTCCATCACCCGTGGTTGTGACAATATGTGTACTTTTTGCGTAGTTCCATTTACCAGGGGACGTGAACGCAGCCGAGATCCACAAAGTATCCTTTTTGAAATCAATGATTTGCACAAAAAAGGGTACAAAGAAGTGACCCTTTTAGGTCAAAATGTGGACAGCTACCTTTGGTATGGAGGGGGGCTAAAAAAAGATTTTAAAAAGGCTTCAGAAATACAAAAAGCAACAGCGACTGATTTTGCTAAACTTCTTGAATTATGTGCCAGTGCACATCCAAAAATGCGATTTCGTTTTTCAACATCAAACCCACAAGACATGTCCATTAGTGTCATCAAAACGATGGCTAAACATGAAAATATTTGCAATTACATTCACTTGCCAGTACAAAGCGGAAGCGACCGGATTTTGAAAGCCATGAACCGACAACATACTCGGGAAGATTATTTTGAGCTGATTGATAACATAAAAAAGTATCTGCCTGACTGTTCTATTTCTCACGACCTGATTTGTGGCTTTCCCAGTGAAACAGAACAAGACCATCAAGACACTTTAAGTTTAATGCAGTATGTTAAATACAGTTTTGGTTATATGTTTTCTTATTCTGAGCGTCCTGGCACCTTGGCGGCAAGAAAGTTAGAAGATGACATTCCAGAAGCAACTAAGAAACTTCGTCTTCAAGAAGTTGTAGCGCTTCAACAAAAACACAGTCTTGAGCGAAGTCAAGATTTTCTAGGTCAAGTTACCGAAGTGCTAATTGAAAAAACTTCCAAAAAATCAGACGCAGAATGGGCAGGCCGAAACCCGCAAAACAGTACCGTTGTTTTTCCAAAAGAGCAGTACAAGATAGGCGATTTCGTTATGGTTAAAATTGAAAACTGCACAAGTGCCACACTCAAAGGAGTCGCACTTGGTTACTCAAAAAATAATTAGATTATGGAAACTATTCAATCCATCAAACAACGTTTTGGAATTATAGGAAACGATACAGGCTTGAATCGCGCTATAGAAAAAGCAATACAAGTCGCACCAACGGATATTTCTGTACTTATTACAGGTGAAAGTGGTGTCGGAAAGGAAGTAATGCCTAAAATCATACACCAGTTATCACATAGAAAACACGCGAAGTATATTGCTGTAAATTGTGGTGCGATTCCAGAAGGTACAATTGATAGCGAACTATTTGGGCATGAAAAAGGTGCCTTCACAGGAGCTACACAAACACGCTCTGGTTATTTTGAAGTCGCCGATGGTGGGACCATTTTTTTAGATGAAGTTGGGGAATTGCCTTTGACGACTCAAGTTCGCTTGCTACGTGTTCTTGAAAATGGGGAATTTATTAAGGTCGGCTCTAGCAAGGTTCAAAAAACCAATGTTCGCATTGTAGCGGCTACCAATATTAAGATGTTTGAAGCCATTAATAAAGAAAAATTTAGAGAAGATTTGTACTATCGCTTGAGTACCATTGAAATCCCGATTCCTGCCCTTCGTAAAAGAAAACAAGATATTCATTTGTTGTTCAGAAAATTCTCTAGTGATTTTGCGCTTAAATATAAGATGCCAACCATCAGACTAAACGAGGAAGCCGTTCATTTGCTTCAAAAATACCGCTGGACTGGAAACATACGTCAACTCAGAAATGTAGCGGAACAAATTTCTGTACTGGAGTCCAAAAGGGAGATTAATGCTGCAGCCCTCAAAAGCTATCTGCCAGACATGGGAATTCAACTACCAGCAATTGTTGATAAGAAAAAAACGAACAACGATTTTAGTACGGAGAGAGAGATTTTATACAAAGTCCTTTTTGATATGAAAAGTGATTTGAATGACTTGAAAAAGCTGACACTAGAATTGATGGAAAATGACAACTTCAAAGATGTCCAGGAAAAAAACGAACAACTGATCCAAAAAATTTACAAAGACCCTAGTAGTAATGTTGCAGAAAATAACAGTCAAGTTTTAGCGCTTTCTGAAACAAGCTCCCAAAATGAAACCATAGAAATTGTAAACTCTAATGAAAACTATGATTTCATCGAGGATATCGAGGAAGAAGAAGAAACCTTATCTTTACACGATAAAGAATTGGAACTCATTAAAAAATCTTTGGAAAGGCACAACGGCAAGCGTAAACTGGCTGCGGATGAACTCGGGATTTCTGAGCGAACCCTTTACCGAAAAATTAAGCAATATGATTTGTAACCCTTACAGAAAAATGTTTTTTGCCGTGGTATCGCTACTGATTTTGGGTTGTGGATCGTATTCATTTACTGGAATTTCAATCAGTGCTGACACTAAAACATTTCAAGTGAATTATTTCCAAAATTCGGCAGACTTGATCGAACCTGGGATCGAACGGGACTTTACTCTGGCCTTGCAAGACATTATATTGAACCAAACCAATTTATCGTTGGTGAAATCCAATGGAGACCTCATCTACGAAGGGGAAATTGTTGAATACCGTATTTCTCCCACAACAGCAACTGCAAACAATACCGCAGATCAAAACCGACTCACCATAAGCGTAAATGTTCGGTTTTATAATAAAAATGATGAGGAATCAGATTTTGAAAAACGATTTTCTTTTTTTTATGATTATGCAGGAAGCGCCCAACTCATTGGTTCTCAAAAAACAACAGCGATCAAAGAAATTTATGACCGCATTACGCAGGACATCATCAACGCCTCATTAGCCAACTGGTAATATGAATAGGACTGATTTTTCAAGTTTATTAGCCGCCCCTTCAAAGCTGAACCCAGCGCAAACTGCGGCTTTGTTTTCTATTGTAAATGAATTCCCTTACTTCCAAGCGGCCAGAGCTCTCCACCTAAAAGGACTTAAAAATGAAGAAAGCTTTAAATACAATAAAAACTTAAAAATAACGGCCGCCTATACTTCAGATCGCAGCATTTTATTTGATTTTATTACCTCTGAGGTATTTTTGCAAAATACGATTTCGGAGCAAATAAAGGACAATCACGAAGGCTTAAAAACCATTTCAGTGACGGCTTTTGAAGACATTTCAAATCCACCAATAACAAAAATCGCATCCACGAAAATTGAAAATCAAAGCGATCCCACTGGAACGGTTCTGAACATAGGAACCCCTCTTGAGTTTAAAAAAGGAGAAACTTATTCTTTTTCAAAATGGCTTCAGCTTACCAATATTTCTCCTATTGATAGATCTAAAGATGTTGGAGAGGAAACGATGAAAAAACCGCAAACAAAACAAGAACTTATCGATGCCTTTATCGAAAAAAGTCCAAAAATTAAACCCTCGAAAACTTTGGAGCCTATCGAGAATTTGGCCGAAAAGGCGATAGTTGAATCGGAAACCCTGATGACCGAAACCCTAGCCAGAATTTACCTCGAACAAAAAAACTATGAAAAAGCCCTTCAATCCTACAAGATTTTAAGTTTGAAATATCCAGAAAAAAGTAGTTTATTTGCAGACCAAATCAAAGCAATAAAAAAATTACAAGAAAAAAATAAAAACTCATGAGTACGTTTTCAATATTCTTAGTATTAATTGTCATTGTGGCCTTTTTGTTGGTGGTAGTAATAATGGTTCAAAATCCGAAAGGTGGTGGACTCTCCTCTTCTTTTGGTGGCGGCGGTGCTCAGCAACTTGGTGGGGTCAAAAAAACGACTGATTTTTTAGACAAAAGTACTTGGGCTCTTGCCATACTCTTATTGGCGCTTATACTGCTCTCTAATGTAGCCATCGGAGGCTCTGATTCAAATCTTGAGTCTAAAGCATTGGATCTAGATAGCAATACAACAGCACCGGCACCTGAAGCTGCTGCCGAAGAAATTCCATTAAAAGACGCTACTGAATAGCCGACCATAATAAAACTTTAAAAATGTCAACATTTAGTTGACATTTTTTATGACTGCAAGTTTGTCAGTTTGTATAAAATGGCACAATTTTAGAAAAACATTAATCATTAAAACATTAAATTAATTTTGATATGGCTTTAAAAATCAAACCTTTAGCAGATAGGGTTCTTATCGAACCGATGGCTGCAGAAACCAAAACCGCTTCTGGAATTATCATCCCTGATAATGCCAAAGAAAAACCCCAAAAAGGAAAAGTTGTTGCTGTTGGCAATGGCACTAAAGACGAAAAAATGACCGTGAGTAAAGGAGATACTGTATTGTATGGTAAATATGCTGGTACAGAACTTAAGCTTGAAGGTCAAGATTATCTAATCATGCGAGAGAGTGATATCCTCGCAATTGTATAATATAAAATAAATAAAATGGCAAAAGACATTAAATTTGATATAGATGCACGAGACGGCTTAAAACGTGGTGTGGATGCACTAGCGAATGCTGTAAAAGTTACACTCGGTCCCAAAGGTCGCAATGTTATCATCAGCAAAAGCTTTGGCGCTCCTCAAGTCACTAAAGACGGAGTTTCTGTTGCTAAAGAGGTAGAATTAGAAGATGCCCTAGAAAACATGGGCGCACAAATGGTCAAAGAGGTCGCTTCAAAAACAAATGATCTAGCAGGAGATGGTACCACTACGGCAACCGTTTTAGCTCAGGCTATTGTAAAAGAAGGACTCAAAAATGTTGCTGCTGGAGCCAATCCAATGGACCTCAAGCGCGGCATTGATAAGGCCGTAGAAGCTATTGTAGCTGATTTAGAAAAACAAGCCAAAAAAGTAGGCAACTCTTCAGAAAAGATCAGACAAATTGCTTCCATTTCAGCCAACAACGATGAAACAATTGGTGAACTTATTTCAGAAGCTTTCGATAAAGTTGGTAAAGAAGGTGTGATCACTGTTGAAGAAGCCAAAGGAACTGACACTTATGTAGACGTTGTTGAGGGTATGCAATTTGACCGCGGTTACTTGAGCCCTTACTTTGTAACCGATTCTGACAAAATGATTGCCGATTTGGAAAACCCTTACATTCTTCTATTTGATAAGAAAATATCAAACCTGCAAGAGATACTGCCAATATTAGAACCGGTAGCCCAATCTGGTCGACCCCTTTTAATTATTGCTGAAGACGTTGAAGGACAGGCGCTTGCAACACTTGTAGTTAACAAATTAAGAGGTGGGCTTAAGATTGCAGCCGTCAAAGCCCCTGGATTTGGGGACAGACGCAAAGCGATGCTAGAAGATATTTCTATATTGACCGGCGGGACTGTCATCTCTGAAGAGCGTGGATTTTCTCTTGAAAATGCAGATCTAGAGATGTTGGGAACCGCAGAAACAGTTACCATTGACAAAGACAATACAACCATTGTTAATGGGTCTGGTAAAGCATCTGACATCAAGGCGCGTGTCAATCAAATCAAAAATCAAATTGAAAGCACTACAAGCGATTACGACAGAGAAAAACTTCAAGAGCGCCTGGCTAAATTAGCAGGTGGTGTTGCTGTGCTTTACGTCGGAGCAGCTAGTGAAATCGAAATGAAAGAAAAGAAAGACCGTGTTGATGATGCACTCAATGCAACGCGTGCAGCGGTTGAAGAAGGCATTGTTGCTGGCGGTGGAGTTGCGCTTGTTCGTGCTCAAAAAACACTTGACAAAATAAGTGATGTAAATCTTGACGAAGTCACGGGCATTCAAATTGTTGCAAGGGCCATTGAAGCGCCTCTTAGAACGATTGTGGATAATGCTGGTGGTGAAGGGAGCGTTGTCATAAATAAAGTTACTGAAGGAAAAGGAGATTTTGGTTACGACGCAAAAAGCGATGTTTTCGTAGACATGCTAAAAGCGGGAATCATAGATCCAAAAAAAGTAACCCGGGTTGCTTTAGAAAATGCAGCTTCAGTCGCCGGAATGATTCTTACTACCGAATGTGCACTGATAGACATCAAAGAAGACGCACCAGCCATGCCTCCAATGGGTGGCGGTGGAATGCCAGGAATGATGTAATGCTTTTGATTTTACAACAAAAAAAAGCGCTTCTGAATTGAAGCGCTTTTTTTTATAAATTGTATTTACTTAATCGTTGTGGTCTTTAACAACTTTGGGATCTCTGTACTTGCAACAAGCGTCCAATTGCACATAAACTTCTTCTGGGGCCTTCAATGTTTTTGTGTCGTGCCCAACCGCTGCTATATTTGTTTTTATAGCCTCTAAATCGACTTTTTTAGGATTGTAAATAAGATTTAATTCATGTGTTTTTACATTCCAAACAGCGGATTTAACTCCTTTAGTTTTTAAGCAGGCTTTCTCAATGCGTTTTTTACACATCTTACATACACCATCAACTTCAATGGTTTTGTTAGAATTATTTTGAGAAAATCCAATTGACGATACTAACAGCAACAATAGTGTAATTATTATAAGTCTCATATTTATTATTTTTTATTGTTAATTCAATTTAAATCGCAATCCAGCATAATACATACTTCCAAAAATTGGACCATATACAAAAGTACTATCAAAATTTGATCCAAACGGATTTTGCGCTCCTAAAATAGGATTGTTTTGTCTTTCATTTGTTATATTCTCTCCTCCAATATAAATCTCAAATTGATCTGAAAATACTTTTGTTATTTGGGCATTTAAGGTTGAAAATGTGGGTGAATTTGTAGGTAATTGAAAATTTTCAGGACTTTGTAGTGTCGATGAAAATCGCTGCTGGCCTGTCCAATTGTATGTACTGTCAAATTTCCATAGCCCTCCTTTATTATTTGAAACAGTTTCATAGGAAACATTGCTAAAAAAACGGTGTTTTGGGGTGAGGGCCTTTTGCAATTCACCACTGTTGTATTGTGTTTTTACATCATAATGCTTGTACGCAGATTTAAGGTCCAATCGCTCCAAGGGCGTGTAATTAAACTCTATTTGAAGGCTGTTGGCAAAACTCTCACCTTTGAGTTTATAAAAATTTATTTCTGTGGGTATTTCATAGTCAACTACCACTTGATTTTGAAAATCCGTTCTGTAAAAATCGATGGTTATATCGGCTTTTCTTTCAAAAAGTGTAAAGCCTTGAAGCATTGAAAGTCCATAATTCCACGCAATTTCAGGATCTAATCCATAAATAACACCATTAGCGTTTTGAATATTAATGGCTCTGTTAGAGGCAAAAAAGCGTTGATTTTCAGCAAAAATATTGGCCGATCGCTTTCCGCGCCCTATTGAAAAACGCAAAGCAGACTTCCCCCAAGGCGTGTAACGAACGTGCAGGCGTGGGGTTAAAAATGTTCCTAGTAAATTGTGATGATCCAAGCGCATTCCTGCGGTTAAATTAAGGTTATCTAAATTATCAAATGCATACTCAAAAAAGCCACCTATTGAATTTTCATTTCTAGCAAAGGTATTATTTTCAACTTGCTCTTCGTAAGCATCGTGTGAGAAGGTAATGCCTGTTTTAATTTTGTGACGGGAATTACCTATGATAGAATTGTACACCAAATTTGTATAGACACTTTTGTGATCAATATCATAGATGCGATTGCCAAAATAAGCGGCTTGCTCGTGTTGACTGTAAGCCAGCTGAACTCCCAAACTCTTGTAAGGGATTTCAGGATTGACATAACCAAACTTACCTGAAAAATCAAAACGTTTGGTGTCGACTTCGCTGCCCCAGACCGTACTTCCAAATTTATGAATTGAGGGGTTGTAATCTATTTGCCCTGTTTGTTTTTGATCGTCCAAAAATCGGAAATTTATTAGCGTTACTAATCCTTTTTCAAGATTTGTATATTGCCATTTGTTCATCACATTAATTTGCTTTCCCAAAGGCATATCCAAGAAAGAATCTTTGTTTTTATCAAAAGTCTGGTTGCGGGTGTCAGCGTGAATGTAAAAACCAGTGCTCCAATTGGAATTAAGTCTTGAATTTAAATGGGTATTGAGTTCCAATCGCCCATTGATTGACCCATAAAGATTTACAAATAATTTGGGGTCTGTCAATGGCTTTACAAACTCTGCATTAATCTGTCCCGTAATGCTTTCAAAACCATTGGTGACACTCCCAGCACCCTTAGTAACCTGTATACTTTCAACCCAGCTGCCAGGAATAAAACTCAACCCATAAACTTGAGCAGCACCACGTACTGATGGAATATTTTCATTGGTGATGAGAATATAGGGGCTGTTGAGACCCAACATTTTAATTTGCTTTGTACCAGAAACCGCATCTGAAAAATTCACATCAATTGATGGATTTGTTTCAAAACTTTCGGAAAGATTGCAGCAAGCCGCTTTTAAAAGCGCTTCACTGCTAATGAGGGTTATGTTTTGAGAAGCTATGTAAGAAGTAGCTGAGGTTTTTTGACGGGCTTTAACAATAACAGTCCCTAAAGAGTCCGTAGGCTGTAGGATGATTTTAATAAATTTAGATGGGGTTTTAACATCAATTTTTTTTGTTTCAAAACCTACATAACTAAAAACCAGTGTTTTATAGGATTTGTCATACGGCAGTAAAAAATTTCCGTCTTGATCGGAAACGGTGCCTACCGAAGATCCCTCCCAGATGACATTGGCACCGAATAGCGGCAACTCAATGCCTTCTGAGGTGATTTCAAAGACATTGCCTTTTATTTTGTCTTGAGCAAAAAGCAAAGTAGGAATGAAATAAAGTAAGATGAAAAGATTTTTCATTATTTATGAATTTAAAATTATTTATAAGTTTTGGAGTACACAGAATCATGTATACATCAAAAATCCAACTAGGATTAGGAATATAAAATCAGTAAATGATCAAATAAGAAAAATTTGATTCCACAGTTGCAAATCTGCAATTAGTGGAGGAGGATTATAGTTTCTATAGTAATGTTTAACTGTAGTTTCGAGAATAAATTCAACTGGAAGCTCGATATATGGAACAATTGCAAGTGTTGATAGAGAATAAACCGGTGTCGAAAACAACAATTGGTAATTATTAAACCCATCAACAACCAGATTTAGACTGGAACAACAGGGTTTTTTTGCTAGATTTAATTGACCATCTTTGGCAACAACACAACAGCAGGAGGCAGTTTCTGAAGTTACAGAAATATCGATCAAATTTGAACCACAATATTTTTTTTCTATTTTGAAGGAAAATGAAGCCATTACCACAGCAAAAGCCATGAACGTAGATACTATTTTTGTAAATACAGAAGATTTCATATTGCAAAGTTATAAATATTTATATATCCATTGAAACAAAGACTGTTTTTAATAGAAATTTTGGTTGTGGAATAATCCTTGTGATTTTTTACTTTTACCAAAAATAACACATGTCATTTAATGATTTAAAATCCAAGGTTTCTGAACTTATAGAAAAATCTTGTACAACTGAAGACACTCTATTGTACATTTGTGAATTACTAAAATCAAATGTCCCCCATTATGATTGGGTGGGGTTTTATTTTAGAAATGGACAAAAAAAAGAGCTTATTTTAGGACCTTATGCTGGAACCCCTACCGAACACACCACCATACCTTTTGGTAAAGGCATATGCGGTCAAGTAGCTGTTAATAATCAGAATTTTGTGGTTCCAGATGTACAAGCACAAGACAATTATATCGCCTGCAGTCTAACTGTGAAATCTGAAATTGTTATTCCCATTTTTGTCAATGGTGAAAATATTGGGCAAATTGATATAGATTCCAAAACCTTAAATCCTTTTACAAAAGCGGATGAGGTTTTTCTAGAATTTATCTGTACAAAAGTAGCTTCCATACTGTAGATGTTAATAACTCTAATTATTGTTTAAAAATACTTCCGTAATTATCCCCCTATCAAGATTTTATTTGGGGTTTATTTCGTTATTTTTGAGCGTGTTAATTTTATCTATATAATGAGTCAATCCAAAACAATTTCATCGGCCCTAATCTCGGTGTTTAGTAAAAATGGGCTGGAACCCATCGTCAAAAAATTAAAGGCCCAAGGTGTTACGATTTACTCTACTGGAGGCACCCAAAAATTCATCAATGATTTAGGCATTGAAGTGGTTGCGGTTGAAGCAGTTACAGACTATCCCTCAATTTTAGGCGGACGTGTTAAAACCTTACATCCAAAAGTGTTTGGTGGCATTCTAAACCGTCAAGATAACGCTTCTGATGTTGGTGAAATGGACCGTTTTAACATCCCTCAAATTGATTTGGTAATTGTAGACTTATATCCCTTTGAAAAGACAGTCGCTTCTGGAGCGAGCCATCAGGATATTATTGAGAAAATTGACATTGGAGGCATTTCTTTAATTCGAGCAGCCGCTAAAAACTTTAAAGATGTTATGTGTGTGTCTTCTGTAGAGGACTACAGTGAATTCCTAGAATTACTCTCCGAAAATAATGGGGCTATAACTTATGAAGATCGACAGCGGTTTGCCGCCAAATCTTTTAATGTATCTTCCCATTATGACAGTGCCATTTTTAATTATTTTAATAGGGATAGTGCTGCAACAGCTCTAAAATTAAGCGAAACCAATGGAACCGCTTTACGCTATGGTGAAAACCCCCACCAAAGAGGTTATTTCTTTGGCGATTTTGAAGCTATGTTCGAAAAACTTCACGGCAAAGCACTCAGTTATAACAACTTATTGGATGTTGATGCAGCTGTGAATTTAATGAACGAATTTACAGGAGAAGCGCCAACTTTTGCGGTTTTAAAACACAACAATGCTTGTGGTGTGGCCCAGCGCAGTAATTTGCGCCAAGCCTATCTAGAGGCCTTGGCTGGAGATCCAGTTTCGGCTTTTGGAGGCGTTCTTATTTCAAATTCTGAAATTGATGTCGGCACTGCGGAAGAGATTCACAAGTTGTTTTGTGAAGTCGTGATTGCTCCAAGTTTTAGCCCAGAAGCACTGACGGTTCTCAAAGGAAAAAAGAACAGGATTTTAATGGTTCAAAAATTAACCGAATTACCTCCCAGCTCAGTGCGGAGCTGTTTAAATGGTTATTTGGTTCAGGACAAGGATGAAATTACAGATTCAGCTGAAATTTTAGAAACGGTCACCGAATTAGAACCAACAGCCGATGAAATTGAAGATTTACTCTTTGCCTCAAAGCTTTGTAAGCACACAAAGTCCAATACAATTGTGTTGGCTAAAGGCAAACAATTATGCGCCAGTGGAACAGGCCAAACCAGCCGCGTAGATGCGCTAAATCAAGCCATTCACAAAGCGAAATCTTTTGGCTTTGAATTAAAGGGAAGCGTTATGGCAAGTGATGCCTTTTTCCCATTTCCTGATTGTGTAGAAATTGCAGAAAAGGCAGGAATTAGAGCAGTCATTCAGCCAGGAGGCTCCATTAAAGACCAACTAAGCATTGATTATTGTAATGAAAATAAGGTCGCCATGGTCTTCACTAAGACCCGTCATTTTAAACATTAAAAAAATGGCTTTTTTGTAGATTGACTAAAAATAATTTTTACTACATTTACATACAAGCGTATTTTTACAAACACTATATAATTTTTTACTTTCTATGGGATTTTTTGACTTCTTAACAGAGGAAATTGCCATTGATCTTGGAACGGCCAATACACTCATTATTCACAATGATAAGGTCGTGGTTGACAGCCCCTCAATTGTTGCCAGGGATCGTGTCTCTGGAAAAATTATTGCCGTTGGTAAAGAAGCCAATTTGATGCAAGGGAAAACCCATGAGAACATCAAAACCATTCGACCTTTAAAAGATGGTGTCATTGCAGACTTTGACGCCTCTGAGCAAATGATTAGCATGTTTATCAAAAATATTCCAGCGCTAAGAAAAAAACTTTTTGCACCCTCACTCAGAATGGTCATTTGTATTCCCTCTGGTATAACAGAAGTAGAAATGCGAGCGGTAAAAGAATCTGCGGAACGCGTTAATGGAAAAGAAGTCTATCTCATTCACGAGCCCATGGCAGCAGCCATTGGAATTGGAGTTGATATCATGCAGCCTAAAGGAAATATGATTGTTGATATTGGGGGAGGAACTACCGAAATTGCTGTTATTGCCCTAGGGGGTATTGTATGTGATAAATCCGTTAAAGTTGCAGGAGATGTCTTTACTAATGACATCATTTACTATATGCGAACACAACACAACTTGTATGTTGGAGATCGCACCGCTGAAAAAATTAAAATTCAAATTGGTGCCGCTACCGATGACTTAGAACTACCTCCAGATGAAATGAATGTTCAAGGCCGTGATTTGCTCACGGGTAAGCCTAAACAAGTTCAAATATCGCACCGTGAAATCTCTAAGGCCCTTGATAAATCCATTTTAAGAATTGAAGACTCTGTGATGGAAACTTTATCACAAACCCCTCCTGAACTCGCTGCCGATATATACAATACTGGCATCTATCTTGCTGGCGGCGGATCCATGTTGAGAGGGTTAGACAAACGCCTGTCTCTAAAAACTGATCTTCCAGTTTACATTGCTGAGGATCCACTTAGGGCTGTTGTTAGAGGTACAGGAATTGTATTAAAAAACATTACCAAATATAAGAGCGTCTTAATAAAATAGAATTTAGGCGATGCAGCAACTCCTTAATTTTTTCTTTAAAAATAGAACTTTTCTTCTATTTTTAATGCTGTTTAGTTTCTCGATTGGGATTACCATCACCTCGCATGATTACCATAAAAGCAGATTTTTAAACTCATCAGGGCTTTTAACTGGCTCCTTTCATGCATTGTTTTCAAAAATTGGAAACTACTTTAATTTGAAGAAAGAAAACATCCTTTTGTTAGAGGAGAATAACCGGCTTAAAGCATTAAATTTCAACCACTCAGCACAACCTCAAGCAATCTCAAATGAAGCTGACAACTATCAACTCACCCCCGCTTCTGTCATTAAAAACAGCTATGCATTTCCTCAAAATTATTTGACCTTAAATAAAGGAGAGAGAGATCTTATTAAAGAAGATATGGGAGTCATTAGCTCTAAAGGTGTGGTAGGGATTGTTGATAAAACGTCCTCAAAATATGCCAGGGTAATTTCCATCCTAAATATCAAAAGTAAAATCAATGCAAAACTTAAAAAAAGCAGCCATTTTGGAACCTTAGAATGGAATGGAGAAAACCATAGGTTGGTACAACTACATGACATTCAAGATTTAGTGGAAATAGCAAAAGGTGATACCATTGTGACAAGTGGATATTCTTCATTGTTCCCTGAAAATATACCAGTTGGACGCATCGAATCCTTTAAATTAAATGACACCAAAGACCTTTACATTATTGATGTGGCCTTATTTAATGATATGACCAATTTGAGGCACGTATACATCATCGAAAATCTAGATTTGGAAGAACTAAAAATGCTTAAAGAAAAGAATGAATAGTGCCTTGTTTATAAATACCATTCGTTTTATTGCGTTGGTGCTGCTTCAAGTTTTGGTGTGTAATCAATTAAATTTCATGGGGAGCTTAAACCCTTATGTGTATGTGCTTTTTGTGCTTTTGTACCCTATAGGTAGCAATCGAATGGGTTTTATTTTTCTCGCCTTTTCACTTGGGCTTATTTTAGACCTTTTTTTAGACAGTGGGGGGGCACATGCGGCAGCGGCCGTAAGTATGGCATATGTGAGGCCAGTATTTTTAAAGTTTTCTTTTGGTGCCGCTTATGAGTACCAAGCCATAAAATTGAATGCTGCTGAAGCATTGCCAAGATTGACTTATTTCGCATTGTTAATTCTTATCCATCACTTTATTTTATTTACACTCGTTTATTTTGACAGTAGTAAATTTAAAATAATCATTTACAACACGTTGATCAATGGAGGCTTTACGCTACTTTTAGTATGGCTTTTAAACGCTTTATTTAGCTCTAAAAAGTCATGAGAAAATACCTCCTTTTAATACTGGTTATTGGCTCAGGAATTTGCTTAATCGGGCGTTTATTTTTTCTTCAGGTATTAGATTCGGGTGCCAACACTCTAGAAAATGACAATGCGATTCGCAAAATATACCAATATCCAAAGCGCGGCTATATATATGACCGTAGTGGTAAACTCTTAGTCGCAAACCAACCAACTTATGATGTGATGGTGGTGCCAAGAGAGGTGGAACCTATGGATACGCTCATATTTTGCGATTTATTAAAAATAAACAAAACAGAATTTTTAAAATCTTTCAACCGAGCCAAGCGCTACTCACCACGGCTTCCCTCTTTATTTCTTTCGCACCTGTCCAAAGAAGATTATGCTTTCTTATCTGAGCAAATGAGAAAATTTAAGGGCTTTTACATCCGAAAAAGAGCGGCCAGAGATTACCAAACAGAGATTGGGGCCAATGTTTTAGGGTATATTGCTGAAGTCAATCCAGACAACCTCTATAAAGACGATTATTATAAATTTGGTGACCTCATCGGTAAAATGGGAATTGAAAAATCCTATGAAAAGCAACTTCGTGGCGTTAAGGGCGTCAATTACATTCAAAAAGACATCTACAATAGAGATATAGGCCCCTATAAAGCAGGGCAATTCGACACCCTTCCCATTCCTGGTAAAGACATAAAAATTACCATTGACGCTGAGCTTCAAGCTTATGGAGAACGCTTGATGCAAAATAAAATGGGGGGCATCGTGGCCATTGAACCTCATACTGGAGAATTATTAAGTTTGGTGTCTGCACCTTCATACAATCCAGGGTTATTGGTGGGTAGAGAACGCTCGAAAAACTACATGAAGCTTTACCGAGATTCGATTCACAGACCGCTATTTGACAAAGCACTGATTCGCATGCATGCGCCTGGCTCACCCTTTAAAACATTAGTCGCATTAACTGCACTTCAAGAAAATGCAATTTCTGAAAATGACCTCATCTATTGCGATGGAAACTATACCTATGGTAAAAAACGCCGTGTCATGAAATGCCACTGCGGGGGTGGTTACCGCAATTTAAATTCAGGAATTAGTAATTCATGTAATTCCTATTTTGCAATGGCGTTTAGAAAAACCATTGGAAAATATGAAGACGCTTCTGAAGCTATGGATGTTTGGAGTGCACACATTCAAAGTTTTGGCCTGGGTAATTTTCTAGGCAATGATTTATCCGTTGGAAAAAAAGGAAACATTCCAGATGGAAGTTATTATGACAAATGGTATCCTGACTTCAGATGGGGGGCCACGACCATTCTATCTAACGCCATTGGACAAGGAGAAATTTTAGTTACGCCTATTCAATTGGCGAATATGACTGCAGCAATTGCCAACAAAGGGTTTTATTTTACACCACACATTATAAAGTCTATTGAAGGAGAGGGCATTGATCCCAATTTTAAAATCAAAAAACAAACCTCCATTGATGCTGAATATTATGAACCTATTATTGAAGGAATGTACAGCGTTTATAAGACAGGAACGGCCAATTTCTTAAAAGTACCGGGAATTGAGATTTGTGGAAAAACAGGGACTGCTGAAAATTTTACAAAAATCGATGGGATTAAAACACAACTTACAGACCATTCCATTTTTATTGCATTTGCACCAAAAGAGAATCCAAAAATCGCGATTTCAGTACTTGTTGAAAATGGGTACTATGGCGCGCGTTGGGCAGGACGGATTGCGAGTTTAATGATTGAAAAATACCTCAAGGGAGAAGTCACACTAAAAAACACTGAACAACTTGTACTCAATAAAACCTTAGAAAGTGAATACCTCAAACCTTACAGCGGAAAACCCTTTAAAATTAATCAATAATGAACCTCAACAGAGCAAATAGTTTTCAATTGGATTGGCTACTGGTTTTCATATATGTGGGATTGGTTGTGTTTGGGTATTTCAATATTGTATCGGCAGCAACTGGCGCTGAGTTTACCTCTTACGTTGATGTTTCAAAACCCTATGGTAAACAATTGATTTTTATTGGTGCTGCATTTATTTCAATCGTTTTTATTTTGGCTGTGGATGCAAAATTCTACGAAAGATTTGCCAGTATTATCTTCCTGTTTTCAATGTCAACACTCATTGGTCTTTTTCTCTTCGGGAAAAACGTCAATGGGGCACTTTCTTGGTATGATATTGGAGGGTTTACCTTACAACCCAGTGAATTTGCAAAATTTGCTACTGCTCTAGCCTTGGCAAAATATGTGAGTGATCTTCAGACAAACATAAAAGAAGTGAGACATCAAATTCGAGCCAGTCTAATTATTTTAATTCCCGCAGCCCTCATTCTTTTACAAAACGATGCAGGCAGTACGCTGGTTTTTATTGCCCTCATTTTTGTACTCTACAGAGAAGGCATCCCCGATAAGTACATCTTGATTGGTTTCGCGCTTTTTTTAGTCGCCATTGGAACTCTAAAGTTTTCAGCCCTTATTGTATGTAGTATTGTTGCCAGCTGCCTTTTAATTAATCAGTTATTTTTCAAAAAAAAGAAAAAGAAGTTTGGGGTTGCGATTTGGATTTTAATTGTTAGCATTAGTTTGGGTTTTGCAACGGAGTGGAGTTATAACAATGTGCTTCAAAAACACCATCAAGATCGTATTGGTCTTTGGTTGAGGCTGGAAAAAGATCCCGTAAAATTGAAAGAAATGAAACGGAACATATCCTATAACCTAAATGAATCGGAAAAAGCGATTCGTGCTGGTGGGATGACTGGAAAAGGGTTTAATGAAGGAACGCGCACCAAAGGAAAATTTGTCCCTGAGCAACATACCGACTACATCTTCAGTACGGTTGCGGAAGAATGGGGCTTTTTGGGCAGCAGCTTAATAGTACTGATGTTTGTGGCTCTAATCGGAAGAATAATTTTTCTGGCAGAACAACAAAAATCTCAATTTAGCAGGGCTTATGGTTACGGTGTGGCCTCTATTCTGTTTGTTCATTTTTTAGTAAACATTGGCATGGTGATGGGGTTGATTCCAACCGTTGGAATTCCGCTGCCTTTTTTTAGCTATGGTGGCTCAGGGTTGTTGGGGTTTACTATCTTAATATTTATTTTTTTAAAATTGGATGCCAACCGGCTTAACGTTTGGTAGTGCTATTGCTTTTTGAGTTCTAATTTTTCAGCAAAATAATCACAGAAATCTTTCATTGTTGCAGTCATTTTTTCATCCTGTGTGGCCCGCATAAAAGTGTCGCTCATGGTCACCAAGGTTTGATGAAAAAATAGTTTCATTTCGTCCACTGGCATATCTTTGGTCCAAAGATCTATACGCAATGATTCTTTATTTACAGAATCCCAAACTGATAAAAAGAAGGCCTTGGCTTCTTGATTGTTTACGCCTCCATCTTCAGCGGTCCAACGAAGAGATTCAGGAATTTTATTTTCATCTAATTCAACTTGTAATTCAATTTTAGAAGTCTGTGTTTTTCCCATCAATTTTTAGGTTTAAATTTAGCCTTGTTAAAAATGGATTGCGCATCCATTTGAAGCATTTGCAATAAAGATGTATTGTTGTTTTTTACATAAGATCTAATTATTTTCCAACCTATGTAACGGCCTATTGACCCTGGAGATTCGCTATCTAATTCTAAATTAAATCTTGAAAATGGTCCAGGGTTTATAAAACGTGTTAGGAGTTTGGGCTCGGTGCTGTACAGCAGTTCATTTTCTACAAAATACTGCCAAATGTAAAATTCATTGGCCTCTGCCCATTGTAACTCCTCTTCAGTATAACCAATTTTAATATAGTCTTCGGCGCTAGGCACCCACAAATCCTTGAGATACAATTTTTTTCCTTGATAGATCAGTTCCTCTAAAAATGTATTTCTTCTTGGTGAATTGATCCATCTTGCTGCATAGGTGTCGGCTAAATCCATCACGATTTGATCTTTTTTCATATTTTTTTTGATGTAGTTGTAAAAACTATCGTAGAATTCGTGCGTTGCGCCCAAGTAATTATCAACACCAATCAAAACAATAGAATCTGTTACAATAATCTTATTGCGGTAATCAACATCTGAATAAACTGTAATCAATCGGGGTTTCTTTAGCGATGGATTGTAGTATTTCATGTGCTTGTAAAGAGACCTTAACTCCAATTCGGTGGATTCAAAATCTACGAATACACTATCTACGGATGCTTGAATTAGTTTTTGAATCGGGTCTTGTGTTCGCTTTAGAAATATAGAATCGGGGGTTTGCTTTGGAAATAAAAAGGGATATGGCATCTTTAAATAAGGTAGATGCTCCGCCTTAATTTTCATAAAGGCCTGATCAAAACGCTCTACTTTAACCTCTATTGGAACAGCCTGAATTGCTTTTTGTAAAGCAGATTTTCTTTCACAGGAAAATACGCTTATAACTAAGCATAACGCTGCTATTATTTTAAATTTATTTGAAAATAAAAGGTATAAAGTCATTCCGTTATAATCATACTTGAATTGAAACAAAAATAATCAATAACCGTCAAATGATACTGTGATTTTTAAAATTCCTGAAAGCTTAACGACGTAGGGTAAAATGGCCTTGTTTGACCAAAACGCTACCATCCGATTTTGTAAGCTCTATAGCATACCAATAGTCACTGGTTGGGAGCCGTGCGCCGTTGTAAGTTCCATCCCAATAATTCTCATTGATCGTCATGTTTTTAAGGAGTTTTCCATAGCGATTAAAAATTGAAATTTTGGAAAAAATATAATCCCCAAAAATGACGCCTCTAATCCCCCATGTATCATTGTATCCGTCATTGTTAGGAGTGAAAAAATTAGGGATGTAAAGTACAGGAACTGTAATGACAACCTCAGCACATTGTAATTCATCACGTACGTACAAGCTGTAAAAACCGCCAGTAAGCCCATCAAAATAACCCTCGTCTTGATATGCAGCTACCAAATTTCCATTTTCGTCAACCAACTCAAATTCATAGTTGACATTCCCTAAAGCTGCTTCATCAACCAAAATAGAATTATTGGAATTTCCTTCAACAATGGTGATGTCCTCCAATGTTATGCTTGGTGGTTCAGATTCAAAAACTTCAAAAAACTGAGATCGAGAACAGCTGCCATTCAAATTGGATACAGTCACTTGGTATTCCCCTATTTGGGAGGCTAAAAGTTCTGGCTGGCTTGTAATCCTTACACTAAGGTCTGGAAGGGTCCATTGGTAATTAAAATTTAAAGCTGGAGCCTCAAGGTCTAGTTCTATCAATTCGGAGGTTCCATCACAAATCACAACATCTTCTACTAAAAAATTTGTGTTGGGATGGACCACAAAGTGAATGTCTATTTCAGCGTCGGCACAAGGAGGGTTAGAGACAATAGCTCTAATTGTTTGTGAAGCTGTCAAGAATGTATTGGGAAATGGGCTTGAAACAGCCGCTCCACTGGTGTCTTGGAGTGGGTTACCCAATGCATCAAAATAAGCAACAGACATATTAGACTGTGTCCCCAAAACCGTTGCCTCTAAACTAGAAGTGTCAAATAGAAAAAGCCCATCGTTATCAGTTTCACATTCAATAAATGGTAAAACTGTATTCGTCTGAGGGGTGTCAAAAAATGTGATATCAAACTGACTGATGTCGTAACAGCCAGTAGTATTGTTGGAAATTCTATAAAATACAGTCTCTAGGCTTGTTGTATTGGAAATGTTGCTGACTGCAGCTGTATTGTTATCAGCATCCGAAAGTGTCAAATAATAATCCACCGTAAAATCTGTAGCCGATTGAGTGCCTAAAATGAATGGTGTGAAATCTAAATTCAAATCCACTGTCAATGAATTCGGGCCAAAGGCGCAATAAAAAGGATTTGTTGGGGTATTTAAGTCTGGCAGTGGATTGACTACCAGCTCGATATAAGGTCCTAACCCTACACAAGAATTATCAATATCAGAATCCAAACGCATCCAAATGGTTTGATTGGAGGCTGTTGTGTTTTCATAGCTTGAGATGTTAACAATGGGGTTAGTTTCAGATAAAGCATCTGCTTCTGTTTCAAAATAGGAAACTGTGAGCGATTGAGTTGGCGGAAATAAATCTAAAATAATGGCTTGTGAGGCGCTGAAATCAAAGCTTGTAAGGCCATCCGAATCGTCATAACATTCGGGGGGTAGTGGGATCATAAAGCCAGCAGGAACTTGGGTTGTTGAAACAAATAGATTTAATTCAGAAACCAATGCACAACCCTCCAACGTTTCTACACGAACAAAGATTTGGTTGGGATTTATTAGAGGGTCTGTGCTTATATTTTCATAGTCTATTGGACTCGCTATGGCATTGGAATTTCCTTGTTCCGCATCGGAATAATTGTGGTAATAGCTGAACGATTCATTTGTATGATTAGAAGAAATTAAAGCATTAGCTTCGTTTAAATTAAAAATTGTTACCCCATCTGTATCTTGGTCGCATTGAAATAAACTGACATTGGAAACAATTACTGGCAAGGGGTGAATTATAAGTTCAATAGGATCAGAAAAAAATGTTTGACAAACCAAATCGTTTCGGGTCATTTGTGTTCTAAAAAGTG
>CAJWDI010000009.1:0-42002 GCA_913031185.1 uncultured Flavobacteriaceae bacterium | reverse complement strand
CACGATTTATCCCCAAAAATAATAATTTGTTCTTGGGGATATTTTTTTATATTTAATTCAAAAATAATTCAACATGAAAAAACTATTCTTACTCTACGCTTTATTAATCTTTGCTTGTTCAGGTGGGGATGATGGTTCTGATAACAACGACAATGATCATAACAACAATGATCTTCCATTACCAAGTATTATTAAAGAATCTTTTACTGATAGTGATGAAAATAATACTTATAAAATCAATTATGTCGAAAACACCAATCGATTATCCGATTTTAAAGATGATACAACTGATGAAGTTTTGGTTTTTTTTATCTACAACGAATTAAATCAAATCAATCAAGTGAATTTAGTTAATTCTGATAATAACTCCATCATATATTACTCATATGATTCAATGGATAGACTTACTTCAATTCGTCAAGAAGATAATCAAGAACTCGAAGCTAAAACAACTATCGAATACAACAATGATGGAACAGCAAATCTTATATTCAACGACGATTTGTCACCAAGTGAAATTATTTCATTCGACTCAAACGGTAATATAGTTGAAGTTTATTCTATTTTAGAAAGTAGATCTACACTATTTACTTACGATAATAAAAACCATCCATTTAAGAATATTCAGGGCTATAATATTGCTAGGTTTGGAATGGGCTTACCTTATGGCATGATGAACAATGCTGTTTCAAGTAATGATGGAATTGAAGAAACATTTGTCTATAATGTTTACAATGACCAGGATTATCCAACAATTATAAGTCAAGATGGTAATTGGGGTGAACAATTTCCAATTTTAATTGAAATAACCTATTTAGATTAAATTATCATTTTAATTGTCTTATTGAATTCTTCAAAAACTAAATTAAAAATAGCCATCATAAAGTTCGAACTTTTGTAAGTTTGGGTCACAAATTATCCCAAAAATAACAAATTATTTTTGGGGATAATTTTTTATATTTAATTCAAAAATAATTCAACATGAAAAAACTATTCTATATCTTTTTTATTTTACCTTTAATATATTACAGTCAAAACTATCAACAACAAAACTTTTTGCTACCTCTAGAAATAACAGGAACTCAGTTGATACAAGAAGGCGTAGGTTATACTGTTCCTGAAAATACAATACTTCATTTAATGGATAGGCAAGGAAGTCTACAGTACATTACCAATAACTATCGAATCCTTGACTGTCCCTGTATTATAGGACCAGGTAATACGGTAGCTCACTCTTACAATAATGATGGTGTTATTGGTATATTATATTATTTTGATGAAAATTCTTATGTAAAACCTATTACAATTAATAGTGGAGATTCCTGGAATACTTGGGTTGTTCCAGACAATAAATTTTGGTATGTATTAAACACCTATTGGTATACTGAAGGATTCGAACGTGGTGATATTTTATGGGCAGGAAAGGAGATAAGTTCAAATGAGTCTGATAATTATTTTTTAGCTATTGAATACGATATTCTGGCCTACAACTCCTCTTTATCAATATCTTCTATGGAATTGGAGGTGGCTCCAAGATTATTTCCAAATCCAACAAATTCTCAATTATCTTTAAATTCTGACAAAAATTATAAAATAGAAGTTTATGATTTAAGTGGTAGAAAAGTAATGGAAACGATAGGAAATAAACTTGACATGTCCATGTTATCCAGCGCTACATACTTGGTCAAGGCATACGACAAGCAAACAAAAGAAACTAATACATATAAAGTGGTAAAAAACTAAAAAAACTACTCAGAAAGTTCGAACTTTCACAAGTTTGGGTCACAATTATCCTCAAGAATAATTAATTATTTTTGGGGATATTTTTTTATATTTAGCTTTCAAAAAATCAGCAATGAAAAAACTACTCTTATTTTCTATTACATTTCTTTTTAACTGTTCATGTGTTAATGATATTTCTGATCCAATCGAAAAATTCCAACAATCTTTAGTTGACAGTGGAACTACAGGATCAAATGTTTTTAAATTATATAAAGATGGTGATATTGTTTATGACAAAATTATAAACTCTAATGCAAAAGGGGATAAGGACATTGATGAAAATACAATTTTTGCCATTCACTCAATGACTAAAACAGTTACTACTGTTGCAACTATGATTTTACATGAAAAAGAGCTTTTTAAATTAGAAGACCCGCTTTACAAATATCTTCCAGAATTTGAAAATATAAAATGCAAGGGTACTGAAGGGGTTTATCCATGTAAAAATCCATTAAAAATAGTTGATCTTTTAACACACAGATCTGGATATGTCTATTATCTTGAAAATGGAGAAAATTGGCTTACTGGAACTCACAGAAGTCTTTACCCTAAATATATCAACACTTCAAGATTTAATAACTTGGATGAATTTTCTAAAGCGGTTGCTCAACAACCTCTAGAATTTGAACCAGGAACGATGTACTCCTATGGTTTAAATCAAGCCATATTAGGAAGATTAATTGAAGTTCTTTCAGGTCAAAGTTTCTATGAATTTTTAAAAGATAATATTTTTGACAAGTTGGGAATGAATGACACTAAATTTCATCTTTTAGAGAACGAAAGGTCTAAACTTCAACCTTTGAGGGTCAATATTAAACCTAATTCGGTTTTCAATCAAACAGAATATAATTTAGATGGTTTTACTGCAGCTTTGGATGGTTATTCTTACTTGTATGATAATAAAGCTCATTTCGGTGGAGAGGGATTAGTTTCAACAATGCGTGATTTTTCAAAGTTTTGCGAAATGTTAGTTAATGATGGTGTTTATGGCAATGGAAGAATTTTATCTAGTGAAAGTATTGATATTATGACGGCTAAATACACTAATGGTTACCCTGACCCAAATGAGCCTGGAGTTTTCCCAGACTTGGCTGGATACTATGTTGGATTTACATTTTCAGTCCTTGAAAATCAAGAGGTTGATGGAACTGGTGCAGGTTTGGGTTCCTACGGATGGAGTGGTTATCACAATACTCATTTTTGGATTGATCCCGAAAATAAAATCTATGGGCTGTTCATGTCAAGAGCTATCGAATTTGATTTTTCAATTCCTGCAGGACTTAAAAAAGCATCATATTCTTGGATTAAAACGGAATAAAAACTCCCTAGAAAGATCGATCTTTCGTAATTTTGGGATACTCTATGGGAACTGCATAAATGTAGTTCCCTTTTTTTAATTTTCTACTTGCTGAATTCATTATATTTGAAAAAACTAATTTAAAGATTTAAGAAATGAGATTACATAAAGTAAGAATATCCTTGTTGTTTTTAATTTGCCTAGCATCATCCTTTATTACATGTAGTGATAGTGATAATATTGCTCAGGGAGAGGAAATTAACGACGTAATGATGACTATGTCTGACATGATGGCTCGATATGATGCAAATGGCAACGCAGATGAAAGTCAAAATTCAAGTGGAAATATGGCTTTAGATTTTTGTTTTGAATTTGTGTTTCCTATTGATTTTCAGATGAGTAACAACACAACAAATACAGTAAACTCTCTTGAGGAATTAGTTGATTTATTAATTGAATCTAATGTTAATCCCTTTATAGTTGATATAACCTACCCATTTGATATTTTGGTATTTGATGACGAGACGGACACTATTGATAGAATGACGATTCAAAATGAAGAAACCTTTGGTAGTTTGTTAGATGATTGTGAACTTGACTTAGACGATAATAATATTTGTTATGAAATTTACGATCCTGTATGTGTGGAAATCACTAACGCCCATGGTGAAACAATAGTTTTAGTTTATCCCAATGATTGTTATGCAGGTCTTGATGGCTTTAGTGAAAATGACTTTTTAGAAGATTGCGATACAGATGGAGGATACGATGATGGTTTGCTTGAAAATGATTGCTTTGATTTAGTTTACCCTATAGCCTTATTAAATTCAAATGGAGATGCTATTACTATTAGTAGTGAAGAAGCACTTTTGCAATATATAGAGGAATGGTACTCAGAAAACTGTAATAATCTTGATGAGTGTGAGTTTGATTTTGAACTTGAATTCCCTATCACTGTAGAATATTACTCAGAAAATAATCAACAAACACAAACACTAGTCATAAATTCAGAAGAAGAACTGGATGGGTATATTGAAGAATATTGCGATTAATTGGCTGTAATGTTTTCAAGTCTTTTCGGTAAGAGGATTAAAATTTCAAATCATCCATAACATTTTCCAATAAATTCGAACTTTCGTGATTTTCGGTTACGAATAAATAATACAACAAGAAAAAACGCCAAGCTTGCTTGAGCGTTTTTTTGTTGGTGCTATTTTCAGCAGGTAGCGCAAAGGAACAGCGCAGCTTGTCCTGTCGCAGTCACTTCTTATAGACTGTCTTTTTAAGGCAGTCTTTTTTATTATTTATATACATATTGCTATTAAACCCAATTTAACAACGCAGTATTCAATATTAATTTTAAATTAAAATAAAAAAAACTTGTTTAATAATTGAATAAGCATTAGGTTTAATTCAGAAAACAAGTACAACTGAAAAAATCAAAAAAAAAATATTCTACTTCTGTCATTCTAGCTGGAATTTTCGGTGTTATGGGAATTCATCACTTTTACGTTGGAAGATTGACGATGGGGTTATTAGATTTAGGGTTATTTATAGGCACAATGTACTGTTACATCAATAACCATTTATTATTTGCCGCACTTTTTTTTGTAATTGATTTAGTGCATACTATAATAGTGACTTATTTATTGTTAATTGGAAAATATAAAGATGGCCAAGGAAAATTAATTACATTTCCAGGCCAACAAGTTTAATTAAAATTATAATTATGGAAAATCAAAATCAACAAACTGAACAAAAAAGTGAAAAAGGATATGTACCAATGATACTTCTCTGTTTCTTTTTAGGAGGACTCGGAGTTCATAGATTTTATGCAGGAAAAGTAGGTACAGGTATATTAATGCTTCTAACTTTGGGTGGCTTAGGAATTTGGACTATTATTGATTTTATCATTATAGTTCTTGGCAATTTCAAGGATAGTGATGGATTAAGAATTAAGAACTAAATATTTTAAGTCAGATAAAAAGTTCGAACTTTCGTAAGTTTGGGTTACGAATAAATAATACAACAAGAAAAAACGCCAAACTTGCTTGAGCGTTTTTTTGTTGGTGCTATTTTCAGCAGGTAGCGCAAAGGAACAGCGCAGCTTGTCCTGTCGCAGTCAATCGAAGGAAATTAAATAAATGTAGTTCCCTTTCCTTCACTTAATTTTTTATTATATTTGAAATAAAGTTCAATTTATTTTACCTTGACATATAATAGGCTTTCAATTAAACCAACTTAATAAAGATAATTTTGATTAATCAATCCATCATGAGAATTACATTATTTGCCCTATTATTAACATCCACCTTCAGCTTTAGTCAGATTTTATCGGTCTCTAACGGTGCTTCCCTTACCATCAATTCAAACAGTTCAGTCTCCTTGGATGGCTTAGAATTAGCTCCCAGCCAAGCCTATACCATTAGCGCCCCCAATAGCATCTCGCGCAGCAATTCCCCCATAATGGTTGGAGACAACAGCAGCATCAGTAGAGTCTATGAAGCCTCTTCTGCATTGGCGAGCTTCTCAGGTGTCATTAGCTTTAGTTATTTGGAAAGTGAACTCAACGACATTCCTGAATCCAACTTGGTCTTAGAAGTATTGGACACCAATGGCATTTGGACATCCGTGACTCCAAATTATGACCAAAGCAACAACACTCTAAGCTACGATTTTACAAATCTTGCCAGTTTTAGTAAAATTACAGCGAGTTCAGAAGGTTCTACTTTATCTGTAGATCCTGTTGCAATTGCCACCTCTGTAAAAGTTTATCCAAATCCCACAACAGATAAATTATTTATCTCTTCCAATAGCCCTCAGAAAGCCATGCTTTTTAATTTAGCAGGGCAGATGGTTTTAGAGTCACTTTCCACTAACGAACTGAATGTAAGAGACATTCCAAATGGGGTATATATTTTAAACTTAGAAAACGATGCTCAACAAACGTCTTCGTTTAAAATTATTAAAAAGTAAAATCTAATCTTAATGCGTTGCTTGAAATTACTTTTTTTGAGTTTTACGATTTGTAAAACAAATGGCTACTTTACCTAAAATTTAAATTTTCACCAAATTGGAAAGCCTTTGGGCTGCTTGCTCGGGAGTGATGTCTCTTTGGGGCATTCCAAACATTTCATAACCCACCATGAATTTCTTTACCGTAGCACTTCTTAACAGTGGTGGATAAAAACTCATATGCCAATGCCAATGTGCATTATTTTTATCGTTGGTAGGCGCTTGGTGAATCCCACTTGAGTAGGGAAAGTTGCATTCAAAAAGTTGGTCATAGGCCTTGGTGATGACTGAAATGGCTTCTGCAAAATCTTGCTTTTCATTGTCATTCAACTGAGCAATATTCTCTTGGTGATGCTTTGGAACTATCATTGTTTCAAAAGGCCAAACGGCCCAAAATGGCGTTAAAACGACACAGCTATTGTTCTCAAAAATTATACGTTCTTTTTCAAATAATTCCTGTGTTACATAATCTTCGAGGAGACTTTTTTTATTTTTTTCATAGTAACTAGACAGGTTCCAGTCTTTTTTTGAAACTTCATTAGGCAGAGTAGATTGGCTCCATATCTGGCCGTGGGGATGTGGATTGCTACAGCCCATTACGGCGCCCTTATTTTCAAAGATTTGGACATAATTTATATTTGCCTTTTTTCCAAGTTCAACATACTGCTTTGACCAAGCATCTACGACTTTGGTGATTTCTAGAATCGACATATCTGCAAGACTTTTGGAATGGTCGGGGCTAAAACAAACGACTTTACAGATACCGCTTTCACTTTCTGCGCGTAACAATTTATTTTTTAAAGTAAAGGGTTCTGTGTAATCTTGCAGTGCCGCAAAATCATTTTGAAATATATAAACGTCCTTGTAGTTTGGATTTTTGGCGCCGTTGATTCGGGTGTTTCCAGGACATAAATAACAATCGGGATCGTATTTTATTTTTTCTTTGGATGGAATGACTTCGTTTTGGCCTTGCCATGGCCTTTTGGCGCGGTGGGGGGAGACCAGTACCCATTCCCCAGTTAGTATATTGAGCCTGCGATGTGAATTATTTTGTAATGGATTCTTCATTATTTTTAACTTATTAAATGCGTACCTTTTGAAATTTTTACGTCATAAATAGAACAAGGTCTTCCATATTTTTCTGAAAATGCATCCTGTATTTTTGCTTTAAAGCCTTCGACTGCGTCCTCGGAGATGAGGTTAATGGTACAACCTCCAAAACCACCTCCCATCATTCGGGCTCCATAAACCTGCTCCATCGGCTTAGTATGATCAACTAAAAAGTTCAGTTCTTCACAACTAACTTTATAGTTTTTAGACAAGCCTTCGTGGGTTTCATACATGAGTTGCCCCATAGTGTTGTGGTCTTTTGCTTCAATTGCCTTAGAAAATAACAGCACTCTTTGGTTTTCTCTAATAACATAAAGTACTTTTCTGTAATCCGATTCCGATATTTCATTTTTAATGCGCTCTAAATCAGATTCTTTACCATCCCTAAGCGCTTTTATATTTAGAAGTTTAGCAACTTTTTCACAAACCTCTCTGCGGTCATTGTAAGCACTTTCGGAAAGATCGTGTTTCACATTGGTATTAACCAAGACAAGTTTGAGTCTTTTGAGTCTCAGCCTGAATGGTTTTGATTTGACAGTTCTGCAGTCCAATAACAAGGCACTCTTCTTTTTGCCAAACATACTAGCGTACTGGTCCATAATGCCACAATGCACTCCTACATAATTGTGTTCGGCTTTTTGAGAAATTAAAATCATTTCTTTTTTCTT
This sequence comes from uncultured Flavobacteriaceae bacterium, assembly GCA_913031185.1. Taxonomy (GTDB): domain Bacteria; phylum Bacteroidota; class Bacteroidia; order Flavobacteriales; family Flavobacteriaceae; genus UBA3537. The sequence continues at coordinate 34,130 of CAJWDI010000009.1, read as the reverse complement.
TAGACCCAGTTTGAAAAGTATATTGAGTCCGTAAACAAAACTATTTTCTAAAGCCGCTGACGATGACATGCCAGCACCCCCAGGTATATTCCCCCCAAAAACAGCTTCAAAATTGCCAAGTACGCTTCCAATTTTTGACAACTCACCAACCACCCCTAAAACGTAATTGATCCAACCTCCATTTTTAATGGGCTGAAAATTATTTAAGTTAATTTCTTGCATTTCTTCTTTGTTTAGCGCAAAAACCCGACTCTTTTTTGAGTTCGATTTCTGAATGGCAAGAACAATTCCCAAATCAATGGCTGCCGGAAAAACAAAGCCGTCGTTGTAATCGGTATGTTCCCCTATTAGATTAATTCTTCCAGGTGAAAATATCATGAGTGGCTCAGTTTTGAATTGGCTTTGGAAATTTTTTTTAACGTCTTTAATCAGTTTTTTACTCATTTTTTTCAGTGGTTAGTTGTATGCAATTTAAAGTGAATTGCGAATAGTAATTTTTTTTGGTGTTTCGATTTGGTCAAATGTATTTTCTTTCAGCATTTTTGCAAGTTGACTTCCCATAAAATTGAAATCTGCAGAAATCGTAGTGATTCCGCCTTCTAAAATTTCTTTGATAGGGGAGTCATTGTAGGAAATTACACCTACGTCTTTCCCAAGTTGAAACGAAGTTTGTTTGAGTTTTTTTATGACTATAATTAGATCCCTGTCACTCAAAGTGAAATATATTTCACCCTTTCTCAGCATTCTATCTTTAACAGAATCGAGAACCTCATACACAAGGCCATGCTTATTGCAGAACAATTCAAAACCTATTTTGATACCATCGGGCTGCTTGCTTTTTTCATGGATTAAAATAAGTTTATTGTAGGAATTGATTAGTTTCAAAACTTCAGTCAATCCTTCAAAAATATATTTTTCAAAATTTTGATATATTGAAGGATACTGCTCAAGGCCCTCTTGAACTTGATCTAAAATATAGGTTTTTTGTGTTGGTAATCTTCGAATGATCTCGGATACATTTTTTAGATTTGCGGGCATCACAACATAGCAACCATAATTGCCTGTATTTTCATGAATTAATTTTGAGAAAACTTGGTAATTAAAATGGTGAAAAAAAAGATCTACTTGAAAATTTGGCCCTAAGTGCTCTATCAGCGAATTGTACAAATCCTCTTTGAATGCATTGAGTTCATCAAATAAAAGCAACACTTTGACCTGGACATTGATATCCACCGTTTGCACATAATATCCTTTGCCCACAACCGCGTAAATAATCCCTCTGGATCTCAATTCTTTAAAAGCTGAAATAACGGTATCTCTAGAGAGTTTGTGCTGGTCTCTTAAGCTATTTAAAGAAGGAAGTTTATCGTTTTTCTTTAAGTTTCCATTGAGAATGGCATTTTCAACAGAAGCAACAATTTGTTTGTACTTGGGAATGCTTGAATTTAATTGCTTTAATGACATAAAAGACATGCCTAAATATACAATTTTTTTTAATTAGCTACTGGTACCTACCAGTTGTTTTTACCAAATGAATTTTATTTTTCGGTTTAACAAACAAAAAAAGCAGTGTTATCCACGTTTCATTAAATTTTCTTCAGTTCTAATGTTCGCTTTGTGACTTAGTTTTGTATGTCAATATCTAGATTTATGCTTTCCCCCTAAATTGAATTTCGTAATTATATTCTGGGGGTTATTAGCAAATTATAATTTTGTGGAGTCTTATCAAACCTATATCTTGCAACTTGATTAATATCTATAGAGTTTAAATTTCACGACAAATGAAAAAAATACTCATAACAGGAGGTGCTGGTTTTATTGGTTCGCATGTGGTTCGCCTTTTTGTAAATCAATACCCAGATTACCATATTTATAATATGGACGCACTGACTTACGCGGGTAATTTAGAAAATCTCAGAGATATTGATTCAAAATCTAATTATACCTTTTTAAAAGGGGATATTTCTGATCCCTCTTTTGTTAGTCACGTTTTTGACAGTTATAAATTTACAGATGTTATTCATTTGGCAGCTGAATCGCATGTTGATCGTTCTATTAGTGCACCGCTAGAATTTGCTAAAACTAATATTTTAGGAACCATCGTGCTTTTAAATGCGTTTAATTCTCTATGGTCCTCGGATTGGTCATCTCATCGATTTTATCATGTAAGTACCGATGAGGTTTTTGGTACATTGGGAGCAAAGGGTCTCTTTGTGGAGTCAACCCCCTACAGTCCGCGTTCACCCTATTCTGCATCTAAAGCCAGTTCAGACCATTTTGTAAGAGCCTATGGCGACACTTACGGCTTGCCGTATGTCATTTCCAATTGCTCCAATAATTATGGGCCAAATCAATTTCCGGAGAAGCTAATTCCTCTGTTTATCAATAATGCCATTGAAAATAAACCATTGCCTGTCTATGGGAATGGAAATTATGTTAGAGATTGGTTGTACGTCCTAGACCATGCCAAAGCCATTGATCTAATCTTTCATCGTGGAGTCAATCATCAAACTTATAATGTTGGTGGTTTCAATGAGTGGAATAATTTAAACCTAATCAAAGAGTTGTGTCGTCAAATGGACGATAAATTAAACCGCCCCAAAGGTCAATGTGAAGCATTAATTTCGTTTGTCACAGATCGGCCAGGGCACGACTATCGCTATGCGATTGATGCATCTAAGCTAAAAAATGAATTGGGTTGGAAACCCTCAGTCAGTTTTGAAGAGGGGCTTTCAAAAACTATTGATTGGTATATGGACAATCCTATTTGGTTAGAAAATATTCGCTCGAAAGCATATCAAAATTATAAAATTTAGTCTGATGAAAGGAATCATACTTGCTGGCGGTTCAGGAACTCGTCTACATCCATTAACATTGAGTGTGAGTAAGCAGTTGCTCCCTATTTTTGATAAACCCATGATTTATTATCCTTTAACAGTTTTAATGCGGGCAGGTATCAAAGATATTCTAGTAATTTCTACACCCCGTGATTTGCCAAATTTCAAACACCTTTTAGGGGATGGGTCAGCTTATGGAATTCAATTGACCTACAAAGAACAACCGACTCCAGATGGGCTTGCACAAGCATTCATCATTGGAGAATCATTTATTGGAAACGACGATGTATGTTTAATTCTTGGAGATAATCTTTTTTATGGTGCAGGTTTAGATACACTTTTAGAGTCTGCAGTGAACAGTGTACAAAATGACAAGAATGCTGTTATTTTTGGAAATTATGTTAAAGATCCTGAACGCTATGGTGTTGCTGAATTTGACACCCATAATAATGTTTTGAGCATTCAAGAAAAACCATTACATCCTAAATCAAATTATGCCGTAGTTGGCTTGTATTTTTATCCAAACTCAGTAATTGATATGGCTAAAAATATTCGCCCTTCTTCGCGCGGTGAGCTTGAAATTACTTCTGTTAATCAGCTTTACTTAGAACAAAAAACATTAAAATTAGAATTGTTAAAGCGCGGTTTCGCATGGCTCGATACTGGGACACATGAGGCCCTGGCTGAAGCCACGGAGTTTGTTAAAGCGATTGAGAAAAGAACAGGTCGAAAAGTTGGCTGTCCCGAAGAAATTGCTCTAGATAAAGGGTGGGTAACCAAGCAAATGCTGTCACGGCAAATTCGTAAATATAAAGGCGATTACTATACCTATATCAAAAGCATTATAGCTTAAATCTACAGCGTGATTTGTTTTAATGCTGAGATGGTTTTTGAAGGGTTTTGGCTTTTGAAAACAAAACTACCAGCCACCAATACATTGGCACCTAAATCACTTAATTTTTTGGCATTGGAAGCTGTGACACCACCGTCAACTTCAATCATTGTGGAAGCGTTTTTTTCTTGAATTAATGCATTGAGCTTCTGGACTTTTTCATAAGTACTCTCTATAAAACTTTGACCTCCAAAGCCAGGGTGTACACTCATGAGACAAACCAAATCAATGTCATTAATATAAGGCTCTAAAACTGCTACATTCGTATCTGGATTTATGGCAACCCCAGCTTTCATCCCCTCATTTTTTATAGCTTTCAAGGTTGGTTTTAAATCTTTGCAAGCTTCGTAATGGACAGTTAAAACATTACTACCCAGCTCTGCAAAGGTTTTGATATAACGTTCGGGCTTTATAATCATTAAATGGACATCCAAGATTTTTTTGGCGTGTTTTGAAATGGCTTTTAAAACCGGCATACCAAAAGATATATTGGGGACGAATTCACCATCCATGATGTCAATGTGAAACCAATCGGCTTCACTTATATTGACCATTTCTATATCCCGTTGGAGGTTTGCAAAATCTGCAGCTAATATTGAAGGTGCTATTAATGAAATCATAAAAATTGTTTGTTGCCACAAAAATAGAACAAAAAACAAACCCCCGCTAAAAGGCGGGGGCTTAATTATTATCCAAGATATGTTTTTAAAATTTTGCTTCTTGAGGTATGCTTTAAACGTCTTATGGCTTTTTCTTTGATTTGACGTACGCGTTCTCTTGTAAGGTCAAAAGTTTCACCAATTTCTTCTAAAGTCATTGGATGTTGATTTCCCAAACCAAAATACAAACGGATCACATCCGCCTCTCTGGGAGTGAGAGTTTCCAGTGCACGCTCAATTTCGGTTCTCAAAGATTCATGAAGAAGTTCCTTGTCTGGGTTTGGAGATTCTCCAGAACGCAAAACGTCGTATAAATTAGAGTCTTCGCCTTCAACAAGTGGCGCGTCCATTGAGACATGACGGCCAGAATTTTTCATAGATTCTTTAACATCATTGATGGTCATATCCAATTCTTTGGCAATTTCTTCGGCGCTTGGCGGTCTTTCATGCGACTGCTCTAAAAACGCATAGGTTTTATTAATTTTATTTATAGATCCAATTTTGTTAAGCGGTAAACGCACAATTCTTGACTGCTCTGCTAGGGCTTGAAGGATCGATTGACGAATCCACCATACAGCATAAGAAATAAATTTAAAGCCACGGGTTTCATCAAAGCGTTGAGCGGCTTTAATGAGTCCCAAATTTCCTTCATTGATTAAATCTGGGAGTGTCAAACCTTGATTTTGATATTGTTTGGCAACAGACACTACAAAACGTAGATTGGCTTTAGTTAATTTTTCCAAGGCAATTTGGTCTCCCGCTTTGATGCGCTGTGCCAATTCAACTTCTTCATCTGCAGTGATTAAATCGACTTTTCCAATTTCTTGAAGGTACTTGTCAAGAGAGGCAGTTTCTCTGTTGGTAACCTGTTTTGTAATTTTTAGTTGTCTCATTATCTAATTTTATCTTATCAGTTTATTTTGGTATCACTTTATTATACGTTTAATGGTTGTTAAATGTTACAAAAAAAAGCCATTTTATTTAAAATGGCTTTTTTTAGATGAATGATTAATAAGAAAGGGGATTAATCGCGTCTCGATCTGCGATCATTTCTGCGATTGTCTCTACCTCTGTTATTAGAATTTCGATCTCTAGGTGGACGCTCAACATAACCTTCTGGTTTTGGAAGTAATGCTTTGCGAGACACTTTGTCTTTTCGAGTTCGGGCATCAACGCCAAAGTATTTAACATCAAAGACATCGCCCATATTCACAACATCCGAAACATTTTCGGTGCGTTCCCAGGCCAGTTCACTCACATGAAGCAGCACTTCATTGCCCGGAGCTTCCATGTATTCAACAACAGCTCCAAAGTCAAGCATTTTAATTACTTTAACTTCGTAAACACTACCAACTTCTGGCTTAAACATAATGGAATCAATTTTTGCTATGACGGCATCAATTCCATTTTGATCTGTTCCGAGGATTTCAACAATTCCTTCTTCTGTAACTGGATCTTCATTGATAACAATGGTTGTTCCAGTTTCTTTTTGAAGTTCTTGAATGACTTTTCCACCAGGACCAATAAGGGCACCAATGAATTCATTAGGAATAATTCGCGTTACCATTTTTGGTGCATGTGGTTTCACATCTTCAGCTGGCGCTGAAATGGTATCGGTGAGTTTTTCCAATATGTGTAAACGTCCATCACGCGCTTGTTGAAGTGCTTTTACCAATATTTCATAGGAAAGACCTTTCACTTTGATGTCCATTTGACAGGCGGTAATACCATCCGATGTACCAGTGACTTTAAAGTCCATATCGCCAAGGTGATCTTCATCCCCTAAGATATCCGATAAGACCGCATATTTGCCACTTTCAGCATCTGAGATGAGTCCCATTGCGATTCCAGAAACAGGTTTCTTTAACTGTACCCCAGCGTCCATGAGTGCCATGGTTCCAGAACAAACGGTAGCCATGGAAGACGATCCATTACTTTCTAAAACTTCACTGACCACACGAACGGTGTAAGGACAATCTTCAGGAACCATTCCTTTGAGGGCACGTTGTGCTAAATTTCCATGTCCAACTTCACGTCTTGAAGTTCCGCGTATTGGGCGGGCTTCTCCAGTACAGAAGGGAGGGAAGTTGTAGTGTAAATAAAAACGCTCTTCTCCTTCATGTGATGGCATATCTATCTGATTGGCATCTCTAGAAGTTCCCAAGGTGACCGTTGCCAGTGCTTGGGTTTCCCCACGGGTAAATACAGAAGATCCGTGTGTTGAGGGTAGGTAATCGACTTCACACCAAATAGGTCTAATTTCATCGGTCTTTCTTCCGTCGAGTCTCAAGCCTTCGTTGAGTGTCAAATCTCTCACCGCAGCTTTTTCAGCTTGTCTGTAGTATTTGGAAATTAAATCTCCAAATTCTTCTTGCTCTTCCTCTGAAAAACTGGCTTTGATTTCTTCTTTTATTTCAGAAAACGAGGCACTTCTTTCGTGTTTTGCAGAACCAGCTTTGGCCACAGCATAAACCTTATCATAGGCCATGTCGTGCACTTTCTTTGCAAGTGCTTCATCTTCTCTTTCTGGTTCGTATTCACGCACTTCTTTTTTGCCAAAAGCTTTGGCTAATTTTTCTTGTGCTGCACATTGTACTTTGATGGCTTCATGTGCGAATTTAATGGCTTCTGCCATTTCTTCTTCAGAAATTTCATCCATTTCCCCTTCAACCATCATCACTGAATCTGCGGAAGCACCAATCATCATATCGATATCAGATTCTGCAAGTTGAGCTCTGGTTGGGTTGATTATAAATTCTCCGTTAACGCGACCGACTCTAGCTTCAGAGATGGCGCATTCAAAAGGAAAATCCGACAGCTGTATGGCTGCAGATGCGGCTAGCCCAGCCATAGCATCTGGCATGACATCCTCGTCATGAGACATCAATTGAATCATCACCTGCGTTTCTGAATGGTAATCTTTTGGAAAGAGTGGACGCAGTACACGGTCTACCAATCGCATGGTTAAAACTTCCCCATCACTAGGACGGGCTTCACGTTTAAAAAAACCACCAGGGTAACGCCCTGCAGCGGCAAATTTTTCACGGTAATCTACGGTAAGAGGTAGAAAGTCGACATCAGATTGTTTGTAATTCGATACTACTGTACAAAGCAGCATACATTTTCCGGACTGAACTACCACAGCACCATGGGCTTGTTTGGCCAGTTTTCCGGTCTCGATGGAGATTTCTCTTCCATCGCCGAGGTCAATGACCTCTTTATAAACTTTTGGAATCATTTTATATTTTTCTAATTAAACATTGGTGTTGTGTTGTTGTTGTGTGGTGTGACCAATGAAAAACTTTAATTAGCTTCTTCTATTTGTTGGCGTAAATTGTACGCAGAAAGTAAAAAAAGAGGCACATAGCCTCTCTTTTAATGTTATTTTCTTAATCCTAATTCTTTTACAATCGCACGGTATCTCAAAATATCCTTCTTCATAAGGTAATCTAGTAATGAGCGGCGTTTTCCTACAAGCTTTACAAGCGACCTTTCGGTGTTAAAATCTTTTCGATTTTGCTTTAAGTGTCCTGTAAGGTGATTGATTCGGTGAGTGAACAATGCAATTTGGCCTTCCGCAGAACCGGTATCTTTTGCATCTTTACCGTGTTTTTTAAAGAGATTTTCTTTAATCTTTTTTGTTAAGTACATTCCAATATTTGTTTAAATAATTTTTATGCAAACAATTCTGACTTTCAGAACTGAGGGGCAAATATAGACATTTTCAGTAAAATGAAGCTTTGCTTTAAATATTTTATGGCCTGAGTTGTTGATTTGAGATCAAATCAATGTATTTGTTCACTTGATTTTTAAGCTCCTGGCGGTGGGTAATAAAGTCTAAGAAACCGTGTTCCAACACAAACTCCGCAGTTTGAAAGCCATCGGGCAATTCTTTTCCGGTAGTGTCGCGAACCACACGAGGTCCTGCAAAGCCAATGAGTGCACCCGGTTCGCTAATATTGATATCGCCTAGCATCGCAAAAGAAGCGGTAGTACCACCTGTTGTTGGGTCAGTACAAAGTGAAATATAAGGAATTCCAGCGTCCGCCAATTGTGCTAGTTTAGCAGATGTTTTGGCCAACTGCATTAAGGACAGCGCGGCTTCCATCATGCGGGCACCCCCAGATTTTGAAATGATCATAAATGGGATCTTGTGCTTTAAAGCAAAATCGGCGGCACGGGCAATTTTTTCCCCCACAACACTTCCCATCGAGCCCCCAATGAAACGGAAGTCCATACAGGCAATTACCAAGTCTTTTCCTTTGGATTTACCAACTGCAGTACGAACAGCGTCTTTGAGCTTTGTTTTATCTTGCGCCGCCTTAAGCCGGTCCGTGTATTTTTTTTTGTCCGAAAATTTTAAAGGGTCTTTAGATGTGATTTTTTTATCCAGTTCTTTAAACTTGTTGTCGTCAAATAATATATCGAAATACTCATTACTTCCAATGCGAACATGGTATCCATCTTCAGGGCTGACAAAGAAATTTTTCTCTAATTCTTCAGTTTCAATGATTTTTCCTGTAGGAGATTTGTACCAAAGACCTTTGGGCGTATCGCGTTTTGCTTCAGTAGGTGTCTGGATGCCTTTGTCTGTTCTTTTGAACCAAGCCATAATGTTCTAAATCGTTAGAATTATAAACAAATCTAAGAATATTTTTTTACAATGTATCGACATTGTTTAAATCTTCAAAGGCCTTTTTTAAACGCTCACTAAAGGCGAGTTCAGCTTGTCTCAACCAGCGTCTTGGATCGTAGTATTTTTTGTTTGGAACATCTGCTCCATCAGGATTGCCAATTTGAGCCTCTAAATAATCTTCATTGGATTTAAAATCGTCACGTACTCCCGTCATAAATGCATATTGAAGATCGGTATCAATGTTCATTTTTATAACCCCGTAGCCGATGGCTTCTCTGATTTCTTCAACAGAAGATCCCGAACCGCCATGAAAAACAAAATCGATGTGATTTTTAGCAACGCCGTATTTCTCAGAGATATATTCTTGAGAATTTTTGAGAATCTTTGGGGTCAATTTTACATTTCCTGGTTTATAAACCCCGTGAACATTTCCAAAAGCAGCTGCAATTGTAAACTGATCACTCACTTTACTCAATTCTTCATAAGCGTAAGCTACTTCCTCTGGTTGGGTATAGAGCTTAGACACATCGACATCGCTGTTGTCTACACCGTCTTCTTCACCTCCAGTAATACCCAGCTCAATTTCAAGTGTCATGCCCATCTTGGACATTCTTTCTAAATATTGTTTACAGATTTCTATGTTTTCTTCAATGGGTTCCTCAGAGAGGTCAATCATATGTGAACTGTATAGGGATTTCCCTGTAGCCTTATAATGGGCTTCGCTGGCCTCTAACAAACCGTCAATCCAAGGCAATAGTTTTTTTGCACAGTGGTCGGTGTGAAGAATCACAGCAACGCCATAGGCTTCAGCCAGTTGGTGAACGTGTTTTGCTCCTGCTATTGAACCCGCAATGGCTGCTTTTTGATCTTCGTTTGAAAGTCCTTTTCCAGCGTTAAATTGTGCACCACCATTTGAAAATTGAATGATGACGGGTGCATTGAGATTTTTTGCTGTTTCCAAAACGGCATTGATGGTGTTAGAGCCAATGACATTGACCGCAGGAAGGGCAAAACTTTTTTGTTTCGCAAGCTTAAAAATTTCTTGAACTTCTTTTCCAGTGGCAACACCGGCTTTGATTGAGTGACTCATTGTAGTTTTTTTTATTTGCGCAAAAGTAGTAAAATTTATTACTTTTGATTGAGGTTTTTAAATATGATTCACAGCCGCTTGAGACGAAATCGTTTGCGTTTTTTTATGATTTTTTAGAAAGGATAATTAAGACCAATATTATAAACCGCATTTCCAAAATTAAAGTCTCTAAACCAACGGTTCTCAATAGAATAAGTGGGGTTGTAGGCTTTAAAGCCAGTGTCAAATCTCAAAATAAAAAAGTCAAAGTCATAACGCAGTCCGATACCAGTCCCAACCGCAATGTCATTTAAAGACTTAAATCCTGTGAACATTGCCTTTGGGTCTTTGACATCGTCCAATACGTTCCAAATATTACCTGCATCTATAAAAAAAGCGCCGTTGAGATTCCCAAAGAGCTTATATCGATGTTCTAGACTCAAAGCTATTTTTAAGTTTGCTTCGTTAAATTCATTGTTGTTGTCAGAACGTCCAGGACCTAAATTATAGGCTGTCCAAGCTCGGTTATCGTTGGATCCCCCTGCAAAAAAACTTTTTGAAAAGGGAATGGTAGCTGCATTTCCCAGTGGCATTGCTACGCCAGCAAACGTTCTTAATGCGAGAACATTATCTCGCCCAAGATCCCATAATTTGATGTAGTCAAGTTCTGTTTTAACGTACTGGGAAAATGCTACATTGTTAATTTCAAATTCCCCGTTTTCATTTTTATCCAAGTCTACAAGGCCTGATACTGCATTGAGTAGGTTTCCGGCCAGCTCGAGCTTAAATCTAAAGATTGAAAAATCAGTATCAAATACATTCTCGCGATTGTCTTTTATTAAATTGTAGTTACTGGCTAAAATGAGGTTGTCTTGTATGAGTCGATCTTTTCGTTGCCGAATGTTTCTGACGGTTCTGTAGTCATTGGTGTTAGTGGTTTGAAAATTAGTATCGCTGTTAACCAATGTCATAAAATCATCGGCCCTGTTGATGTCTAGTCGAGTCGTTCCATTGCTGTTTTGTATTAAAAAATCGTCAGGGGTTGGATATGATGAAATGGCAACTGTTTCCAATCGATTGAAAGAATTTTGATAAACATTAAAATAATTTACTGGATTTAGATTTCTGACATATTGAAGGTTTAAAAGGTCAAAAGTGTTGGTAGTGTTTTTCTTTGGAAACCAATTGTATCGCAATCGTCCATTGAAAGTTTGCTTATCCAGACCAATGTTTCTTTGACCTGTAAATCCTACCCCAAATTGTGTAGTGGGTAGCATGTATTTAGGGATTATTTTCTCCGTGTTTATAGGAAAAAACATTCGCGGAATATTAAGCTTAACATCAGCCCCTATTTCATTGATATCAAAGAAACTCTCTTCAGATTTCGCACCATCCTTAGAGGCACCAACAGCGCCCAGAACAGAAACTTGAAGGGTTTCGGCACCTTTAAATATATTTCTAACCACAACCCCTGAGGTAAATGAAAGACCAATTTTTTGAATGTTGCTTTGAGAGACATTAAAATCGAATCCGAGTCCATATTTTTTCTTTGGATTAAGAAAAATGTTGGCTGTGAGTGTTGTGTCTTTTTTGTTTTCTATGTATTCAATATTAGGGTATTTAAAGGAGTTGAGTGCATTCAAATACCGATAGGTCCTTGTTTTGTCCAAGTCGCTGTATAAATTTCCTTTTTCGATCTGAATGACATTTGCAATGGCCTTTGGTTTGTATTTTAGTTTTTTGAAATTATAAAAGTTAAAATCATTAAATGAAGCCGATTTTATTGGAGTTAGATTATTGCGATTTTCAAAGCTTGCGTCAGTAAAAATATTCACTTCTTTAATTTTGTAAACCTTGAAGGGTTGTTGCCATAAACTGTCCCCATTTCTAATAATTCTGTTTTGAATACTCATTTTCACATCGACAACATTGTCTTTTCCAATGGTGTCGTTTTCAAAGCGGATATAATCTTGTGAAAAGTGGTAAATTCCAGAGTTTCTAAAATTAAAAGAGACTCTTGAACGTTCCTTTTCAAAGTTTGAAATGTCAAATTGCGCCCCCTTTTTAATCCACGAACTGTTATTGGATTGTTCGTAGATTGAATCAAGAACTGCAGTTTCAATTTTTGTGCTTTTATTTCCAATTTCGTAAGGATCACCTGTGAAAATTTGATACTCTAGTGAAGCCCTTTGATCGGACAAGGGGTTTACAGTATAGTTTACGGTTCGATCAAACCACCCTTTTGAAAAGTAGTAGCGCTCTAAGTTGAGTTTTGTTTTATTAATTTTAAGGGTGTCTAAAACCTCGGGAATTTCCCCCGTATTTCTCAACCAATTGTTAAATCCCAAGGCCGATTTTTTAATATTTTCCATTTGTTTTTTAGAAAATAGTTTTTCGTAACGTTGGTAGCGCTTAGGCCTTTTGTTGATCCAGGACTCAAAAATAGAATCTTTATTTGGCCGTGCTAAGTTATAAACGTGGAGTTTGAATGGAATACCTAGGAACTTATTATTTACTTTTTGAAAGGAAAGTTTAGAAAGTGTTTCTGATTTGTTGATTTTACCATTGACAATAAATGTATTTTCGGTCAGCAAGAGGTCATCCTTTTGAACTCTTTTTACTGCATCACAGCCGGAGAGTATACAGGCTCCAACAGCGATGACCGTAATTTTTTTTAGCGTTTGCTTCAACAAGACACAAATAAAATTTAGATTTATACTTTCAAAAAGAATATTAACCAAATGTACATTTTTTAGATGTTAACTAAAAACCAATCCAAACGAATCCTGAGTTTAAGGCAAAAAAAACAGCGTTTAAAACAAGGTCTTTTTACGGTGGAAGGACCAAAGGTTGTCCAAGAGTTTATAGATTCTAATTATGAATTGGTTGAAGTTTTTTCAATTAACAATAACTATGCCCATTTTAAAGAAAAACTAACAATTATTGATGAAAAGGCATTAAAAAAAATTAGTTCTCTTATTACACCAAATGCTGTACTGGCTATTTTCAAAACCCCAATCCCTGCTAAGGTAAACACCAACGGCTTGATTTTAGCATTAGATGATTTGAATAATCCTGGAAATTTAGGAACCATCATCCGGCTCTGCGATTGGTTTGGGATTAAAGATTTGGTGTGCAGTAAAGCCACTGTTGATTGTTACAATTCTAAAACAGTTCAGGCGGCTATGGGTTCACACACTCGGGTCAATGTAGTTTACTTGGATTTAGAGTTATTTTTAGAAAGTCATTCTAATGCTATAGGTACATTTATGGATGCTAAATCCTCAATTTATGAAATGGAGCTACCCAAATCTGGAGTTATTGTTTTGGGAAATGAAGCCAATGGAATTTCAGAATCAATAGCCTCAAAGTTAAATACCAGGTTCGCAATCCCGCGCTTTGGGGAATTAAAACAAGCTGAAAGTTTAAATGTCGCCAATGCGGCAGCCATTGTTTTGAGTGAATTTAAAAGGCGGTCTATTGAAATGTAAAGTTAATGAAAACGCCACGGGTTTGCATTTGTTCAATGTTACGTGTCCATGGACTGTTGGGGTCAAGATCTTCAACGTGCTCATCTTTCATGGAAAAAACTCCGCGTAGTGAAGGCGTAAACTTAAACCATGTTAGATATATATCCACACCAATACCCAGTTCATAGAAAATATTGTTTTTGATTAGCCTAAAAACTCCTTGGCTGTTATCATCAGGGTTGTCTTGATTGCTTGACAAGTTTAAGGCTGTTGAAATACCCCCTACAATAAAGGGCTTGATGTTGTCTACGCGTTTGGTTGAAATTTTAACCAACAACGGAATGTGTATGTAGGTCGACCGCAATTCACGTTCAAGATCTTTTTCTTCATAAATAAGACCTTCAAAATAGGTTCCACTGTAGCTTAAGGTCCGGTTGGAAATCACCAACCCTGGTTCTAAGCGAATGTCAAAATAATCATTGATTCGAACATTGCCAATCAATCCCACATTGAAGCCAGTAGATTTGATTACTTGTATGTCCTCAACATCAGTTTTGTAATCTATATTAAAGCCGTAATTGTTGAATCCCAGATAATAGCCATAAGAGAGCTTTGCTTTATCAAAATTTTCATTGTTGATCAATCTTTCTTTGGTGAATAATTGCGCTTTTCCTTGAAAAAAGCACATGCATATAAATAAAAGACTTAAAAAGCGTTTCATATTTTTATTTTGATGCGGTGTAAATCGTTGCAACTCCAAAAGTTTGTGGCAGGTCTTTAACTTGTATAAACCCAGTTTTTTTTAAAATATTGTTGAAAGCCGTTCCATACGGAAATTTTTCCGCAGAAGCACTTAAATACCCGTAGGCTTGTTTATCTTTTGAAAACAACTTACCGATGAGAGGCAGGAAGAGTTTGGTATGAACAAAATAGCCTTGCCGAAACGGAAATTTTGTAGGGACAGAGGTTTCTAGTACGACAAAAATACCGCCTGGTTTGAGAACTCTCAGGATTTCTGTGAGTCCCTTCTCCAAAGTTTCAAAATTTCGCACTCCAAAAGCGACTGTTATGGCGTCAAAACTGTCATTATCAAAGGGTAAGTTCTCAGAATCGCCAGCGACCATATCGATGGTATGGTTGAGTTGTTTTTTGTCGATTTTTTTACGGCCTACATTTAACATACCTTCACTGATGTCCAATCCAATAATTTTTTTCGCATTGGTTTTGGTTAAATTGATGGCTAAATCCCCAGTTCCAGTAGCAATGTCTAAAATTGAATCGGGCTTTTGTAACCCTACAATTTCTACCACTTTATTGCGCCATTTGAGGTCAATTCCAAATGAAATGACTCGATTTAAACCATCGTATTCATTGGAAATTGTGTCAAACATTTGAGCAACTTGTTTTTTTTTGCTCATTGAACTGTTTTTATATGGGGTGATTTTTTTAGGCATCTATTAGGTTAAATTTTTGTCTTTTTGAACTGCAAAGAAATGCATTTCAGAAACAAATCCCTAAAAATAAACTATATTTGCACATCTATTAAATGATAATTAATGAAAATAATAATTGCTGGCTCTGGTCAAGTTGGATCTCACTTAGCAAAATTATTATCATACGAATCTCAAGAGATCACTCTTATAGATTCAAATGATGAAAAACTCACTTTCCCTAACAGCCAATTAGATATTAAAGTTGTCGAAGGAGATTGTACTTCAACTTCGGTTTTACACAAAGCAAATATTTCTGATACGGATTTGTTCGTTGGTGTGACCTCTTCAGAATCTATAAATTTAACCGCCTGCTATCTCGCACGTAAATTAGGTGCAAGAAAGACCATTGCTAGAATCTCCAATCCTGAACTTATTGAGGATAAAAATATTGATTTTTCTGATTTGGGAATCAGTGAACTTATTTCTCCTGAAATTTTGACCTCTAAGGAGATAAGTATGGTTGTTAATAGAGCCGAATTTACCGATCCCTTTGAATTTGATGATGGCGCTTTGATTACCCTAGGCTTGAGTGCAACGCATACCTCCACTTTTGTAGGTAAGACGGTTGTTGAAGCCGCTGGTATATTTCCAGAAACACACTTTTTTCCAATTTCAATCAAGAGAGGTGAAAAGACAATTATCCCGAGAGGAGATACTGTTTTTCATAATGGGGACCATATTGTTTTTATGACTGAACCAGGTGGAGAAGAAGAGTTGCTCAAGCTATCCGGTCAAAACAATGAAGCCATTAAAAATGTGATGATTCTTGGTGGTGGAAGAGTGGGTAAGAAAGTTGCTGAAGATTTATCTAGTGATAACATCAAAGTCAAACTCGTAGAATCTAATAAACAGAGGGCAGAAGTATTGGCCGAAGGTCTTAATGATTGCTTGATTATACACGGCGATGGCACTAACTCCGAGCTCCTGGAGGAGGAAAATCTCGATCAAATGGATGCTTTCATCGCTGTTACGGGAGATTCTGAAACCAATATAATGTCAAGTTTGATAGCAAAATCCAAGGGCATTTCAAAAACCATCGCTTTGGTTGACAACCTAGATTACTACAAACTGACGCAAATCAGTGGTATTGATACTTTAATCAATAAAAAATTACTGGCTGCTGATGCGATTTCTAAGCATGTTCACAATGCTGAAATTGTTGCCATTTCACAGTTGGACAATATGGATGCAGAGTTATTAGAATTTGTTGTGAATGAAGATTCCGAGGTCTGTAATAAAAAGGTAAAGTCATTAGACTTTCCTAGGTGTGCCATCATTGCCGGCGTCATTAGAGATGGAGAGGGTCATATCGTTTTGGGTGACTTTGTGATTTTAAACCAAGATAGAATCGTTGTTTGTTGTTTAAAAGACTCAATTCTAAAAATAGAAAAACTCTTCTAGATTTCTATGAAAATTAATATTAAAATTATTTTTTATTTTTTGGGATTTCTGCTGTTAATCAACGGCGGGTTTATGTTTTTAACTGCTCTATTGAGTTATTTTTACAATGATGGAATTACTCACAGCTTATTGACATCGGGAACCATTGTTTCAGTTTTGGGCTTGCTCATGTTGCTCATAAATAAAAACCATGACAAGCAAATTAATAAGAGAGAGGGGTATTTGGTAGTTGTTTTAGGATGGCTTGCTATGATTTTTTCTGGAACAGTTCCTTATATACTTACAGGCACAATTGAAGGCTTTTCAAATGTATTCTTTGAAACTACATCCGGTTTTACAACCACTGGAGCAACCATTATAAACGATATAGAATCATTACCCGAAGGCATATTATTTTGGAGAAGTATAACGAATTGGTTGGGCGGAATGGGTATGATTGTTTTTGCGATTGCTATTTTACCCTTACTTGGGATTGGCGGTATGCAGTTGTTTAGTGCAGAGTCACCTGGGCCCAATACCGATAAATTACACCCAAGAATTACAGATACAGCCAAAAGATTATGGCTTATTTATGTTTCGTATACAATCATTGAAACGGTTTGTTTGAAATTAGCAGGAATGTCATTTTTTGACGCCCTGAATCATTCAATGTGTAACATATCTTCTGGTGGGTTTTCAACAAAAAACGCAAGTATAGCTTATTGGAATTCAAAACCCATTATTCAATATATAGTCATATTATTCATGTTTATCGCAGGGGCGAATTTTGTTTTGAGTTACTTTGCATTTAAGTTCAACTTCAAGAAAATTTTAAATGATGAAGAATTTAAAACCTACTTCTTTCTTTTAATTGGATTTACAATCGCAGTTGCATTGCTTCTTTATTTCTGTACAGATTTTTTATCAGGACTTGAGCCTCAACTTCATAGAATTGAGGGTGTTTTTAGGCATTCTTTATTCCAAGTTGTTTCAATTGTCACTACAACCGGGTTTGTCACAGCAGACTATACTTCTTGGACCTCATTACTGCTTTTAATGTTTTTTGGTATGATGTTTTTGGGAGGATCTGCAGGAAGTACTTCAGGTGGTTTTAAAATAATGCGTCATTTATTGATCATTAAAAATGGTATTTTACAGTTTAGAAAAATATTACATCCACATGCAATTATTCCGTTGCGCTACAATACATCTTCGGTTTCGAACGAAATCACCTATAATATTTTAGGTTTTTTCATCGTTTATATGCTTTCATTTATTGCAGGAACACTAGTTTTTGCTTTATTTGGACTTGATTTTGAATCGGCATTGGGAGTTTCAGCGTCAAGCTTAGGAAATATAGGACCTTCGATTGGTTCCTATGGGCCTTTAAATACGTTTTCTGAGTTGCCAAATCTAGCCAAGTGGTGGTCTTCTTTTTTAATGCTTCTTGGCAGGCTTGAATTGTTTACCGTCCTGATTATTTTTACCACTTACTTCTGGAGAAATAGGTAAAAAAACTAACTCAACGACTTTTTAATTCTTTCGATCGCAGCTATGATCTGTTTTTGTGATGCTGCATAAGAAATTCGGATACAATTTGGATTACCAAAAGCATCTCCTGTCACAGTAGCAACCAATGCATCTTCTAATAAAAAGAGGGACAAGTCTGTTGCGTTGTTGATTTGGACGCCGTTAAATGTCTTGCCAAAAAGTGAAGAAACATCTGGGAACACGTAAAATGCACCTTCGGGGATGTTGCATGAAAAACCGTCTATTTCAGACAAAAGATTTAACATTAAATCTCTTCGAGTTTTAAATTCATCAATCATGTATTGGACTTTAGAGGGGGATGCTTCTAAGGCGGTAATGACGGCACGTTGAGCGATGCAGTTGGCACCGCTTGTAATCTGACCCTGCATTTTATTACAGGCCCTCGCAATTGCTTCTGGTGCTCCCAAATACCCTATGCGCCAACCGGTCATTGCAAATGCTTTCGAAACACCGTTAACGGTAATGGTACGATCGTACATATCCTCAAATTGTGCCATGCTAGCATGACCACTTCCGTAGTTGATGTGTTCGTAGATTTCATCGGAAACTACATATATTTTTGGATGTTTTTGAAGCACATCAGCAAGCGCTCTTAATTCTTGTTTGCTGTATACAGAACCGCTGGGGTTACAAGGGGAGCTGAACCAAATCATTTTAGTGTTTGGAGTAATGGCTGCTTCCAATTGTGCCGGCGTCATTTTAAAATCTGTTGCAATTGATGTTTTAACTTCAATTGGAGTTCCTTCGGAAAGTTTTACAATGTCAGCATAACTCACCCAATAAGGGCATGGTAAAATCACTTCGTCTCCTTTGTTTAACAAGACCAATGCCACATTAGCCAAACATTGCTTGGCACCGGTCGAAACCACGATTTGACTGGGCTTATATAAGAGATTATTATCCCTTTTGAATTTTGTAATAATGGCTTGTTTCAATTCTCCATAACCATCAACAGGAGTGTAAGAATTATAGTTGTCATCAATGGCTTGTTTGGCGGCAGCTTTGATAAAGTCCGGAGTGTTAAAATCCGGTTCTCCAAGACTCAAGCCAATGATGTCTTTTCCTTCTGCTTTTAATTCTCGGGCTTTGGCGGCCATGGCTAGTGTTGCAGAAGTCGCCATATTTAGGATTCTGTCTGAAAGTAATTGGTTCATTTGTTGTTAGTTAGACTTGCATGCTGGGTTTTACCCCCATTAATTTTAGATAGCTAAAGTGTGCAATGATTGCTTTTCTTGTGGTTTTGTATTCATTATAGGGTAAATTGAATTCCTTGGCTGTTTTTTTAACTATTTCAGCAATTTTACCATAATGAATGTGAGATATATTTGGGAATATATGGTGTTCTACTTGGTGGTTGAGTCCCCCAGTAAACCAATTTATAATCTTGCTCTTTGGAGAAAAGTTTACAGTGGTTTTTAATTGATGTATGGCCCAAGTATTTTTTAAACTTCCGTCTTGTTCAGGTAATGGCATTTCGGCAGCATCCATAACGTGTGCCAATTGAAAAATGACACTTAATATCAAACCGGCTGTGTAGTGCATCACAAAGAAACCGATAAGTATTTTCCACCACGCAAGATCTAGAACAGCTATCGGAAGTACAATCCACAAGCTCAGGTAAATGATTTTTGAAATCACTAAAGTACTCCAGTTTACAAATGGATTGGGGAGTTTACCATAGGCTAATTTTTGTTTCATGTAGCGCTTCATCTGAATAAAATCGGTTGTAATCGCCCAATTGATGGTCAAAAGGCCATAGAGTAAAATGGAATAGTAATGTTGAAAACGGTGGTACCATTTCCATTCTGAATGTTTGGTAAAGCGTAAAATACGGCCGGCATCCAAGTCCTCGTCATGCCCATGAACATTTGTATAGGTATGGTGTAATACATTGTGTTGAACCTTCCAATTGTAAACATTACCAGCCAAAATATAAATACTGCTTCCCATAAGCTTGTTGACCCATGATTTTTTGGAAAAAGATCCATGGTTTCCGTCGTGCATCACATTCATCCCAACTCCGGCCATGCCAACTCCCATTACAAAAGTCAGTAGAATCTGAAGCCAACCAGGCATGCTTAACGTCAAAATAAAAATATAAGGCACAAAGAATAGCGTGAACATAATAATGGTTTTCAACCATATTTTCCAATTTCCTGTCCGCTTAATATTGTTGTCTTTGAAATAAGAATTCACTCTTGAATTTAGGATTCTAAAGAAATTTGTGGCATCTTTTCTGGGAAATTTTAGCTTGGGTTTAATCATGGATATAAATTAGTTTTTTCAAATATAAATAATAATTCAATCTCACACGGTAAGCAACTAATAATTTATGAATATTATAACTATTTTTGTTAAAACTTCTTTGAATGGATTTAATTCTAAAGTATTTCCCCGAGCTATCGGATGTTCAAAAGCAACAATTAAAGGCCTTGCAAGCGTTGTACGAGGATTGGAATCTTAAAATAAATGTCATTTCAAGAAAAGACATAAATTCATTGTATTTGAAGCATGTTTTACATTCGCTTGCCATCGCCAAAATCATATCCTTTGAGCCTGGATCATCAATTTTAGATGTAGGTACAGGTGGTGGTTTTCCAGGCATTCCTCTGGCGATTATGTTTCCCGAGACGACGTTTCATTTGGTAGACAGCATTCAAAAGAAAATCAAAGTCGTTTCCTCTATTAGCGATGCATTGGCCTTAGAAAATGTAAGCGCCGAGCATTGCAGAGCGGAACAGATTGACCCCTTGTATGATTTTGTTGTAAGTCGTGCTGTAACCTCTATGCCAAACTTTGTGAAATGGGTGCGAAAGAATATTAAGAAAAAGAGTGAACATTCGCTTAAAAATGGAATTTTATATCTTAAAGGCGGCGATTTAAAAGCAGAATTACAAACCTTTCCCAATGCTGCAATTTATAATTTGAAAGATCATTTTAGCGACTCATTTTTTGACACTAAAAAGCTAGTGCATCTCCCTTTAAAGTTTAGGGGGTAAAATTAGAATGTGGTTGTAAAATTTAGGGTTAATCCTGTATTTGGGCTCACTTGCCTACAAACACCTCCCACACAAAGTAATCCTCCACGTTGTCGACCATAATTCAAGGCTAACCTTGAGGCTCCACTAACGTAACTCCCTCCGAAATTATAGAAATGGACTTTGGTGTCTGTAGGGACATTTGATGTTTCGTAATTGTAAGAATCGTTCAGATATATTCCAAATTTGGAATTAAAAAAATATTCTGCTGTTCCCCCCATCCAGTTCCGTGCATCGTCGTTGGTGGAAAGGTGTTGTATCTCTAATCGAAAAGATTTTCCACCTCCAAATTTGTAGGTACTTTCGGCCACACCAATCCAAGATCTAACTTCGCCATATATAGGAAGCTCAAGATAGCTCTTATCATAGAATAAATTTATATATGTAAATATAGAGCTTAGTTTTTTATTCCATTTTTTTCGAATTTCAATGTTAATATCAGAGAATAATTTATTTTTAAAATTAAAAAAATCACTTTGGTAGGTTAAACCATCTCCTGTGATTGGGCCGGTTGAATTTGGATCATTGTATTGGGTGTCTAAACTGGCCCAATAAGACATATTTATATTCAGTTTAGTGCCATATTTTCCGCCAAGAAAACTTCCTTTTTTAATGTTGTAAAATAAATCAATAAAATGTCCAATTTCTCCTGCTTTTACAATTGGATCATAATTTTGAACAGTCAGTCCAGGCTGTGTTTGGTATAAATAAATATTTGCTAACGTGTAGTCGTGTTGTTTGTTAAGTGCTGGTAGGTAATTCACACTCAATTGATTTGTGGGATTGGTTAGGGGGTCGCTAAAAACCCTTTCAGAAAAAAACCGCATGTTTTCCAAGCGCCTGAAGTTATAACTTAATCCAAAGCCTTTTTGACTGTATCCTGCCGTCCAAAGCAATGCACTTCCTTCAAATGTTTCTTGCTCAGAAAATTCAATACCAGTACCAGGAATACTTTTGAGTCTCATATCTTTACTTTTAAGTACATACTCAACATCGCTATAAAAGTCACCATTCGTGAAATTGATCCGCGCCGAGTAGGCATTGACAAGTTCCGGTATATTTATACTAGATTCGTTCTGAACAGTATCATATTTTTCTTTTTTACCAACATAACTGAATCCAATAACCAAACTGCCTTTAGGTATGATATTAAAGGAGTTGGAAATATTTATTTGGTTGTCAACTCCAAAAACATACCCATCAGACAGTTCGAATCCTTTACGCTGATTTCCGTAGATGGTTGTTATTGAAATATCATCGTTTAAAGCGTATTTTATGCGCGCCCCCCTGAGTGCGGTGTTGATCCCAAGATTGCGGTCTTCCCAAGCTCTGAAAATCAACCCACTACCAAATTGTTCGTAGAAATGCCCAAGTGTGAGGTCTAATTTTTTAGTTTTATAGCGAAGATAATAGGTTGCTAACCCCAAGTCCTCATCATATAAATTGCTCATATTCAGTAAGTTTTCTGGGGTATAACTTTCAAGTTGAAGTCCGGCCGAAAATTTTTCTGAAAATTGATAATCCAATCTTAGAAAATTGGTTGTTCTCAAACGTTCTTCACCAATTTGGTTTGGATTGTTTGGATTGTCGACATACGAATCTTTTAAATACCATTGTGAGTTAGACTCGAAACTAGCACTTAGTCTTTTTGAAAATTGATCAAAAATTGAAATAGATTCATTTTTTTGTGCAAATGTATACATTACACAAATTGTCATAAGCACAGTAACAGTTTTTTTTAACATTTTTGTTTTGTAAAAATTTATGATTTTAACCCTTAAACAAATTATTTACTGTATTTCAAAAGTTGTTCATACAATTCTTCTTCATAACCAGGGGAGTAACCCATATGGTTATAGACGATTTCACCCTTTTTAATAATTGCTGTAAAAGGAACAGTACTGACCCCAAATGCTCTTTTAAGATCGCTATTTTGATCGAGTAATATTTCAAATTCCCAGTCTTTACCATTGACCATGGGCTTGATACGGTTAGAGGTTCTGGAATCATCAATTGAAACTGCATAATAAACCACGCCTGTTTCAGACATCCAGTCTTGATAGACCTCTGCTATGGCGTCAAGTTCATTCTTGCAAGGCACACACCAAGTCGCCCAAAGTGAGATGATCATAAGTTCATGGTTTTCAGCAATTTCCTCTGTAGTCACACTTTGCCCAACAAGTGTTTTTAATGTAACATCTGGGAGGGGCGCTTGTCCGAAAGTTAAAACGCTAATAAATAAAAAGAGGGCTATAATTTTTTTGTTCATAGGTGTTGATGAAATGTGAAACATCAAAATTACGATATTTAGAAAAATAATTAGTATTTTTGAAATACTTTTTGACTTTAAGTTCCCCGAACAAGATTGTTTTTTAAAATCACAATAACATACGCCATATTATGAAATACTCAAAAAAATTATTTTTAGTTATTTTAACTTTACTTTTTATTGCATGTTCAAGTGGTGGAGATGATCCTTCTTCAAACTCCGGAAATGGTACAGTCGATGCAACATCTATTACTTTGAGTGCTACAGATGAAATTTTTAGTAGTTCGTCCAGCGTCTACTTTATCGTAAAAGATAATCTAAACAACTTTCTGTCCTATCAAGCAAACATTACAGCAAATGGACAGTCAATTTCCAACCCCCACATTTTTGAAGAACCGGGGGTTTACGAAATTACAGCGACTTACGGCGGTATGACCTCAAACTCAATTAACATATCAATTGAAAATGTCAGTGAAATTATTCTTTCCTTTGATCAAGATAATTACAATACTGGGGATTCAGCAGTTTATACAGTTAAAGATAATTTTGATAACATCATAACATCTGCTTCAACTGTGTCTGTAAACGGTTCAGCTGTATCATCCAATCCGTACATTTTTGATGCAGGGGGAAGCTACGAATTTATTGCTAGTTATGACGGATTATCTTCGAACACCATCACATTTGAAGTTGAGAGCCCCTCAGAATTTAGCGACACATCAAGTTTTTCACCCACTGGGTCTCCGACAAACTTTACTAAAAAAGTCTTATTGGAGGAAACGACGGGTACATGGTGTGTGTCTTGTCCCACTGGTGCCTATTATATGTCACAAGCGATAAACTCAAATCCCAATATATATGGTGCTGCTTTTCACTCAGGTGCATCTGGTTATCCAGACCCTATGTCGATCCCAGAAACAGACTTCTGGCATGCATATTACAACGCTTTTATTTTTCCCACGATTTGGGTTAATGGTGCACCCGAAGACTGGAATTATAATATATCTCCTCAAATCACCAATGAATTAGCGGAGAATGCAACAGTTGGCCTTGCTTTAGAATCTGCTATTATTGGAGGTAAGTTAGACTTAGAAATTAATGTTGGATTTAATGCCACTCCAAACGAACAACTTCAGCTGATCATACTATTAATTGAAGGGGCCGATACAGCTCCAAATTCTCCTCAGCAGGGATCCAACCTTGGTGCAGATTATGTTCACAAATACATTGTTAGAGAAGTTTATTCTGACATTCTAGGAGATCCAATTCCTGCAACCAATACACTTTCTGGAGGCATTTACACTAGAATTATAACAGGTTTGGACTTTCCCACGAATGTCAATGCTTCTGATCACGACGATTTGAGTATCATTGCTTATGTCAAGAACGCTTACACAGAAACTTGGACTAGCGGCAGTGGTGATACCTTTGTAGATGCACCGGTTTATGACATATACAATGTTCAAAAAGCGCAATTAGGCGAAGTTGTTTCATTTGATTAGGAATGTCATTTTTAGTTTTATCTACATCCAATTAATCTAAAAACGGATACCTGTAATCTTCAGGTGTAACAAAAGTTTCTTTGATCATTCTGGGCGAAACCCAACGTAATAAGTTTTGAGCAGACCCTGCTTTGTCATTTGTCCCAGAAGCTCTTGCACCTCCAAAAGGTTGTTGGCCTACGACTGCTCCTGT
This sequence comes from uncultured Flavobacteriaceae bacterium, assembly GCA_913031185.1. Classification (GTDB taxonomy): domain Bacteria; phylum Bacteroidota; class Bacteroidia; order Flavobacteriales; family Flavobacteriaceae; genus UBA3537. The sequence continues at coordinate 9,141 of CAJWDI010000009.1, read as the reverse complement.
TGGTTTGTCGTTGATGTAAAAATTCCCAGCTGAATTTTCTAGGGCACGTGTAGCGACATTCGCAGCATAACGGTCGGTTGAAAAAACAGCACCTGTGAGCGCATATTCACTAGTTTGATCAATGAGCTGAAGCGTTTCTTCAAAAGCTGCGTCCTGGTAAATAAATATTGTAATTACAGGACCAAATAATTCCGTACACATGGTTTCATATTTAGCATCTGATGTGACAATCACTGTAGGTTCAATAAAATAACCTTTGCTTTTGTCATAGCCGCCACCAGCAATAATTTCTGCAGTAGGATTGTTTTTGGCATTTTCAATGTAGCCCGTAATTTTATCAAAGGCACCTTCATGTATGACGGCTGTTACAAAATTTGACAAGTCTTCAGGAGACCCCATTTTTATAGATTTTAAGTCTTCCAGTAAATATCTCTTGATGTCTGCCCACAAACTTTTTGGAAGATAAGCTCTTGAGGCTGCACTGCATTTTTGACCCTGAAACTCAAAGGCGCCTCTGATAATTCCGGTCGCCACTTGTTTTGGATGGGCTGATTGATGAGCCAAGATAAAATCTTTACCTCCCGTTTCTCCAACGATGCGGGGATAGGTTTTATAATTGTGGATATTAACGCCAATTTGTTTCCACAATTCTTTAAAAATAAATGTTGAGCCAGTAAAGTGCAATCCAGAGAATTCTGGGCTTGAAAGTACGGTTTCTGTAATCATAACAGGGTCTCCAAAAACAACATTGATAACACCTGCAGGGACTCCAGCTTCTTCAAAAACATCCATTATGACTTTTGCAGAGTAAATTTGGCTGTCGCTGGGTTTCCAGACCACCACATTTCCCATGAGGGCCATGCATGCGGGAAGATTCCCGGCGATGGCTGTAAAATTAAAAGGGGTTACAGCATAGGTAAACCCTTCCAAGGGTCGGTATTCAATGCGGTTCCAAGTTGCATTTGTGCTTTGGGGTTGATCGTTGTATATTTCAGTCATAAACTGAACATTAAATCTTAGGAAGTCAATGAATTCGCAAGCCGCATCAATTTCAGCTTGGTGGACGGTTTTGGATTGTGCCATCATGGTAGCGGCGTTGATCTTGGCTCTGTATGGGCCAGCGATGAGCTCAGCAGCTTTTAAAAATATTCCTGCGCGTTGTTCCCATGGCAGTTGTGACCAAGTTTTACGGGCTTCCAAAGCAGTGGCAATCGCTTGCTCTACATGTGATTTATTTGCAGTGTGATAAATACCTACCACATGTTGGTGGTCATGCGGTGGGCGCATCGTCTGGGTTTGTCCAGTTTTGATGTTTTCCCCATTGATATACATTGGAACTTCAATAGTTGAATTGTACATTGATTTGTAGGCCTTGAGAACATTTTCCCTTTCTGCGGATCCTGGAGCATATGAAAGTACGGGCTCGTTGATTGCCGGGGGCACTTTAAAAAATCCTTTTCCCATAATTTGAAATGATTAAATAATTAAAACTTAAAATTACAATTTATGGTCGAATCAACCACCAACTTGTGAAGATTAATTTTGGGCAAAATCTGCGCAAAGCCTAAAGTTTGGAATCGTCACTTCAAATTCTTGATTGTCAGAAAGGCGAACCATATTGTAAACGCCTTTCATGGACCCCATAGGCCCCAAAAGCGCAGCACCAGAGTTGTAGCGGTAAGACTCAAAGGGTTGAATGATGGGTTGTTTTCCGACAACCCCCTCGCCTTTGACAACTTTAATTTCATTTAAAGCGTCTAAAATCGTCCATTTTCGTGATATCAGTTGGATGGGATGGGGATTGTTATTTTCAATTTCTATGTAATAATTGAAGCCAAAACGAAGGCCTTTTCCGTCGAAATAGCTGCATTCAAAATTAGACTGTACGGAAATTTTTACACCTTCAGTAATTTGCTGAATCATCGCTTTAAGTTAATTTGTCATTTGTATAGAATTGGCTTCGCCCAATCCAATAAGTTTGTCGTAACGTGCTCCAAGGTCACGGTAATAAACAAGTACTTTGTAATTGTTTTCTGTTTCATCAAAATTCCCGCTGATTGCTCCCTCATGTAGTGTATTTTCTTTATCAACAAGTATATATTTGTAGTTATAGAAACCTTGTTTCATCAATAATTTTGCCTCGTAAACCCCTTTTTTTGGATTGAAAACCATCTCATTCTCTTTTGATGTTGAAAAATTATTAAATCCACCATAAACATAAACAGTGGCATCTATGAATTCTCTAGCGCTGAGAGAAAAGTGAACATAGGCATAATCAGCTTCAATTCTTGGGTCTTCACGGTCTAAAACGGTCACCTTAAAACCACCATTGATGTCAGGATTGAAGGTATATTTTAGTCGAGAACGTTCAATATTAGTATATAAATAACTGTGATAAAGGTCCTGCAAATCAATGTATTGTATGCCGAGATTTGTAGCGCGTATGTCCTTGTTTTCAAAAAACAAATATTCATTTCCTCCCCAAAATAAAGAAGCATTAGTGTATCTGTAGACCAATTGATTACCCATGATGTATTGTGGCTTTAAACCATGAACCGCAGTTTTAAGATTGTTGTTTTGAAGCACAGTGGTTTTGATAGTTTCCAAGGGATTATTGAAATTTGAAGTGGTTGGTGTCACATTAAAATCCACAGATTGTGTTTCGTTAATCAAGGCTACATCTCTTGAGCGTCTTATTTGTACAGCCACATTGGCCATCGGCTCAACGACCATAAATTTTCTACTGAACACCAAGTCGTCGTAATCGTCGAATATTTTGATAATGTAATTACCCGAAACTCTTAAACGTGTTTGTCGGTTTGGGATTTGTAGGCGGTAGTGGGAATAAATTTGGTAGGTATTAAAAGAATTTACATAGTCTACAATTCTCAAGTTATCCATACCTGCTAAATATTCTGTTTTCATCAGTTGCGATGGATTCCAATCAGAGTCAAAATGTTCAATCACATAATAAAAATCTTCTTCTAAATTGTTTAGGACATCAAATTCTAAGACCAGGCGATCATTGAGATTGATAATTGCCAAACCAGAGGCATTATCTACAACTCCCAAAGATATGGTTTTGATGTCCATGGGTGGATCAACCTCCTGGACTTGTGCTGTCAAAATTAATGGCACAAACAATGTAATAATAAAAAGCTTCAAATTGCGCATTTATCTAAAAAATCGAAAGTAAATATAACCAAAAATTATGGGGTCTGTATATTTTAAATTTTAACATAAAAAATCCAATTAAATTTTATGAAATATGCATTGTTTATTTGTAAATTTGCTCGATTTTAAGATTTAAATTCAATCATCCAAAGATTCATGTCCAAAGAAATTAGAATTAGTAAAGGTCTTGACATCAGACTTGTAGGTGAAGCTACTCACTCAATAACAGATGCTATAAAAAGTAATTTTTATACAATTAGGCCTGATGATTTTCACGGAGTAACCCCAAAATTAGCAGTTAAAGTAGGTGCTAAGTTAAAAGCCGGAGAAAGTGTATTTTTTGATAAATCCAATGAAGCCATCAAGTTTGTATCACCTGTTTCAGGTGAAATCCTAGAAATTACAAGAGGAGAAAAACGCAAAATTCTTGAGATTAAAATCAAGGCGGACAAAAAAATATCTTTCAAAAAATATGAAACCCCCACATTAAAAACAGCCCAAGCAGATGAAATTAAATCATTGCTGCTTGCTTCGGGTTGTTGGCCATTTATCAAGCAGCGGCCCTATGATGTAATCGCGAAACCAGAGCTCCAGCCCAAAGCCATTTTTATCTCTGCTCATGCTACGGCGCCGCTTGCAGTTGATTACAATTTCACACTTAGAGGAAAAGAGGTTGAACTACAAGCCGCAGTTACAGCCCTCTCAAAACTTACGGGCGGTCCTGTACACGTTGGCGTATCCAAGGCATCAGATTCAGCTTTCGAAAATTTACAAAACATTAATATTCACAAACTGTCGGGACCGCACCCTTCAGGAAATGTAGGCACGCTCATAAATAAAATAGATCCTATAAACAAAGGGGAGACCGTTTGGACGATTGCCCCGCAAGATTTAGTCATTATTGGGGAATTATTGTTAACAGGTAAATACAATGCCGAGCGAACGGTTGCTTTAGTAGGCTCTCAAATTGAGGCGCCTCGTTATTTGAAGACCCGCATTGGAAGTGAGGTTGCCACTATGATTTACGATCGCGGGATTCAAAAAGATGCACATGCTCGAATTATTTCGGGGAATGTACTTTGTGGAAAGGAAGTGAAACCGGATGGTTTTTTAGATTTTTATAGCGATGTGATTACGGTCATTCCAGAAGGTGACGATTATGAATTTTTTGGCTGGAATAAACCCGTTTTTAACAAAGTTTCTACATCTAGAGCTTTGACATTCTCGTGGTTAACACCCAAGAAAAAATACGACCTCAATACCAATACAAATGGAGAACACAGGGCGTTTGTTTTAACCGGGTCCTATGAGGAGGTTTTTCCTCTAGACATCTACCCAATGCAAATTCTCAAGGCATGTATGTACAAAGACTTGGACGAAATGGAAGCCCTTGGAATGTACGAAGTGGCTCCTGAAGATTTTGCACTTACAGAGTTTGTGTGCGTTTCTAAACAACCACACCAAAAGATAATTAGAGAAGGATTGGATTTAATGCTTAAAGAAATAGGTTAAATATGGGATTAAAATCAAATTTACATCAGCTTAAAGAGAAGTACAGAGGGACAAAAATGGCACCTGCTTTCAATGCGATTCACACTTTTTTGTACTTACCAAATGAAACCACGCACAGCGGCGGGACACACATCAAAGCTGCAGATGATTTAAAACGCACCATGAATACAGTTATCATGGCCATGGTACCATGTTTGATATTTGGCATGTTCAATGCTGGCTATCAGCACCACTTGGCACTGGGAACAATTGACGCCTCACACGGATTTTTAGGTGAGACGTTTTGGACTTGGGACAATCTTGTAATTGGACTTTGGAAAGTTTTACCTCTTGTGGTGGTGTCTTATGGCGTGGGTCTTTTGATTGAATTTATTTTTGCAGTCATTAAAGGCCATGAAGTTGAAGAAGGCTATTTGGTTACGGGGATGCTTGTTCCTTTAATTGTTCCGATTGATCTTCCGCTGTGGATGTTGGCTGTGGCCGTTGCCTTTGGTGTGGTCATTGGAAAAGAGGTTTTTGGGGGCACAGGGATGAATATTTTAAACCCAGCATTAACCATTAGAGCCTTTCTGTTTTTTGCCTACCCCACTTGGATGAGTGGTGATAAAGTATGGGTACATGGTGCTGTTGAACGTGCTGGAACCGCAGATGCCATTTCGGGTGAGACCATTTTAGGCAGTTATGCTCAAAATCAGGAAGTCGTTTACAATTATGCCGATATGTTTTTTGGTTTGATCCCTGGTTCTATTGGTGAGACCTCGAAATTATTAATAATATTTGGTGCCTTGTTTCTTATTTTTACCAAGGTAGGAAGTTGGAGAATTATTCTAAGTACGGTTTTGGGCGCCTTGGCCATGGGACTTATTTTTAATGGTGTTGTGGATGCGGGTCTTATTACAACCTCCAGTAAATTTTATGGTTTAATGGATGTTCCATTTTGGCAACACCTCATAATTGGTAGTATACTTTTTGGAGCTGTTTACATGGCTACAGATCCTGTTACGGCCGCACAAACAAACAAAGGCAAATGGATTTACGGATTTTTGATTGGTTTTATATCCATTATGATTCGTGTCTTTAATCCCGCCTACCCTGAAGGTGTGTTTTTAGCCATTCTACTAATGAATGTATTTGCGCCAACCATTGACCACTATGTGGTTCAAGGGAATGTAAAAAAACGTTTGAAACGCGTGAAAGTTAAAACAGCATAGTTATGAGCAGAAATACAGACAGTAATCAATACACAATACTTTTTGCTATTGGAATGGTCGTCATTGTTGGGTCTTTATTGGCCTTTACAGCATCTTCCTTGAAACCTAATATTGCAGAAAATGAGCGCATGGAAAAGCAACAAAACATATTGTATGCTATGGGTGTCAACGAAAACGGCCCGACCGATATTGTTTTTGTGAGCACCAATAAAGTTGCCGCAGAATTTTCTAAATACATTTCAAAACAATTAATAATTAATCCTGATGGCACTGCTGAAGAAAGTGCAAGAGCTTTCAAAATAAACGTCAAAAAAGAACAGGCCAAAGCCAAAAATGGTGGTACCAGAGCCTTGCCACTTTTTATCGGAGAAAGAGAAGGCCAATCCTATTACATTATCCCGATTCGTGGCAAAGGTCTGTGGGATGCTATTTGGGGCTATGTTGCTTTGGATGAAGACATGGTGGTTCAAGGGGCCTTTTTTGATCACGCCGCCGAAACACCAGGCTTAGGTGCCAACATCAAACAGCGTTATTTTATGGATGATTTTGTAGGTGAAAAATTACTTTCTTCTACAGGCGACTTCAAAGGTATTACTGTAGCTAAGGGCAATAATGACCCCAAGAACCTTATCAAGGATGATTATGAAGTAGATGCTCTTGCCGGCGCTACCATTACTGGTGATGGTGTGTCTGCAATGATCAAGACTGACCTTAAGTTGTATTTACCCTACTTTAGAAATTTAAAAAATCAATTAAACTAACATGGGATTACTTTCAAAAAAAGACGTCACGTTAATTACAGATCCCTTAGCGGACAACAACCCCATTACCATTCAAGTATTGGGGATTTGCTCGGCATTAGCAATTACTGCAGAATTAAAAGCCTCACTCGTTATGGGGATTGCTGTATTATTTGTTATGGGAGTTGGTAACGTAGTAATTTCTCTGATTAGAAATATCATTCCCTCTAAAATTAGAATTATTGTTCAACTTATTGTGGTCGCTTCATTGGTGATTATTGTAGATCAAGTTTTAAAGGCCTTTGCTTACGAGCTTAGTAAAACATTGTCTGTATTTGTTGGACTGATCATTACAAACTGTATCATCATGGGACGGTTTGAAGCCTTTGCGCTCGGTAACGGGCCTTGGAGAGCATTTTTAGATGGCATTGGCAACGCATTTGGTTATGCCGTTATTCTCTTGGCTGTTGGGTTTTTTAGAGAGCTTTTAGGGTCTGGTACTTTATTTGGAGTTCCTGTGTTGGGGGACCCTATAGAAAAAACGGGACTTTACGCCACTGGATATGAAAACAATGGATTCATGCTGATGCCTCCAATGGCACTTATTATTGTTGGGCTCATTATATGGGTACAACGCAGTAGAAACAAAGCTTTAATTGAAGATTAATTTTTAAATAAATTAAAATACAATGATAGAACACATCGAATTATTTTTTAAATCAATCTTTATTGACAATATGGTGTTTGCCGTTTTCTTAGGTATGTGCTCTTATTTGGCAGTTTCTAAAAAAGTTGCAACAGCTGTGGGATTGGGTGCGGCAGTCATTTTTGTACTTGCCATAACGGTTCCTTTAAATTGGTTGTTAGATCAATATTTATTGCAGCCTGGAGCACTGTCTTGGTTGGGCGAAGAATTTATAGATTACGATTTAGGCTTTCTGTCCTTTATCATGTTCATTGCTACCATTGCCACCATGGTTCAATTGGTAGAAATTATTGTCGAGAAATTTTCACCGTCACTGTACAACTCTTTAGGAATATTCCTACCATTAATTGCCGTTAACTGTGCCATATTAGGCGGTTCTTTGTTTATGCAATCTCGTGAGATTGAAACCCTAGGCTTGGCTGTAAATTATGGTATCTCATCTGGAATTGGTTGGTTTTTAGCCATTTTAGCCATTGCTTCTATTCGTGAAAAAATTAGATATTCCAATATCCCTGGCCCATTAAGAGGGCTTGGAATTACATTTATTGTAACGGGATTGATGGGTATTGGATTTCTCAGTTTTGGAGGGATGTTAACTGGAGGTGATGAAGCTCCAGCGGAACCCACTGAAACAGTTCAAACTGTAGAAATTGAATCTAACCTGAACCAGGAAAAAGAAATTGTAAACATTACTAAAACAGAGAACTAACATGATTATTTTAGCTGCTGGAACAACCGGAACTGTCATTGCTACTGTGGTAGCTTTCTTAGTGATTTCTTTACTTCTCATTAGTGTACTTCTTTTCGTAAAGCAAAAACTATCACCTTCAGGCCCTGTCAAAATTATGATCAATGGTGAACGAGAAATAGAAGTGGCTTCTGGAGGGACTTTGTTATCGACCCTCGGTAACCAAAAAATATTTTTACCCTCTGCATGTGGTGGTGGAGGTACTTGCATTCAATGTGAATGCCATGTACTGTCGGGTGGGGGCGAGGCCCTTCCAACAGAAACACCTCATTTTTCAAGAAAAGAATTAAAACACGGTGCACGTTTGTCATGTCAAGTCAAGGTAAAACAAGACATGGAAATCACCATTCCAGAAGAAGTTTTTGGTATAAAAAAATGGGAAGCTACAGTCGTTAGAAATTATAATGTGGCCTCTTTCATTAAAGAGTTTGTTGTCGAAATTCCAGAAGATATGGGTTACAAAGCTGGGGGTTATATTCAAATTGAAATTCCTCCCTGTGAAATTAATTTTGATGCCATTGACATTACTGCCCATCCCGAAGAACACGACGATCCCAAAAAATTTCAAACCGAATGGGATAAATTTGGTCTTTGGCCTTTAAAAATGAAAAATAACGAAACTGTAGAACGTGCCTATTCTATGGCCTCTTATCCAGCTGAAGGTCGTGAAATCATGCTTAATGTCCGTATCGCAACCCCGCCTTGGGACCGTTCAAAAAATGCATGGATGGATGTCAATCCTGGAGTAGCATCGTCCTATATTTTTGCCCAAAAGCCAGGTGACAAAGTCACCATTTCAGGGCCTTATGGAGAATTTTTCATCAATGAAAGTGATTCTGAGATGCTTTACGTTGGTGGTGGAGCAGGTATGGCGCCTATGCGTTCACATTTATACCATTTATTTAAAACGCTCAAAACAGGTCGAAAAGTTACCTATTGGTACGGCGGTCGTTCCAAACGCGAATTATTTTACTTAGACCACTTTGAGCAATTACAAAACGAATTCCCAAACTTTAAATTCTATCTTGCCCTCTCTGAGCCCATGGAAGA
>CAJWDI010000008.1:0-42972 GCA_913031185.1 uncultured Flavobacteriaceae bacterium | reverse complement strand
CGACCTGCTGATTACAAATCAGCTGCTCTAGCCAGCTGAGCTACATCGGCAATTTCTGAAGTTTTTACACAACAAAAAAGCCCGCTATTTCTAACGGACTGCAAATGTATAGGTATTTTTTAATGTTTCAAAACATTTTTTAAATATTTTTATATGGTTTGTTTGCGTATTTTATCCTTTCTTTTTTTAAGCTGTCGCTCCAATATATGGACGACGGTATCAACGCCTTCCTCAAAACTTTTACATTTTTTTTTGACTACAAAACTATCGCCTGGAATAGAAAGCACAGCTTCGAAGACTTTATTTTCCTTTCCGGATGTGTTTTCCGCCTTTAAATAAACATCGGCTTTTATAATTTTATCATAAAATAAATCGAGCTTATCCATTTTTTTCTGAATAAAACTTAGAAGGGATGTATCGATTTTAAAATTTACAGATTGTGTATTAATTTTCATAGCAATAGGATTTAGATTTATATTAAGATTTGGATTGTCTGGGATGGGATTTCGCATAAACTTTCTTCAATTCTGAAATATTATTATGGGTGTATACTTGAGTGGCTGCAAGACTTGAGTGGCCTAGCAATTCTTTGACGGCATTAAGATCCGCACCATTGTTGAGCAAATGTGTAGCAAAGGAGTGCCTCAAAATATGAGGACTTTTTTTAACTTTTGACGAAACAGCTTCAAAATAATTTTTGACAATTCTATATACCAGTGTCCCGTAGAGTTTGACTCCATTTTGGGTCAAGAAAAGAATGTCTTTGTCCTTTATAATTTCTAGCTGGTCACGCAAGTTAATATATGTTTTTAAGGATTTCTGCACTGATTTTAATAACGGAATATAGCGCTCTTTATTGCGTTTACCCAATACTTTTATTTGATGTTGATCAAAATCGATATCCCTTAGTTTTAGTTGGATCAATTCTGTACGCCGCATTCCAGTGGAATACAGAAGTTCTATAATGAGACTGTTGCGAGTAGCCTCAAAATGACCCCTTGGGTCGGTATTTAAAACAGCTGCTATCTCATTTTCAGAAAATGGAATGTGAAGTTTCTTTTGAATTTTTAGGGCTTTATGCTTCGCCAGTGGAGACGTTTTTAATTGCGCTATTTTTATTAGGAATTTATAGTAAGAATTGAGCGAAGAGATTTTTCTATTAACTGAGCGGTTACTCAAGCCCTGATCCACTAGAATTGTTATCCAGCGCCGAATTTGGTTGTAGTGAACCGTTTTTAGTTCTGATACGCCGTATTCTTTTCCCAAAAAACTTTGAAATACTTCAATGTCCTTGCGGTAAGCCAAAACCGTGTTGTCCGCATATTTTTTTTCTAAAGAAAGGAAATCTGTAAAGGATTGAATAGACATAATCCAGAAATTAATTATCTCCAAGTTACATAAAATTTCAATAGGCTTTGCCATTTAAAGGATGGTTTTAGAATCTCAAGTAGCAAAATGGGGAGTAAAATTTAGTTTTAATTCAACGTTAGTTTTTGGATTAAACAAAAAAAACACCTCGGTTGAGGTGTTTATAATTTTTAGGATTGTGTTGTTACAAATTCTCGGCGTCTCTTAAGCCTTGAATGTACTGCGCCTTTTGAATTTCAGCTCTTCTTTTTACAGAGGGTTTTGTAAACTGCTTGCGGGTCTGAAGTGAACGCTTGGTTCCAGTTTTATCAAACTTCCGTTTGAAACGCTTCAGCGCTCTGTCGATATTTTCTCCTTCTTTTATGGGTATTATTAACATAGTCTTAAACCTCCTCTCTTTAGAATTGATTGCAAATATAGTCTTAGTTATTAAACTGACAACAAATTATTTTAAAATATTTCTGGAGATGACCAGTTTTTGTATTTCAGTCGTGCCTTCGCCAATGGTGCAAAGTTTTGAGTCGCGGTAAAATTTTTCTACTGGAAAGTCTTTGATATAACCATAACCTCCATGGATTTGAACCGCATCATTAGAAATTTTAACACAAGCTTCGCTAGCATACATCTTGGCCATTGCGCCAATCGTTGTAACTTTTTCACCCTTGTCTTTCATGGAGGCTGCTTTGTGAATTAACAGTTCGGAGGCCGCTATTTCTGTAGCCATGTCAGAGAGTTTAAAAGATACGCCTTGAAAGCTAGAAATTGGTTTTCCAAATTGCTCACGCGCTTTGGAATATTTAAGAGCTGCTTCATAGGCGCCTTTGGATATGCCAAGCGAAAGGGCACCAATTGAAATGCGCCCACCATCTAAGAGTTTTAGCGACTGTACGAACCCGTCACCTTCATTACCTATTAAGTTGTCTTTAGGAATTTTACAATTGTCAAAAATTAACTCGGCTGTTTCGCTTGCACGCATCCCAAGCTTGTCTTCTTTTTTACCCCCACTGAAACCTGGGGTACCTCTTTCAATGATAAAAGCAGACATGCCATGGGAATCACCTTTTTCACCTGTTCGGGCAATTACCACAGCAACATCACCGCTGATGCCATGGGTTATAAAATTTTTAGTCCCATTTAAAATATAATGATCGCCGTCTTTGACCGCTGTGGTGTTCATGCCACCCGCATCACTTCCAGTGTTATGCTCTGTAAGTCCCCAAGCACCAATCCACTCACCAGTAGCAAGTTTAGGTAGCCATTTTTGTTTTTGAGTTTCATTGCCAAAGTAGAAGATATGGCCTGTGCAAAGAGAATTATGTGCTGCTAAAGAGAGTCCGATGGAAGGGTCCACCTTTGAGATTTCTTCAATTATGGTAACGTATTCATGGTATCCAAGCCCTGAACCCCCGTACTTTTCGGGGATGAAAATCCCCATAAACCCCATTTCACCTGCTTTTTCAAGTACTTCTCTAGGAAAGTATTGGCTTTCGTCCCAATCCATGATGTGGGGGCGAATGTACTGCTCCGCGAAGTCGCGAGCGGACAAGGCAATCATTTTAAGTTCTTCTGAGAATTGAAAATTCATTCGGGCTTATTTACATGCAAATATAATTTAATTATGTCGATTTTTTCCTTTGGAAATTCTTTAAGTTTTGTTAATTCCTCGACCCCAAGGTAAGCTTCTTTTAACATTCGCATTTCAATAATCTGATAAGCCAACTCATAATCTATAAAAGGAACTTTTACAAGGGCTTCTTGTGTGGCAGTGTTAAGGTCAATGGATTGGATAGTTCTTGGATTTTTTATGTTAAATTTTTGTTTGATTCTTTGTATAACCTCATCAGATAACCCGTACACGCCTTTTAGCTCAACCATATCGGCAAAACCGCCTTCAAATTGTGCCCTATAACGCAAAATTCTTTCGGACAATTTAACACCAATACCATATACTTTTTGAAGGGCCTCACTAGATGCTGAATTTAAATCTAACTTGATGTTGTAGCGAGTCGAAAATTGATTACGTGGTTTTGATGTCGTCACCCATTTGGGGAATTTAAAATGGGGTGATATTTCTCTTAACAACGAATCGCTAATGCCAGTTATTTTCTGAAAATCACGAACAGAATTTACCCAATGGCCCCCAGATCTAAATTTGTGTAATCGTTGGATTTCATCCAGCGACATACCTAATGTGTAGCCTTTGTAATCAGTGATGAAATTTGGATTGAAAGGCCTTAATTTTGGGATTTTGTTTTTTAGTTCTTGTTGTTGCAAAATGCGGTATTCGCTTTCAAAACTTAATTGAAGTGTCTCATTTCTAGAATCCAAAAGCGAGGCTTTTTGGGGCCAAAACAAAAAAAGTATTTGTAGGGTAAGTATGAAAAACACCAAAACTACTATGGCAAGGCATTGGCGTTTTGAAAAATAATTTGGGAATCTATTCAAAACATAGAGTTGCTACTGTTTTATGGCGGACAAATATTTGTCGAGTTCTTTCTTTACTTTAGGAGCTAGAATGACAATCCCTATCATGTTAGGAACCATCATAGCGAAGATCATGGCATCAGAAAAGTCTATGACCGATCCCAAACTTGCGGCAGAACCAATGATGACAAAAAAGCAGAATATGAGTTTGTATGTATATTCCATTTTTTTGGAGCGGCCAAACAAATAAGCCCAGCCTTGAAATCCGTAATAGGACCAAGATATCATGGTACTAAAAGCGAAAAGGACAACAGCGATGGTTAATACATAAGGAAACCACGAAATTGCCGATTCAAAAGCACCGGAGGTCAGTAAAATAGCTTCAGCACTGTTCAAGCTCGCATTGGAGGGGTCTACATAGCCCGTAATGATAAGTACCAAAGCAGTCATGGTGCAAACCACCACTGTATCGATAAAAGGTTCTAAAAGTGCTACCAATCCTTCGGATGCTGCGTATTTTGTTTTTACTGCAGAATGCGCAATGGAAGCTGAACCAATCCCCGCTTCATTTGAAAATGCCGCACGTCTAAATCCTTGAACCAATACGCCAATAACTCCACCAGCTACCCCTTGTGGACTAAAGGCGCCATCAAAAATTTGTATGAAGGCATCGCCAATCATCCCAACGTTAGAAAATATAACAAACAGTGAGGCTGTTACGTAAATAACGACCATAAATGGTACAATCTTATCTGTTACTTTGGCAATTTTTTTAATACCTCCAATAATAACAATTCCCACCAAAACGGCCATTATCAATCCAAATAACCAGCCTTTATCGTGAAGTAAGGATGTTTCACCTCCAGTGATATTTTCAACCAATTGAAAAGCTTGATTGACTTGAAACATATTGCCGCCACCAAAAGAACCGCCAACTACAAAAATCGCAAATAAGACTGCAAGTATTTTTCCGAGTTTTTCTAATCCATTAGACTTGAGCCCTTTGGTCAAATAGTACATGGGACCGCCATAGACCACCCCATTTTCGTCTATGTCTCTGTACTTAACACCCAAAGTACACTCAACAAATTTTGAAGCCATGCCCAAGAGTCCGGCGACAATCATCCAAAAGGTGGCACCAGCACCTCCTATTGAAACGGCGATGGCCACGCCGGCAATATTACCAAGGCCAACAGTTGCAGAAAGGGCTGCTGTGAGGGCTTGAAAATGAGATACTTCCCCTTCATGTCCTTCAACTGCAATGGTTTCAGTGCTGTCGCCTCCAGGAGTTGCATCGCCGGCAGCTTCTAGTGTTTCGTGATGGTCCAAACTGTCGTATTTTCCACGGACAATATTTATAGACGTAACTATTCCTCTAAAATTGATAAATTTAAAATAGAATGTAAAATAAGCAGCACCAAAAATTAATGGAAACAAAACCCAAAAAACTTTTACATCCTCAGAAAACTCAATTTGATAAAATATAAAGTTGACAAACCAGCCGGTAGCATCTCCAAATTTTTCATCAATAATTTGATCAATTCCCTTGTCCTGGGCAAATGAAAATAATGGTAAAATTAAAGCGATTAATGTTTGGAATTTAAGTTTCATAAGGATGTCGTTAGTGGTATAAAAGTGGCAACAAGATGCCAAAAAAAAATGAGTTATTAAAATTTAAGTTTATTGATAATTATAGGAAGTAGAATCCCGAGCTATTTGATAGCGATATTATACATGGAATTGAGCGTTTGAATTTGTTCAGGCTTGCCCAAAACTATAATTTTAGAGCCAGGCACTAATTTTTGATTGGCTTCTGGATTGATGTGGTAATTTCCATTTTCGTCTTTGTAACCTATCACATTACAACCAGTATGTTTTCTCAAATCCAGTTCTAAAATTGTTTTTTGTTGGTTGGTGTCGTAAAGTTGCTCAACCGCAATTTCTTCAATGTTGATATTTTGATTGCCTACAATAGACAGATTGTCCACAAACTCCAAAAGGTCGGGTACTACCACTAATGAGGCCATGTGATCGCCACCAATGCGGTCAGGAAGAATGACATTATTAGCACCAGCGAGTTTCAATTTACTGTAACTTGATTCTTCTGAGGCGCGGCTTATGATTCGAATTTCGGGGTTTATCTGGCGTGCAGAAAGTACCACAAATACATTTTCTGAATCGTTGGGCAATGCACAAATCAAAGAAGCGGCACTATTGATGCCTGCGCTAATCAATACTACATCTTCATTTGCATCTCCTATAATAAAAGTAAAGTCATTATTTTCGATATTTTGAAAAACAGTTTCATCTTTGTCTATCACAACAAAATTTCGTTGGTGGGATTGTAGTTTTTTGGCGGCTTGTCTCCCATTTCTTCCATAGCCACAAATAATGACATGCTCGGACAACGCGTTGATTTTCTTTTGCATTTTCTTTTGTTTTAATTCATTGATGTCGTTCTTGGATATGATATACTCACTAATTACCTTTAGCGCATATCCCACAATAATCGCACTGGTTAAAATAAGACCAATCGTAAAAATCTTTGCTTGATGGTCTAAAGGCTCAACTTCACCAAAACCGACCGTGGTAATGGTAATGACTGTCATATAGACTGCATCCGTCCAAGTGTATCCTGATATAAGCTTAAAACCAACAATGCCAGTCATAAGTAACAATATCAGTAAAACAACCGCCGTTTTTAGTTTTGATCTAAAAAATTTTACAATGGGATTGCTCATGTCTTATATATCGAATACGGAACTTCGCTTTGAAAAAATAGTATCTTTTATACGGAGCCAGAAGGCGATGAATAAATACAATGCAAATGCAAAACCAACAGTCACAAAAGTGACATATATGAAAGAGGTTCGCACCACTCTAGCTCTCATGCCAAATCGATCGGCAATGCGTTGGCAAACATGAAACCCATGGCGCTGTAAAAAAAATAAAAGTTCGTAAAATAACTTCATACTGCAATTTACAAATTTGGATTTAAAAGCAGATGCTCGTCAAATATTTTAGAGAACTAATCCAAGTACCCCATCTTTCGCATCCAATCGTCATTAAACATTTTTCCAACGTATCGGCTGCCATGGTCGTGAAATAATACCACGACAACATCTTCAGGTCCAAATGCATCTTTGAGTTGTAGTACCCCTTTTATGGCAGCGCCGGCTGAATTTCCTAAAAACATCCCTTCTTCTTTGGCCAAGCGTTGGGTGTAGACGGCGGCATCTTTGTCAGTAACCTTTGTAAAACCATCAATTAAATCAAAATTTACATTGGCAGGTAAAATGTCTTCCCCAATGCCTTCTGTAACATAAGGATAAATTTCTTTCTCATCAAAAATACCAGTCTCGTGGTATTTTTTAAACACACTACCATAGGTGTCAATACCCCAAACTTTTACATTAGGGTTTTTCTTTTTCAGATATCCGCCCACTCCTGAAATTGTACCGCCAGTTCCAACTCCAACAATAAAATGGGTCACTTTACCATCAGTTTGGTCCCATATTTCAGGACCTGTACTTTGGTAATGTGCTTTGGTATTGCTGGGGTTATCGTATTGATTTACATACCAAGCGTTGGGCGTTTCTTCGCCTAAGCGCTTCGAGACGGAGTAATAGGACTGAGGGTCCTCAGGAGCTACGTCTGTAGGACAGACCACCACCTCTGCACCAACCGCTCTTAGAATATCCATTTTTTCTTTGGATTGTTTGTCGCTCATGACAAAAATACATTTGTAACCTTTGACAATCGCGGCCAAAGCCAGCCCCATGCCTGTATTTCCAGAAGTGCCCTCAATAATGGTACCCCCGGGCTTTAAACGACCATCTGCTTCTGCATCTTCAATCATTTGTAAAGCCATTCGATCCTTGACAGAGTTTCCAGGATTAAATGTTTCGTATTTGGCCAAGACCAAGCAGGGAAGCGAAGCCGTAATTCTATTTAGTTTTACCAAAGGGGTTTTACCAATGGTTTCAAGAATATTTTCAGCGTATTGCATCAGGGAATTTTTTTCAAATTTACGGCAATTTCAAAATGATGGCAAATTGTAATTGCTAAATTTTTATCAATCAAATTTAATGGCTTTTACCGGCGCTATTTTGGCGATCAAATAGGACGGAATAATTAAAATCAAAACGCAAGTTGCGAAGGTCAATAAATTGAGGCTTAAAATGGTCCATAAATTGATATCTACAGGCGCCCTGGAAACGTAGTATATTGAAGGATTCAAAGTTATTGGACTTAAATATTTTTGAATAAAAAGTAGTAGTAATCCAACTCCATTGCCTAAGACCAAACCAGTAATTGCCAAATATGATGCAGTATATATAAATACTTTTTGAATGCTCCAGCTGCAGCTGCCAAGGGCTTTGAGTAGTCCAATCATTTGAGTACGCTCTAAAATTAAAACAAGTAGGGCTGTAATCATATTGATGACGCCAACTAAAATCATCATGGCAATGATTCCGTATGTGTTTTTATCAAAAATTGCAATCCAATCAAAAATAACTGGGTATTTTTGCTGGACTGTTTGGGCGTTGAGCGTGGAAGGAGTTTCGGCATAAACTTCCAATCCTTTGGATTCTAAATCTTCATAATCTTGTATAAATACTTCAAATTGACCGACCTGATCCTTGCTCCAGCGGTTTAAACGCTGTACATGATTTAAATCTCCTATCAAGAAAGTTTGGTCCAACTCTTCAAAACCAGAATTGAAAATACCTACAATTCTAAATTTCCTTATGCTGGGAGGGCTGCTAGAGTCCGATTTTAAAAAGTACATTTGGAAGGTATCGCCAAGTTTAAAAAGCAAGCGCTTCGCCAGATGCTCCGAAATGAGCACTTCATCGCTATATGACGTAGAATAATTTGGGAGTTTACCTTGAATTAAAAATTCTTTAAAATACTGCCAATTGTAATCAATCCCCACCCCTTTCAAAAACAAACCTTCAAAATCTGTTTCAGTTCTGATGATGCCAAATTTCTGAGCAACTGCTTGAATATGTATGATGCCATCAACTTCTTTAAATTTTGGATAAAAAGGCTGGTTTTTGTTTATGGGTGCTTGTGCGCCTTCCGAGAGATTTGTATCAAAGTTAGAGATGGTGATGTGACCATTAAAAGCGACTGCTTTATCTCGTATTTTTTGTTGTAAACCCACGCTTATGGCAACTGCAAATAACATCACAATGGTACTGATCGCGATGGCCAAAACACCAATTTTTATTATTGGTGCTGAAACACTACTTTTATAGGACTGAGCGCTGATGAGACGTTTGGCTATAAAAAATTCAAAATTCAAAATCCAATGCTATTAAATTCAATCAAAAATACAGCTTTATTATTTGTTATGATAGTTCTGTCTTGTGGAAATAGCAGCCCTTATCAAAACAAAGCACCAGTGACAGTCGCGGCCAATCAATTGGAGCTTTACCTGCCCCTTTTAAAAAACAAGCGGGTTGGAATCGTTGCCAATCAAACCTCCGTTATTTTTAAAAACAGTCCCGGTTTAGGTCTTAATGGTGAACTTATTAAAAATGACAATATCCATTTAGTAGATTCTCTAATCAAACGTGATGTTTCGGTTATAAAAGTATTTGCGCCGGAGCATGGTTACAGAGGCCGTGCCGACGCCGGAGAATATGTCAAAGGGGGAATCGACCTTAAAACGGGACTCCCAATTGTATCGCTTTATGGTGAAAATCGAAAACCAGATCCTAAAGTTTTAGAAGATTTAGATGTTGTTGTTTTCGATATTCAAGATGTTGGAACCCGTTTTTATACCTTTGTATCCACCTTGCATTATATGATGGAGGGCTGTGCAGCTCTGAACATTCCACTCATTGTATTGGACCGACCCAATCCCAATGGCCATTATGTGGACGGGCCTGTTTTGGATTTAAATTACAAAAGCTTTGTTGGCATGCACGCTGTACCAATCACGCATGGGATGACCCTTGGAGAATTTGCAAAAATGATCAATGGTGAACACTGGTTAGAAGATGATTTGAACTGTGATTTAACCGTTATTCCAGTCGCCAACTACAATCGAGAGGACGTTTATATACTGCCAATCCCCCCCTCTCCTAACCTTCCCAATCAAAAGGCAATCAATTTGTATCCAAGCCTATGTCTATTTGAGGGAACGCATGTGAGTGTTGGACGAGGAACGGAAAATCAGTTTCAAATTTTTGGGAGTCCTTTTTTGGGTGACGAAAACTACTCGTTTCAATTTATACCCAAGCCAAATTTTGGTGCAAAGAACCCAAAACACAAGGCAAAAATATGTTATGGTAAAGATTTAAAAAATGTTGATTTTTTAAATGACATTAATCTTAATTGGTTGATAGAATCCTATGAAAATACAACTGATAAATCTTCGTTTTTCAATTCCTTTTTTACGAAACTAGCAGGACAAACAACCCTTCAGCAACAAATAGAAAAAGGATGGAGTGCTTTAGAAATAAAAAGATCTTGGGAAAATGATTTGGAACAGTTCAAGGCACTAAGATCAAATTACCTTCTTTATCCTTAGTTTTTTTGAATATGTTTTATAATTACGGAGTTGTTAAAAAAATCAATCTCTAGACTGAAATGAAATGTTTGAATGAAATTTGATTATTGATTTGAATAGTAATACTTTTATAAAATATATAATATAAAATTCATGTCTGATTCCGTTTTAAAGTTAGAAAACACTTCTATTTTTCAAGATAAAAATCTAATCCTGAGCGATATTAATATCGATGTTAAAAAAGGGGAGTTTGTATATTTAATTGGCAAAACAGGATCCGGAAAAAGCAGCCTGTTAAAAACACTCTATGGCGACCTAAAATTAAACCACGGAAAAGGAGAGATTGTAGGCTTCAACCTAGAGACTTTAAAAGACAAAAAAATACCTTTTCTAAGACGTAAACTTGGCATTGTTTTTCAAGATTTTAAACTGTTGAACGAACGAACTGTTCATGGTAATCTTAAATTTGTATTGCAAGCCACAGGTTGGAAAGAACGAGAGAAAATCAATCAAAAAATTGAGGCTGTTTTAACAAAAGTGAACATGGAGGGTAACAAAGATAAATTTCCGTTTGAACTCTCTGGAGGTGAGCAACAGCGTGTCGCCATTGCTAGGGCTTTATTAAACGACCCACAACTCATCCTGGCAGATGAACCAACTGGCAACCTTGACCCACAAACAAGCATGGAAGTAATGGAAGTTTTACAAGATTTGAACAAAAAAGGGAACACCATTTTTATGGCCACACACGATTATGCTTTGATTTTAAAATATCCAAGCAAAACTCTTAGATGTGAGGATAAAAAAGTGTTTGAAGTTGTACAACGAAAAGACAGTTGATGCTTTCTATTTTAATTCCATGTTTTGATTATAACGCTTATCCACTTGTCTGTGAGGTTGAAAAGCAAGCGTTGATTTTAGATCTAAAATTTGAAATTGTTTGTATTGATGATGGTTCATTTTCGCTTAAAAATGAGTTGAACCAAAAGATAAATTCTATTCCTAATGCAAAATTTATCGAATCGAAAAAAAATTTAGGAAGAATTAAAAACAGACTGTTACTTGCCGAAACGTCTCAATTTGATTGGTTAATTTATATTGATGTAGACACCACCCCTCAAAATAAAAACTTCTTAAAAAAATATATTGCCCATATTGGTGAAAATTCTTATGTGTTTGGCGGTCGTCATTTTGACGCATCAAGCAATACCAAGGCAGGTGCTTTGAGACTCAAATTTGCAAAAAATAGAGAAGAGAAAAAAGCAATTGAAAGGACTAAAAACCCTTATAAATTCGTTTGTTCCTCAAATTTTATGGCCCACAAAGCCGCAGTTTTAGAAGCATTAAACCAAATCGACAACAGATCTTATGGAAATGATTATATATTTGGCTCCATTTTAAAAAGTCAATCAATGCCTGTAATTCACATTGATAACCCAGTCATTGTCAATGAATCAGAAGACAACGAAGTGTTCATTGAAAAAACAAAAAATGCCCTGTCAAATCTATTCGAAAATTATAAAAAAAATAAAATAGGCAAACACAGTATTTCTATTCTAAAGGCTTATAAACTCCTTGAATTCTTTTGTTTAATATCCATTTTTTTAAAAATAACGGCTTTCATGAAAGGTAATTTGGAAGACAATCTGAAATCCAAAAACCCAAACCTATTTTTATTTGATTTATTTCGATTGCGCTACCTTTGCGCTGTCTCAGTGAACTGAGTGGTGTTTTTTCTGTCATTAGATACCGCACTCCAAAAAACCCTACTGATTACCCTTAAGGCATTAGTTGTTTAAATCGGGAAATGCCTTTTAAACCCACTTTGTATTTTGCGCAAACCTCCACTAATGATAGCTGGCGTTTATAGACTAGCATCAGCAAGTGTTTTAGTAACTTTATATATGCCAATGCGCCCTCAAACTTATAAAACAATGCCGCTCTTGCGTACAAAATATAATCCTTTGTTACTGCTTGACCAGAACTAAAATCAGGGTGCTTTAAAATTACAGTCGGCTCAAAAGTTATAATTTTTCCCTTATTTAAAGCAGCTCTCAAGAAAATATATTCATCTCCAGTCGGAAATTCTGATCCTAAACCAAAAAGTGTGTCAAAAAACACGTGATTTTGAATGGCCTGCTTTTTGAAACTAATGACTACGGCGTTTGCCGTTGCAAGCGACTTTTTATCATGTAATTTATGTTTTGGATAGTCTCTGAAATCATTGCCATTAAAATCTTTCATTTTAAATGTAATGATATCGGAACCGGGACGGATCCTATGACTGGACATTATTTTTTCCTTAAAATCCTTTTCGTAAACAACATCATCGTCTGCAAATAAACAAACCGTTCCCAAGGCATTTTTTATCGCTATATTTCTACTTTTGGCCAAGCCTTTTTCTGGGGAATTAAAAACTCTAATGTTTTTGTACTCCGAAACCAAATCTACAGAACCAAAGTTTTGATTTACAATTAATAAATTAAAATCTTTGTAATTTTGGTTTTTAAACATTGGAACTAAAAAATCCAATGACGTTTGAGACTGTGTAGAGATTAAAATTTCAAAATCTATGTGCGCGTTTTCCATTAGATTCATCGTTTGTATTTAAATGACTTGTCATAATCAATGGAATCTAAAATAATTCTGGGTCTATCCTTAAAACGATCACTAAAAATACTACGTTGGTAGTCTACTTGATTACATTTTATACCCATTAAATCCGCCAAACCATGAAATAAATCATCGGTCATATATGGCTTATTTACGTCTGCATCAATCTTACGGCCTTTTTTATATTTTTCGGATTGCCACAGTATAAATGGAATTTCATACATGGCTTTGGTCGGGGTGTCTTCATTGTGACCTGCCATGTTCAAATCTGTAAATAACTCTTCACCATGATCGGACAGAAAAAGCATAAAGCTATTTGCATCTTCTGATTTGACACGTTCAATTACAGCATTCAACACAAAATCATTGTATAAAACTGCATTGTCATAATGATTGATTTTTTCATTTGAACTGCTAGACTTGAAATTAGAATTTACATCTTCTTCGAAAATATTGAACGTGGCAGGGTAACGATCCTTGTAGTTATGATGTGTTCCTATTAAATGTAATAGAATAAAAATTTTATTGGATTGGGATTGATTTAAAGCCGCATCTAAATCACTCAAAAGATCGGCGTCCAAGGTTTTACTATTTCCTGCATTCACTGTTGTGATAAACTTGGTATGATCAGATGAGAAAGACAGTTTAGTAATGAGACTTTCATAAGGCCCTATGGGCCGTTGGTTGGACAGCCAAAAAGTTTCAAAACCTGCGGCATTAGCCAATTGAATGATAGATCCATCACCAATGGCCTTTGGATGTTCATAATTGGCCAAAGTTAAAAGTTTTGTAACACAAGCCACAGAGTATGTGTTTGGACTTATAACATCATTATATAATATTAAATCATCCTTTTGAGCGCTTAAAAGTGGGGTCGTTTGACGTGCATAATCGTACACTCCAAGGTGAGATTTTGTAGTAGACTCTCCAAGAACCAATATATAGATTTGTTGCGCGCTTGAGGGTTTAACTACAACAGATTCAAAACTTCCTTTTTTATTCTTTTTGTAAACATCTAACTCTTTGGATTCGTTCTGATACAGAATATAAGATCGAACAAACAAATAAGGAAAATTGTAATCAATAAGCTTTGATAGTCTTAAAAATCCGAGTAAAATTCCTGTAAAAATAAAACTATAAATAACCTTATTTCTAGGGATTGTAAATAACGTAGAAGAACTGCTATAAAGTTGCCTTAAACACCAAGCAGAAGCAAACAGTGTTGTCAATGTTAAAGCAATTATTGGAACGGTTGAATAAAATGCTAAAAACTCTGAAGCTTCCTGAGGATTTGAATCAAAAAACACAAAAATTGTTGAGGGACTGAAATAGGTTTTATAAATTAAAAAATAAACTGTTTCTGTATATGTACAAAAGGAAAAAAATAAAAATAAAATGTAATTTGATATCCGCTTAAAAGCTGAATTTTTAAGAAGCGAAACAACCAAAATAATAATAATTCCAAAAAGAACATTTTCTGTAAAATCACAAACTAAGGGCCAATTTAGTTCTGTTGAAATCATAACCGCAATAAAACTTGGTATTAATGCAACGAAATACAAAGAAAAAAGTTTTGTGAAGTGGTTTAATTGCGATGAAGCCAACAATGCCATAAAGTTTTTTATTTACGGAACTTAAAGTAATGAAAAATAGCTACAAAAACCATTATCAAATAACAAAAATATCGCAATAAATTAGCAACAACAACCCCTTCCGTACCATAATCTGAGATGAGTACTTTGGCAAAAATAAAATAGAATACTAAAGAAATTAGCTCTGTCAAAATAAAATAGCCAAAAGCGTTTTTTGATATAAAATAATAAGCCAAAACAACCGCCAAAAACCTAGTAAAGTCGGCTAATAATTGCCATTTAAAAAGCGGGGTCATTGACAAAAATGCATCTGTATATATAATTTCGATGATTTGATTTTTACATAAATAAACCGCAAGCATTCCTACAAAAACCAAAGGCAAAAGTGTCGTATATATTTCCTTAACTTGTTTCTTAAACAGAGCCAGTGAACTAATTTTTGCGTAATTCGGTAAGATATATATTGGAAAAATAAGTACTAAAAATTGCATGTAAATTTTTGAGATTGAAGACATTGCAGTCCAAACCCCTGCTTCATTTTCACTGATACGATCCGAGATTAGTGTTCGGAGTTCAATTTCAATAAAATTTAAAAAAACAGTGCCAACAAAAGACATTAATGTAAATCCTAGAAGGGCCTTCAAAAGTGGGGTTTTGAAAGATAATTTTTTAAAAATAATGTATTCTCTCAGGGTATTCCCAAAAATAAAAATTAGGACAAAAAACTGAACAATGGGGGTGACAGCAATCGCTAAAAGCACGCCTCCAATATTGTAATAATATAAACTAACCAAAAGCAATAATGAGGCTAATGTGTACCAAATAATTTCAATCTTTGCATGTATTTTATAGGCTGAAATTCCACTAATAACACCGTTAAAAATTCGATTCATTGCAATAAAAGGAGTTGCAACTGCCAATACTTTGAATACAATGGCGTAGGCTTCAGTGAAAAACAACCATTGCGAGAGCATGTTGGCACTAAAATACATAACAAGAGAAAGCGTGAGGGTGGCAATAGTCGACAACACAAATACAGTAGAAAATAATTTCTGTAGCCCCTGCTGGTTATTTTTGTATTCGGATACATATTTTACAACCCCATTAAAAACTCCCAGCGAAGAAACACTCATTAAAATATTTGAGATATTTCGAATCTGACCTACCTTGGCAATACCCGCTTGTCCTGTGTAATACGCCAAAAGATTTTGTACCAAGAGCGAAATTATAAGACGTGCACCAACAACCAAAGAATTTAATGAGGTAATTTTTAAAATTAAATTGTTGTTGAGAAAAGAGGGTAGTTTCACGTATTCAAATTGGTCTTATGCTATTCTATAGCATATAAACGCCTGGTATTCAAAATTGTTGCCTATAGTTTACTATTTTTTTTAAAGTATAAATAATAAATATTGATACTAAAAATTGCTGCATTTGAAATGATAATAGGCCAGGCTTTTGAAAGAAGAAACCCATACAAAACAAACAACACACAAGCGACTGAATTGACAAGTCTCAAGGCTCTAAAATGTTTCATGGTAAATGAGGCCAACAATACCCCGGTAGCGATGTAACCAATCCACTCTGTTATGCTGATGTTCAAAAAAATCATTTAAAAGGCTTTATTTCGTTTTCTGTCGACTTCTTTTAAATAAATCTTTCGCAACCTTAGACTATTGGGCGTGACTTCAACATATTCATCTTTTTGAATGTACTCTAAAGCTTCTTCCAAAGAAAATTTAATGGCGGGTACAATTCTGGCCTTATCATCGGCTCCTGCACTTCTAACGTTGGTTAGTTTCTTTGTTTTGGTGACATTAACCGCCATATCGTCTCCACGAGAATTTTCGCCAATCACTTGTCCTTCGTAAATAGACTCCCCTGGATCAATAAAAAATTTACCGCGGTCTTGTAACTTATCGATTGAGTAAGGGATTGCAGTACCGTTTTCCATGGAAACCAATGAGCCATTTTGACGTTCAGGAATACCACCTTTAATCGGCTGATATTCAGTAAATCTATGCGACATGATCGCTTCACCAGCTGTAGCTGTAAGCAGTTGATTTCTGAGACCGATAATACCTCTTGATGGAATCACAAATTGACAAACCATTCTTTGTCCTTTAACTTCCATGCTCAAAAGCGCCCCTTTTCGCATGGTGACCATTTCTACAGCTTTTCCAGAAATATTTTCTGGGAGATCAATCGTCATTTCTTCTACGGGTTCACATTTGACGCCATCAATTGTTTTGATTATGACTTGTGGTTGGCCGATTTGAAGTTCGTATCCCTCTCTTCTCATGGTTTCAATAAGAACAGACAAATGTAACACACCACGTCCAAATACCATAAACTTATCGGCACTGTCCGTGGGATTTACACGCAATGCCAAGTTTTTTTCAAGCTCTTTTTCTAAGCGCTCTTTGAGATGACGAGAGGTTACAAATTTTCCTTCTTTTCCAAAAAATGGAGAATCATTAATGGTGAAAAGCATGCTCATGGTAGGCTCGTCAATAGCGATTGTTTCTAGAGCCTCAGGATGATCAACATCTGAAATGGTATCACCAATTTCAAATCCGTCCAATCCAACCAGCGCACAAATTTCACCAGCCATAATTTTTGAAACTTTCTTTCGCCCCAAACCTTCAAAAACATGAAGCTCTTTTATTTTAGTCTTTAAAATAGAACCATCTCTTTTAACCAATGCAACCGCTTGGTTGGTTTCTAAACTGCCACGCTGTAAGCGTCCAATAGCAATACGGCCTGTAAATGACGAATAATCCAATGAAGTAATTAACATTTGAGTGGTACCATCTTCAATTTTTGGAGAGGGAATATGGTCAATCACCATGTCCAAAAGTGGGGCAATGGAGTCGGTTTTATTTGCCCAATCTCCGCTCATCCAATTGAACTTAGCAGAGCCGTATACCGTAGGGAAATCCAATTGCCATTCTTCAGCACCCAACTCAAACATGAGGTCAAAAACAGCTTCATGAACCTCTTCAGGAGTACAATTTTCTTTATCAACTTTATTGATTACCACGCAAGGCTTAAGCCCTAGATTGATGGCTTTTTGTAGCACAAATCGGGTCTGTGGCATTGGGCCCTCAAACGCGTCCACCAATAACAATACGCCATCAGCCATATTGAGAACACGTTCGACCTCACCACCAAAATCTGCGTGGCCAGGTGTATCGATGATGTTAATTTTCGTGTCTTTATAGACAACAGAAACATTTTTAGAAGTAATGGTAATGCCGCGCTCGCGTTCCAAGTCATTATTATCTAAAATTAGATCTCCTTTGTTTTCGTTTTCACGGAACAGTTGGCAGTGATACAGAATTTTATCTACAAGTGTTGTTTTCCCATGATCAACATGGGCAATAATGGCAATATTTTTAATGGAATTCATCAATCGCTATTTTAAAGCGGCAAATGTACATTTAATTTTAAGACTTTCGGGTTTTATTCTGATAACCTTAACGGTCAAATTTACTTATATTTGTACTCAATAAACTGATGTAACAATGCAACTTCAAAATATTCCAAAGCTAAAGCATGCCAATTCTGGACAATTTTTTTTAATTGCAGGGCCTTGTGCGATTGAAAGCGAATCCATGGCGCTGAAGATTGCAGAACGTGTTTGTGAAATCTCAAATAAACTTGAGATCCCCTATTTATTTAAAGGAAGTTTCAAAAAAGCCAATCGCAGTCGACTCGATAGTTTTACAGGGATTGGAGATGAAAAAGCACTCAAGATTTTGCGTAAAGTTGGGGAAACTTTTGACATTCCTACCGTTACTGATATCCACGAAGTCAGCAATGCCGCTATGGCAGCAGATTACGTAGATGTTCTTCAAATTCCAGCATTTCTCGTGCGCCAAACGGACCTTGTTGTGGCCGCAGCGAAAACTGGGAAAGTAGTTAATCTTAAAAAAGGCCAGTTCATGAGCCCTGAGGCTATGAAACACGCCGTTTTAAAAGTAAAAAATGCAGGAAATGAAAATGTCTGGATCACAGATCGTGGTACCATGTTTGGCTACCAAGATATGATCGTAGATTTTAGGGGCATCCCCACCATGCGCGAATTTGCACCAACTGTTTTAGATGTTACCCATTCTTTACAACAACCAAACCAAAACAGCGGCGTTACGGGGGGCCGCCCAGAAATGATTGAAACTATAGCGAGAGCAGGGGTCGTTAACAATATTGATGGTTTATTTATCGAAACACACTTTGACCCTGCAAACGCCAAAAGTGATGGTGCCAATATGTTGCATCTAGATCAACTTGAACCACTTTTAAAAAACTTGGCTATCATCAGAAAAATGGTCAATAGTCTTTAATTTCTTGATGAATTCTTGTTTAGGACACTTTTAAATCCCCAATAAATTGAAATAAAAAAGGTTTTAGGACTTACTGGCAAATGCCTTTACATCCGCATCTGTGATCTCACTCGAGCCCAAAATCATAAGTCGTTCAACAACATTGCGCAGTTCTCTTACATTCCCAGTCCAGTCATAGCTTTTTAAAAGCGCAATGGCCTTTTTCGAAAATACTTTTGGCGCGGTCCCTTGTTCATTGGCAATTTTAGTACTGAAGAAATCAATGAGCAATGGTATGTCATCACGACGGTTATTTAGTGCAGGGACTTCAATGAGTATCACCGCTAGACGGTGGTATAAATCTTCCCGAAAACGTCCTTCTGCTATTTCTTTTTTTAAATCTTTATTGGTGGCAGCGACCACACGAACGTCCACCTTGATATTTCTATCGCTGCCCACACGTTGAATTCTGTTTTCTTGCAAAGCACGCAGTACTTTGGCTTGGGCAGAGAGGCTCATATCACCTATTTCATCTAAAAACAACAAACCGCCGTGTGCGGTTTCAAACTTTCCTGCCCGGTCTTTATTGGCGCTTGTAAAGGCGCCTTTCACATGTCCAAACAATTCACTCTCAATAAGTTCACTGGGTATTGCAGCACAATTAACTTCAATCATAGGGCCTTTGTTTCGGTCACTTTTTTGGTGAAGCCAATGGGCCACAAGTTCTTTTCCTGTACCATTGGGTCCTGTGATCAATACTCGCGCATCTGTTGGAGCCACTTTGTCAATCATAGATTTTATGTTATGGAGTTCTTCACTGTCTCCGACCATCTCATATTTTTGACTGATGCGCCGCTTGAGGCGTTTATTCTCGACAACTAGTTTTTTGCGATCTAAGGCATTTCTAACAGTATTTAAAAGTCTGTTCAAGTCTGGAGGCTTTGAAATGTAATCAAACGCACCAAGCCGCATGGTATTTACCGCCGTGTCAAGATCGCCGTGACCCGAAATCATTACAATTGGGACTTCTGGTTTGAGTTTTTTTGCGGCTTGTAACACTTCAACACCGTCCATTTTTGGCATTTTAATATCGCATAAAATCAAATCAAAATCTTCTTTTTTAATCAATTCAATACCTGACAGTCCATCCACAGCCTCAAAAACTTTATACAAACTATTTTCTTCGGATAAAATCTTTACCAAAACACGACGGATGGCTTCTTCATCTTCTATGATTAATATTCTTGACATTCAATTCATTGCTTTTAATGAAGGGTTAATATTTCAACCATTTGATCAATTCTTTATAGCTTGGCTTCTTGCCATACATTAAAATTCCAACCCGATAAATTTTTGCAGCAATCCAAACGGTGAACACAAAAGTAACAACTAAAATAAAAAGAGACAACAATTGTTCCCACAGTGGAACTCCAAATGGGATCCGCATAAGCATAACAACTGGAGATGTGAATGGAACATGTGAGAAAATTGTGGATATACTGCCATGGGGATCTTCTAAAACTGTAAAGAATCCGATGTAAAAAGAAAAAATCAAAGGCATGATAATAGGAATCATAAATTGTTGGGTGTCCGTCTCGTTATCCACAGCCGCCCCAATTGCTGCATAAAGGGAGCTGTAAAGTAAATATCCTCCAGTGAAAAACAATACAAAGGCAATGATGAGATTCCACAGCGGAAGTGCTCTAAAATCGTTGATGTAGCCTTGCAATTCAGAATTTACAGCGGGGTTGTTCATGGCCTCTGTCATGATTTCTTGCTGAGGAGTTGCGCTTAAATCTACACCAAAGATTAAAGAAGATGCGAGCATTAAAACGCCTATCAACACAATCCAGATGGCAAATTGAGTAATGCCCGCTAAGGAAGTCCCAAATATCTTTCCTAGCATCAACTGGATCGGTTTCACAGAAGATATAATAACCTCTATAATGCGACTGGTTTTTTCTTCAATTACACTGCGCATTATTAAATTGCCATAAATTATGATAAACATAAACAACAAATAGCCGGCAAAACCACCGAAAGCCAGTTTCATAAAACTTCCAGCTTTAGAGGTTTTTACTCCCTCGTAACTTTCTTGACCTAAATTCACATTGGTATTTGCAGCTTTAATTTTGGCCAAATCAACGCCAGATTTTTCAAGTTTTAGTTCTTTTATCCTATTTTCAATTTTTGATTCTAAACTTGTAATGAAAGTCAGAGAGGGTGCATCTTCAGATAAAAACTTAATCTCCTCTGAAACGGAATCAATTGGCAGGTTAGGAATATATAAAAGACCGTAAGAACTGGCTTGATTGCTTATGCTTTTAGCAGATTCTAAATCAACCCCATCAAGGTAATGGTATTTCGTATACTCTGTTGAAATAAGAGTTTCTTTAAAAAATTCGGATTCATCCAGTACAGAGATTGTTCTTATTGTCTCATTGTTTACTGTAGTCAAATAGGTAACTAAGCTAATAAATCCAACCATAATTAGCGGGCTCAAAAAGGTCATCAACAAGAAAGATTTGTTTTTGACCTTTGCCAGATACTCTCTTTTAATAATTAATGGCAGATGGTTCATAATCCGTTGTTTTTTACAGTTTGAATGAAGATTTCGCTGGCATTAGGAATGAGTTCCTTGTAATGGTTTACAGAAGCATTCCGGCTTAAAAATGCCAGAAGATCGTCAGAGCTGTCATTGGGGGTAAGCTTGATATTCAATTTTAAATCATCTTCCAACGACTTGAAATCTGCAGTTGCTATGTCAAAACGCTCCGCAATTGTTTGCTTCAATGCTGTTTTATGTTTTGTTGATAAACCAACTTCAAAAGTATTGGTTTTATACTGGCGCTTAATGTCATCGAGTTTACCATCCAATATTTTTTTAGATTCGTGAATTAAGGCTATATGGTCACAAAGTTCCTCCACGGATTCCATGCGGTGGGTCGAAAAAATAACTGTTGCGCCTTCTGCTCTGAGTTGTAAAATTTCATCTTTTATAATATTGGCATTAATGGGGTCAAATCCCGAAAAAGGTTCGTCAAAAATTAACAACTTGGGCTGGTGCAGTACAGTCACTACAAATTGAATTTTTTGAGCCATCCCCTTAGAAAGTTCTTGGATTTTTTTATCCCACCAGTGTGAAATTCCTAATTTTTCAAACCAATAAACCAATCGCTTTTTGGCTTCCTTATATGACAGTCCTTTGAGTTGTGCCAAATAAAGTGCCTGCTCACCAACTTTCATAGATTTATACAAACCGCGTTCTTCTGGCAAATAACCAATGTATTGAACGTGATGAGGCTGAAGTGGTTCTCCATCTAAGATGACTTTTCCACTGTCGGGCATTGTAATTTGATTGATAATTCTGATGAGAGTTGTTTTTCCAGCACCATTGGGACCAAGAAGGCCAAAAATACTGTGTTTTGGCACATTGATAGTAACTCTAGAAAGTGCTTGAAAATCGGCGAAATTTTTGGATACACCCTGAACTTCTAAAAGATCATTCATTAATTTAAAATTTACATTGTAAGACGTTTATATTTAAAAAGCGTTACGTTGTAAATCTAAAAAATTATTAATGAAAAGTGTCTATTAAGAGAACATATCTTTCACTTTCTCAAAAAAGGATTTGTCGGAGCTCTTGGGTTTAGGAGAAAAATGCTCGTTGTCCCGCATTTTTTCAAAAAAGACCTTTTGCTCTTTATTGAGCGTTTTAGGAGTCCATACATTGACATGAACCAATAAATCTCCTTTGTTATAACCATTGATATTTGGAATACCCTTACCCCTAAGTCGTAGAATTTTACCAGATTGAACTCCTGGTTCAATTTTGAGACGTACCTTGCCAGTAACGGTTTCTATTTCAACGGAAGATCCTAAAATCGCATCTGGAAGGCTCACATAAAAATCGTAGTGTAAATTGTCCCCCTCACGCTGTAATTTTGGATGAGGTTCTTCAGATATGGCAACCAACAAGTCTCCGGAAATACCATTGCCTGGAGCCGCATTTCCCTTACCGCTGACCTTGAGCTGCATTCCATCTTCGACTCCAGCTGGTATTTTGATGGAAACCGTTTCTTCCTCAGTTACAAAACCATTGGCATCTGCATTGGAAGGACGATTGTCAATTATTTGACCCGTTCCACCACAAGTGTTACATGTAGTGGCCGTTTGCATTCGCCCTAGAATTGTATTGGTAACTCTAGTGACTTGGCCGTTGCCATTACAAGTAGAACACGTTTTGTAAGTGACGCCCTTGGCCTGTTTCTTACGTTTTACTTTAATTTTTTTCTCGACCCCATTCGCAATTTCTTCCAAAGAAAGTTTAACGCGGATTCTCAAATTACTGCCACGAGGCGTTCTTTGACGCTGACCGCCAAAACCACCGAATCCTCCTCCACCAAAAGCACTGCCAAAAATATCACCGAACTGACTGAAAATGTCATCCATGTTCATTCCACCACCGCCAAAACCACCAGCGCCTTCAAAGGCTTGATGACCGAATTGGTCGTATCGCGCTTTTTTGTCAGGATCACTCAAAACTTCATAAGCTTCAGCAGCAATTTTGAATTTTTCCTCAGCGGATTTGTCATCCGGATTTTTATCAGGATGGTATTTGATTGCCATTTTCCGATAGGCCTTTTTGATTTCTGATGATGAGGCACTTTTCGTAATTCCTAATACCTCGTAATAATCCTGCTTTGCCATGTTGTATTTTGCTGTTTGCGTTTATTCTACTGACCTATGACTACTTTTGGAAATCTGATCACCTTATCCCCTAGTTTATAGCCTTTTTCTACGACATCTATAACCTTTCCCTTAAGATCTTCACTGGAAGCGGGAATTTGAGTCACTGCCTCGTGTTTGTCGGCGTTAAAAAGATCACCTTTGTCGACTTCAATGATACTCAAACCTTTTTGCTCCAAAGTAGATTGAAATTTATTTTTAATGAGTTCAACCCCTTTGGAAAGATCATTTTCCTTGTGTTTTGACATCTCTGCTAGGGCACGGTCAAAGTCATCTAAAACGGGTAAGAGCGATTGAATTACGTCTTGACTTGCAGTTGAAAAAAGTTCGATACGTTCTTTGGCTGTTCGCCGCTTATAATTTTCAAATTCAGCGAATAAACGCAAAAACTTATCCTTTTCTTGTTCTAAATCTGCCTTATACTGATCTTCGACAGAAATTGTTTTTTCACCTTGAACAGATGCCGTTTTTGACGCTTTTTCAGATTTCAACTTTTTCTTGGATTCTTTTTTAGCCATTTTACAATGTATTCTTAATATTATGAATTATATATTTTGATGGCAAAAGTACTGCCATTCTTCGAAAAATGTCAAAATGTCATCTTTTTTTTTATGGGTTTAACTAAGTCTAAGATCGAAGCAAGTCCTCAAGAGCCGCTGAAACTTCATGGAATTTAAAATCAAAACCTGTTTTCTGAATTTTTTTTGAGCAAACACGCTGGCTTTCCAAGACAATGGCAGACATTTCACCAAGTGTTAATTTCAAGACCGTTTGGGGGACATTGGGGAGGTAAATAGGCTTCCCTATAATTCGAGCGATGGCATTTGTCAATTCCGATTGCTGTACTGGGTTCGGTGCTACTGCGTTGTAAACCCCTTCAATTTTAGACTTTAAAGCGTGTGAAAAAATTCCAACCAAGTCTTCGGTATGAATCCAAGACTGCCACTGACTGCCTGTACCCAAAGCCGCTCCAAAATAGTTTTTGATAGGGAACATAATTTTAGGCAATGCACCGCCATTGGCATCTAGTACAATTCCAATTCTTAAAATACAAATTTTCAAATCCGCGTTATCAAAAGCCCCTAAGGCAGCTTCCCATTTTTGAACTACAGAACTCAAAAAAGAGTTGCTGGAAAATTGTGCCTGTTTTTCCTCATAATATTGGGTGACAGAATTGGCATAAATTCCAATTGCACTCGCCGTTACAAGGTACTTGACAGGAAAATGATGTGTTTTGATATGATGTGCCAAAATTTCCAAGGACTTGACGCGGCTATTTATAATTTCACTTTTTGCGGCCTTATTCCAGCGTTGGGCAATTGGTGCTCCAGCCAAGTTAATAATCGAATCTATACCTTCTAAACTGCGCAAATCTAATTTATTGGACATGGGATCCCAGTGGAATGTTTTGGGATAACTGTTTGTATTTACTTTTGATTTTTGGGTGCTTAGAATATGGAGTTTGTAACCCTGTTGAATTAGGGAATCCGTTAGTGCTGTACCAACCAATCCTGAAGCGCCTGTTATTAATACTTTATTGGACACGATTCAAAATTATTGAATCACTAGATTGTATCGTGTTAAAAAATAATCTTTAACAAATATTTAAGCATAAGTTGGAGAGTGTTAAAGTTTAGTAGCGCGTAGCATCTCCCGTTTCCCTGGGGGGCCTGCTAAGCGTTCAACTTCAAACCCTACTGCTTGCATACTACGGCGAACACTGCCTTTGGCACAATAGGTAACCAAAAGACCATTGGGCCGCAAGGCTTCATACATTTTTTTAAAGATAGATTCGATCCATAAATGGGGTTGAACTCGGGGGCCAAAGGCATCAAAGTAAATGACGTCATACGCATTGGCTTCGGCAATGTCAGAAAAAAAGGCTTGGCGTTTAACAATAGAAAAATGGGGTAAAATTTTTTGGGTCTCTTCCCAAGAACAACTGTGAATTTGTCGAAATATAGAGGGATCCGAACCAATCAGTAAATCATATTCCAATGCCTGTAATTCATCTGCCGTAACAGGGTACGCTTCAATGCCATGGTAACAAATTTCCTGAGAAATATTCAGGGATTCTAATGCAGTCAAAAGGGCATTCAGTCCAGTTCCAAATCCAATTTCCAAGAGTGTTAATGGGTTTTGTTTTGTTTGGCGTTCTAAAAACGTTTTTAAGCCGGCATTGATGTAAACGTGTTTGGCCTCTTGTAAAGCCCCATGAATGGAATGGTATTGCTCATTCCAACCTTCAATTTGAATGGTTTTTGATCCATCCGAAGTGGTGATTATAGTACGTTTCAAAACAAAATTTATGGTTTATTCGGCTAAAAGGACCCCGTCAGCCATGAAACTGTAGGTGATTTTAGGTGCTATAATCGCTTCAATTTCAGCACTCGATGCCCCTGCATCTTCTGCATAATGGCGAAGGTCTGACACCGAAGTTTCTGATACATAAGCCAACCCATTTACAATAACTTCACCTGATGCATCTGTAGGTACAAAAAAACCATAGTCTTTAAATCGAACCATTAATTCTTCTCCGTTAGACAATGGGAGTGTCATCCAACACCCTTTTTTGGAGCAAACGTCTCCAATGGTTCCTCGCATTGTAACTTGAACTGAATCTTTTAAGCCAACCATTATTTTTGTAAATTCATCAGTTGATGAAACATGGTTATAATCAAATGAGTTACCGTAGGATAAGTAGGTGGTGGATTCAATTTTGACAGGGAGGCGTTGTGGATTGTTAGGTTTACAATTCCAAAGAAAAAGGAAAGTGAAAGCCAAAAAAAATATTCTATTCATTCTTTAAAAAATTATAATTCTAAATATAATAACTTTTTATGGATGCCTTGTACAAATAAGTTATGAATTTAGTAGATTTGTTGAGATCAATTTGAATGCCAGAAAATGGACAATTTAAAAATAACGACCACACAACATTCTAAATTAAAAAGTGTTGATTTTAATAATTTGGGGTTTGGTAATACGTTTTCAGACCATATGCTAATTTGCGATTACACCAATGGGGAGTGGGGCGCCCCTGAAATTGTACCTTTCCAACCCATTTCGCTCATGCCATCCTCTAAAATTTTTCATTATGGCCAATCTATTTTTGAAGGGATGAAAGCCTACAAAGATAAAGACTTTAATACCTGGCTGTTTCGACCCGATGAAAACTTTAAACGGCTTAATAAATCCGCAAAACGTTTGGCCATTCCAGAACTGCCAAAGCCTGTTTTCTTCGAAGGCTTAAAAGCGCTTTTAAAACTTGACAATGCTTGGATTCCATCAAAAGAAGGCAGTTCACTTTACATTCGGCCTATAATATTTGCGACTGGTGAAGGCTTCCACGCTTCCCCGGCCGATGCCTATCGTTTCTTAATCGCAACAGCACCATCGGGACCTTATTTTTCTGGACAAGTAAAAGTACTTATTGAAGAAAAGTACTCTCGCTCTGCAAATGGAGGCGTAGGTTTTGCAAAAGCAGGCGGAAATTATGCAGCGCAGTTTTATCCAACGCAATTGGCAATTGATCGGGGGTACAATCAAGTGATTTGGACCGACGACAATACCCACGAGTATATTGAAGAAGCCGGGGCAATGAATATTTTCATCCGCATCAATGATACACTCATTACTGGTCCTACAAGCGACAGAATTCTAGATGGGGTGACTCGAAAAAGCATCATCGATATTGCAAAAAGTGAAGGGATTAAAGTAGAAGTACGAAAATTCACAGTATCAGAATTAATTGAAGCTTCAGAAAATGGCAACCTCAATGAAATGTTCGGAGCGGGTACTGCCGCTGTGATTTCGCCCATTGCTGCCTATGGTTTTAAAGAGAAAGACTATGTATTACCAAAACTTGAAAATACATTTGCCTCTCGGTTAAAAGAACGCATTACTTCCATTCAAACTAATAAATCTGAGGACCCTTTTAACTGGCGATTCAAGGTTACTTGACCGATAGTTAAGACTCTAGTATGGCTTTGATATTTGGCTTGAAATAGTTTGGCCCTTTCATCACTTTCCCATCAGCCCTATATATGGGGCTTCCGTCTGATCCCAGTTTACTCATATTACTGCGCTGAATTTCATCAAAGACAGATTCTATTTTATGCTGCATACCATGCTCAATAATGGTACCACAAAGAATGTACAACATATCGCCAAGGGCATCGGCAACTTCTACCAAATCATTGGATTGAGCTGCTTCATAATACTCCTCATTTTCTTCTTTCATTAAGTCAAACCTGAGTTTATTTTTTGCAACTCCTAAATCTGCTTTTGGGGTGGTTCTATAGCCAATCTTGAAGGCTTTATGAAACGTTTTAACTGCATCAATTTTCTTTTTCATTGGTAAGATTTTTTTTGTAGTTTTATGATCCTAAATTTACATAAATATGTTTAGTCGCGGACAACTAATTTTTGGTATTTTATTTGCTATTGTTTTTATCATCATCATCATCTTAGCCTACAAAAAAGATAAAGGATTACACCAAAAATATTACAGTGGTGTCATTTGGATTCTGATGACTTTTATTGCCTTTATCGCTGGAATTGCAGCTATAAAATTTCTGCTAGGCTATTAATCCATTGCTTATATATTACTTGCAATCGTACCTAGGTTTAATTTAGGTTTCAAAAATAAACTAGAAGTCCAAAATTTTATTTAAAAAAAGTGTGATAGCATCATCAGGATTATTCGGTTTTCTAAAAAATTATTTTTTCAAGGTTTTCGATTAAAAAGAAATTTATAATTTCGTGGGACTATTGTTAATTAGTTATAACATAGTCCATATCAATGAATGGTCGTACATTGAAAAAATAATTTAATGTTATGAAACATGCTTTACTCGTATTTTTAGGGGGTGGCTTGGGCAGCGCTCTTCGATACGGCTTTGGAAAAATATTTCAAACGGTACCGGGTGCCTTTCCAATGAGTACTTTTACTGTCAATATTTTAGGTTGTTTTCTGATTGGTATATTTATGGGTTATGGGCTCAAAACTGAGACCCTAAGTGAAAATCAATCTATTTTATTGATCACAGGCTTTTGTGGGGGTTTTACTACTTTTTCAGCCTTCGCCGCTGAAAACCAATTGTTTTTGAAATCTGGTGACTATTTACAATTCGGGCTGTATACTGGGGCCTCGATTTTGTTAGGCTTACTGGCGGTCATGCTTGGGTTGTTTTTCGCGAAACAGATTTAATTTTTATAATTGTACATCACACCCGCTTCAACTTTGATTGGTAAGAAATTTTCTCTAGGAACAATAGGACAAGAATAACGCGCGTTGTAAACACAATAAGGATTGTAGGACTTGTTAAAATCTAACCAAATGTGATCTCCATCTGGGATGGTTAAATCGATATATCGACCTCCTCCATAAGTTGTTAACCCATTGGTGGCATCCAAATAAGGCAAAAACAAGTAATCACTTGATTCCAATACAGAACTTTCGCTTTGGTAGACCTTTAGAGTGTAGTCTAATCCCTTAATTTTAAAGCTTAAAATACCAAATACACGTTCTTTGGATAGCCTGGTGGTACTTGTTTTCATTTCAAAAAAATTGCTAGTATTTGTTCTTTTTAACTTTGCAACCACGACAAAACTTGAATCAACAGGGAAAAATGACAACCCCTTAAAGGTCTTTAAGTTTTCAGGCTTTAGGGGAGATCTAGAGGCATCTTTAAAAAGCGCATTCAGCGATGTTTGAAATTCAGATTCGGCAGTCGAAAAACGTTTGCCCTCTTTACAATTGAAACAGACTAAAAAAATACAAAATACGGCTGTTAATTTAAATTTTTGGTTCAAAATTGGGCATGTTTTAGAGGTTGACCTGAAACAACATCTGAAAGAATGATTTGTGTTTTAGTTTCTCCATAAGTAATCAATTCATCTATAAATTTTTCCAAGTGTTGTTGGTCGGTAAAAACAACCTCCATGACAATATTTTCATTACCAGTGATTCTGTAACAATTAACAACTTCTTTATAGGTTTTTATTTTGTGTAAGAAAGGCTGCAGCCGTCCCATAAAGGCACGAATGGTAATCAAAGCTCTAATGCCGTGACCCAATTTCCTTGGACTTAGCTTGGCATGATAGCCCAGAATAACGGCCGAATCTTCCATTTTTTTTATGCGCTCTGCGACGGCTGGAGATGAAATTCCTACCGAAGCGGCAATTTGTGTATTGGAGATTCTTGCATTGGATTGTAGCGCTGCTAAAATTTTAGTATGAATGCGGTCTAGTTTCATTATTAATGAAATTTATCAAAAATAATAAAAAATTAAAGATTTATTATAATTTATATTTAATAATTAAATACAACTAATCCTTATTGGATTTAACTTTGTATATATAGAAGAAAAAAAATGCATTCCAACGACGCAGAATTTTACAATAGTTTACACAAAAAGGCACAAGAGATTGGAAGGCTTTCTAGAGCGATTTCTGCTTATTTAATGATTGACCTTGCCCCGCTGAATTCAAATGGATCAGAAGATCCCAATATTTACTTTTCAGGGGATATTGTTCAGCAATCTATTTCCCTTTCTGAAGAAATCATTAAAGCAGAACGCACTGCTATTGCGGACAAAAAATACATGCATGCGCGTACATTGCGGTGGTTGACCTATCGGCTGATGCAAAACTGCAAACGTCTCGAACAATGCAATAGTAATGGTAAAGCCTTCATGCACATCCTAAGAAGAGAACTGAAAAAATTTAAACGCCTTCACAAATATTGGATGCTCACGCTTTAAAGTTTAGATATCCTAAGAAATTATCCTAAAAACTAATTATTAGACAGAATTTTTTGCATTCGTTGTTGCAGCGCCTTTGCTTTATTCGCAGCTTGGGAGGCAAAGTCTGTATTATTAGATGCATAAATTATATCTCTGGAAGAATTGACCAAAAGACCCACTTCAGCATTTAATCCATACTTACAAACCTCTTCTAAACTACCTCCTTGAGCTCCAATTCCTGGGACTAGTAAAAAACTATTGGGAACAATGTGTCGGATTTTTTTAAAATAAGCTGCTTTTGTGGCGCCTACCACATACATCAATTGTTTGGCGTTTTTCCATGACTTAGAGGCTTTTAAAACAGATTCAAATAAAGTAGTATTGGCATTTTCATGGGTTTGGAAGTCGAAAGCGCCTTGGTTAGAAGTTAGAGCGAGTAGAATGGTGTGCTTTTCCTTAAATTCTAAAAAGGGCTCTACGGAATCGCTACCCATATACGGAGCTACCGTAATGCTATCAAAACCTAAATCTTCGAAAAATGCCTTGGCATACATCCGACTTGTATTGCCGATATCGCCACGTTTGGCATCGGCAATAGTAAAAATTTCAGGGTAATGATCATTTAAATAATCAATGGTTTGCTTTAATGCTTTCCAACCGTCCTGACCATAAGCTTCATAGAAAGCAATATTGGGTTTGTAGGCAACACAAAGATGGTGCGTTGCATCAATAATGGCCTTATTAAATTCGAAAATAGGAGATGACGTCTCTAAAAGGTGAGCTGGTATTTTGGACAGGTCTACATCTAATCCGATACAAAGAAAAGATTGTTTTTTTCTAATTTCCGATACGATACTTTCAAGGTTCATAGATTTCAAATTACATCTGAATTTGATTTGAGTTTTTCGGTATTTTCAGCAAGCATGAGTTCATCAATAACCTTTTGAATGTCGCCATTTATAATGTTTGATAAATCGTAAAGTGTCAGTCCAATACGGTGGTCTGTTACGCGTCCCTGAGGGTAATTGTACGTTCTAATTTTAGCACTGCGGTCTCCAGATGAAACCATACTTTTTCGTTTTTCAGAATCTGCAGCTTGTTTTTTTGCTAATTCCATCTCATAGAGTCGAGAGCGTAAAACTTTCAATGCTTTTTCTAAATTTTTATGTGATGATTTTTGATCTTGACAACTGACAATCATGCCCGTTGGTTCATGGTGAAGCTTGATCGCTGAATAAGTCGTATTGACCGATTGTCCACCGGGTCCAGTGGAAGTTGTTCGTTCAATCCTAACTTCAGACATATCAAGCTCAAGGTCAAACTCTTCTGCTTCAGGCAATACGATGACTGAGGCTGCGCTGGTATGAACTCTGCCTTGTGTTTCTGTTTGGGGTACGCGCTGAACACGGTGTACACCCGCTTCAAACTTCATGGTACCATAAACGTCTGTACCAGAAACTTCAAAAATTATTTCTTTGTAACCCCCAGAAGTCCCTTCATTGAAATCCACAACCTCAACCTTCCAGCCTTTGGATTCACAATATTTAGTGTACATTCTGTGTAAGTCTCCTGCGAAAATACTAGCTTCATCCCCACCTGTTCCGGCACGGACTTCTACTACAATGTTCTTGGCGTCTTCTGGATCTTTAGGAATTAAAAGAACTTTAATTTCTTCTTCCAATTTAGGCAATTGACCCTTGGCTTCTTCAAGCTCAATTTTGGCCATTTCAACCATTTCAGGGTCTGAACCATCTGCAATGATTTCTTGGGCTTCTTCTATGTTAGATATGAGCGTTTTGTAAAGCTGACCACGGTCTAGAATTTTTTTCAGGTCCTTGTATTCTTTGCTAATTTTAACATAGCGCTTTTGATCTGAAATGATATCCGGCTGAATAATCAAGTCACTAACTTCATCAAAACGCTGCTTTATAATTTCAATTTTTTCTAACATAAGTGCCTACAAATCGTTTGCAAAAATACAATTTTTGAGATGAATGAAAGCCAGACGTTAATACTCAAACGTACCGTATTCACTTTTAATGGTTAATTTTTTTTCTGGAGAGGCTTCGACATGACCAATAATCTGTGCCTCTACATTAAATTTTGAAGCAATGGCAATAAGAGAGTCTGCAACTTCTTTGGCGACATACAATTCCAAGCGATGACCACAGTTGAAAACTTGATACATTTCTTTCCAATCAGTCTTGGATTGTTCTTGTATCAATTTAAAAAGTGGTGGTACAGTAAACATATTGTTTTTTACAATGTGTAAATCATCAATAAAATGCAAAATTTTTGTTTGCGCACCGCCGCTGCAATGTACCATTCCATGAATCTTATTTGCGTCATATTTTGACAAAATTTCTTTGACAATCGGCGCGTAAGTTCGGGTGGGAGAAAGCACCAGTTTACCTGCATTTAATGGACTGTTTTCAATAGATTGTGTCAGTTCAACGCCTCCAGTGTAAACTAGATTTTTAGGAACTCCTGGGTCGAAAGTTTCAGGGAATTTGCGGGCAATGTCTTTACTAAAAACATCGTGTCTGGCAGAAGTTAAGCCATTGCTACCCATACCGCCATTATATTCTTTCTCATAGGTTGCTTGACCATATGATGCCAAACCTACAATCACATCTCCTGCCTTGATGTTGGCATTGTCAATGACCGCGCTGCGCTTCAGCCTTGCCGTGACTGTGGAGTCCACAATTATGGTACGCACCAAATCACCAACATCAGCCGTTTCCCCACCCGTAGAGTGGATGGTGATTCCGTGTGATTTTAAATCCTGGATGAGCGCTTCCGTGCCGTTAATTAATGCGGATAACACTTCTCCTGGAATCAAATTTTTATTGCGTCCAATGGTTGAAGACAACATAATGTGATCAGTGGCACCCACGCAAATCAAATCATCAATATTCATGATAAGAGCATCTTGGGCAATGCCTTTCCACACGGATAGGTCGCCGGTCTCTTTCCAATAAGCATAAGCCAGAGAGCTCTTGGTCCCTGCCCCATCGGCATGCATTACCAAACAATAATCTGGGTCATTGGTAAGAAAATCAGGGACAATCTTACAAAAGGCCTTAGGAAACAAACCCTTGTCAATGTTTTTAATGGCGTTGTGAACATCTGATTTGGATGCTGATACTCCGCGTTGGGCATACCGTTGGCTTGTCTCTTGAGTCATCGCTTTTTATGAATTACAAATCTAATAAAGTATTTGTTTATTTAAATTAAAAACGCCCAATTACTTGAGCGTTTTTTTAAGTTTATCTAGTAAAAAGAAGTTCTCTGTATTTTGGTAAAGGCCATAGCTCATCATCAATTAATAATTCCAGCTTGTCACATCCATACCGAATTTCATCAAACATCGGTTTGATTTTATTGCAATAAGCTTCTGCTTTTTCAATAGATTTTGAAATCACATTGGCTTTCTTCCTTTCGTTAATCATGGTGGTAACTCCAGAATTTATAGCCTTAATGTATTTTGAAATATCTCCTATTAATATCAGTTGCTCACTGGCGTGTTTTTTGTAATCACTGCCATAAATATCTTTCAAGCCTTTGACATTGTTAATCAATATATTTTGATATTTTACAGCAGTTGGAATGACATGGTTCCTAGCAATATCCCCTAAGACTCTGCCTTCAATTTGAATTCTGTGAATATAGTCTTCCACCTCAATCTCGTATCGCGCTTCAATTTCCGTTGAATTCATCACCTCCAGTCCTTGATAGAGTGCAATAGTTTTGGGGACAATTTTAACCTTAAGTGCAGCAGGTGTATTTTTATTGTTGCTTAAGCCTCTTTTTTTGGCTTCTTTTTGCCAAGACGCACCATAGCCATTGCCCTCAAAAAGAATGGCCTTTGATTTTTTGATGTAATCTCTGAGTACATTAAAAATAGCTTCATCTTTTTTAAGTCCCTTCTTATCGATTAGTACATCTACCTCATTTTTGAATTGAATGAGTTGTTGTGCGATAATAGAATTTAAAACTGTCATTGGATTGGCACAATTGGCTGTTGATCCAACGGCTCTAAATTCAAACTTATTTCCTGTGAACGCAAAAGGAGACGTTCGATTCCGATCCGTATTGTCCAATAAAATCTCAGGAATTTTCCCAACTACATTAAGCTTTAAATCCGTTTTTTCTTCGGGAGATAATTTTCCTTTGGTAACGCCCTCGAGCTCCCCTAATACTTTGCTAAGTTGCGCGCCAATAAAAACAGACATGATGGCTGGAGGCGCTTCATTGGCACCCAACCTGTGGTCATTGCTTGCAGAAGCGATAGACGCTCTCAAAAGTTCTTCATTGTCATGAACCGCTTTAATCGTGTTGATAAAAAACGTTAAAAACTGTAGATTACTCTTCGGTGTTTTTCCAGGCGCTAGAAGATTTACACCAGTGTCTGTAGATAAACTCCAATTGTTGTGCTTACCTGAACCATTGACTCCCGCAAAGGGTTTTTCATGAAATAAAACTTTAAAATGGTGACGTTCTGCCACTTTTTTCATCAAATCCATTAATAATGAATTGTGATCTACGGCTAGATTGGCTTCCTCGTATATTGGAGCCAACTCAAATTGATTGGGAGCCACTTCATTGTGTCGTGTTTTTACAGGAATTCCCAATAAAATAGACTCATTTTCTAAATCACGCATAAAGTTAAGTGCTCTTGTAGGAATAGTCCCAAAATAATGGTCATCTAGTTGCTGCCCTTTGGCAGAGGAATGGCCGAGCAAGGTTCGGCCCGTAAGCTCAACATCTGGTCTTGCCACTGCCAAGGATTTATCAATTAAAAAATACTCTTGCTCCCATCCTAAAGATGCCGATACCTTTTTTACATTTTTATCAAAATAGCGGGCCACTGCGGTGGCAGCTGTATCAACAGCTTGCAGCGCCCTTAACAGCGGAGTTTTATAATCCAAAGCTTCACCTGTGTAGGCCACAAAAACAGTGGGAATACAAAGTGTTGTGCCAAAAATAAACGCTGGTGATGTTGGATCCCAAGCCGTGTATCCACGTGCTTCAAAGGTATTGCG
This sequence comes from uncultured Flavobacteriaceae bacterium, assembly GCA_913031185.1. Classification (GTDB taxonomy): domain Bacteria; phylum Bacteroidota; class Bacteroidia; order Flavobacteriales; family Flavobacteriaceae; genus UBA3537. Next base: position 7,584 of record CAJWDI010000008.1, on the reverse strand, counting down.
AAGACCACCATTAGGAAATGAGGAGGCGTCCGGTTCTTGTTGTACCAACTGATTGCCATCAAAGTGTTCAATACCATGTCCATTGTTTGTAGTTTCGAAAAAAGCATCATGTTTTTCGGCTGTTGCACCCGTCAAAGGCTGAAACCAATGGGTGTAATGCGTAGCCCCTTTTGAGCTCGCCCAATCTTTCATAGAAACGGCTATTTGATCGGCAATATCCCGACCAATAGTTTGGTTTTTTTCAATAGCAGTCAATAATTTTTTAAAAGTTGCTTTGGGTAAATAGGTCTGCATGACTGAAAGTCGAAATACATTTGCACCATATATTGATGAACGCTTTGATGCTTCATCAACTTTTTGTGGGGTTCTGTTCATAGATGCCTTTAGTGCATCAAATCTTAAAGTAGACATTGTTACTGGGTTTTAGATTATAAACAAATTTAAACTTAAAGTCGTATGTATTTTATAAGTTGACTAGATTTTATTAACAATTAAATGATAAATTATATCATATTTTATGAATAATTCGATTTGACCCCCAAAAAAATAGGGTATACACAAAAAACACTTACTTGTTAATAAAATAAACCCCAATTTTATGAGCATAATATGCCTTATTATTATATTTGAAGATATCATTTTATTAATCAATTAACTGCATAATTATGGCAAAATCAAAACTCGAGTACATCTGGCTAGACGGATACAAACCAACACAGAGTTTAAGAAGTAAAACTAAGATTGAAGAAGATTTTAGTGGTAAATTAGAAGATTGTCCCGTTTGGTCTTTTGACGGTTCATCCACGCAACAAGCTGAAGGTGGAAGTTCTGACTGCTTGCTCAACCCTGTTGCAATCTTTCCAGATCCCCAAAGAATTAATGGCTATCTTGTAATGACCGAAGTTTTAAATGCCGATGGCACACCACATGAATCCAATGGACGAGCGACCATAGAAGATGAAGACAACGACTTTTGGTTTGGATTTGAACAAGAATACTTCCTATATGATGTAGAAACAAATCTACCTGTAGGCTTTCCAAAAGATCAAACTCCACAAGGTCAATTTTACTGCTCTGTTGGTGCAAAAAACACATTTGCCAGAGAAATGGTTGAAGAACATCTCGATGTATTAATTGACGCTGGTATTAATGTTGAAGGCATTAATGCTGAAGTAGCTGCTGGGCAGTGGGAATACCAATGTTTTGCTAAAGGTGCTAAACAGGCTGGAGATGAGATGTGGGTCTCTAGATATTTGTTAGAACGTATTGGAGAACAATATGGTTTACAAGTTGTATGGCATCCCAAGCCTTTAGGCAACACAGACTGGAATGGCTCTGGAATGCATGCTAATTTCTCTAACACTACACTCAGAACTTGTGGGTCGAAAGAGACTTATGAAAAAATCTGTGAAGCTTTTAGGCCTGTTGTGAAAGAACATATTGCTGTCTATGGCGCTCACAACGAACAGCGTCTTACTGGAGCGCACGAAACACAGTCTATTGATCAATTTAGTTACGGTGTCTCTGATAGAGGGGCTTCAATTAGAATTCCGATCATCACTGTCGAAAAAGGTTGGAAAGGCTGGCTGGAAGACCGCCGCCCTTCTTCCAATGGCGATCCTTACAAAATTGCAGCGCGTATTATAAAAACGGTGAAAACTGCACAAGTATAGTACAAATTTTCAGTAAATATAAGAGCGGTTGTCAAATACAGCCGCTTTTTTTTATATATTTGAGTTAGGATAACCCAAATCATTCCCTCCAAAACCAAAATAAAACTTGAATTATAGTTATTAATTCACAACCATGTAATTTAGGCATAATCTTTGTTTAATTACTTTATAATTTTTAATACTTAACCTATTATTATGAAACAAGACCTCAACAAATTAATGTGCTTAGACCTCTACTTGTCGGGAACGCCAGCGCAATCAGAAGCCAGTATAGAAAATGTAACAAAAGTAGATAGCATTCTCCCCCTTGTTAGTTGGGATGTATTTAGTGATAGCTATTTTAAGCAGCTCATTGCTTCAAAAAAAGCAATGGATATAAAAAAGATTAATGCCTACGCCAAAAGACACGGCTGGAAAAATGACCTGCAAACAATTTTTGACGCTACCGATTTTGAGGCCATTATTCTTTGTGATAAAAACCAAAACATCGTCTGGGTAAATGAAGGCTTCACCAACATGACAGGCTACACAAAGAAAGAAGTCTTAGGAAAAACGCCAAGGCTTTTGCAGGGTGCTAAAACCGACCCGAAAGCAACCACAGAAATTGCTTTGAATCTTAAAAAAAATAATCCTTTTAAAACGCAGCTTTTAAACTATCGGAAAAACAAACAACCTTACAATTGTGAGATCCAAATTTTCCCCTTGGGCAACGTTGAAATGACTCATTATATAGCGCTAGAGAAAGAGATCTTGTAAGTCAATTATAGAATCAAATAGAGCGCGCAACAGTCTTAACCGCTGCAATCGTAAAATCTAAGTCTTCATAAGACAAGGCATCAGTAATGAACCAACTTTCAAAGGCACTCGGGGCAATATAAATTCCAGCATTAAGCATGCCATGAAAAAACTGTTTAAAACGTGCATTGTTTGCAAGTCCAGCCGTTTTAAAGTCTGTTACAGGCGCTTCTGAAAAATGAACAGAAATCATAGAGCCCACCCTGTTAATGGTGTGGGGAATGTCATGGCGTTTTAATGCTCTAGAAATTCCTTGGTGTAAATAATATGTTTTCTCAGACAATCTTTGGTAAACTTCGGCATCAGAATTTAATGTCGTCAATAACGCGTGACCTGCTGCCATAGCCAAAGGATTCCCACTCAAAGTTCCCGCTTGATATACCGGTCCTTCAGGTGCTAATTGTTTCATAATTTCAGCACTTGCTGCAAATGCACCAACAGGTAAACCTCCACCAATAACTTTACCAAAACATACAATATCGGCACGAATTCCGTACAAGGACTGAACCCCGCCTTTATCCAATCGAAAACCGGTCATGACTTCGTCAAAAATGAGCACTGCGTCATGGGTGTCACACAAAGCTCTTAAGCCCTCTAGAAATCCTGACACTGGCGGAATGCAGCCCATATTACCTGCGACCGGCTCCACAATAATGGCTGCAATTTCTCCTGGATTTGCTAGAAAAATTTCTTTTACAGCCTCCAAATTATTGTAAGGGGCTAGTAGCGTATCTTTTGCGGTCCCTTGGGTTACTCCTGGGCTATTAGGGGTTCCAAAAGTGACCGCTCCGCTCCCTGCTTGAATTAAAAATGAATCTGAATGGCCATGGTAACATCCTGAAAATTTAATGATTTTTTCTCTACCGGAGTAACCCCTTGCCAATCGAACAGCGCTCATACAAGCCTCTGTTCCGGAATTCACAAATCTTATTTTATCAATATTGGGCACCATGGATATGGCCAGCTCTGCAATTTCGGTTTCGATGGCAGTCGGCATTCCAAAAGACGTTCCTTTCTTGGCTTTTTCAATAACTGCATCCACCACAGGCTTATATGCATGACCCAATATCATTGGACCCCATGAGTTTATGTAATCAATTAATCGGTTCCCATCAACATCATATAGATACGCACCTTCAGCTTTGTCAACAAAAATAGGCGTACCACCGACAGCTTTAAAAGCTCTTACTGGGGAGTTTACGCCACCAGGAATAACGGCTTGCGCATGTTTAAATAACTGACTGCTGCGTTGGTATTTCATAGATTTTCGTTTGGCGTCACAATAAGTGATTGTCCAATGCTTAATTCATTGGACTTTAGTTTGTTGAGCGATTTTAAATTTGTGACGGTGGTGTTGAAGCGTTTTGAAATTGAATACAACGTATCCCCTTTTTGAACAGTGTAGGATAAAGAAACCGGTGAGGATTGCTTAATTTTATTTTTTTGTCTTTTTTTCTTGTCGAAAATATCATAACGGTATAATTTATAACGCTCAATCAATTGAATTAATTTTTGAGGGTATTTTGGATCTGTGGCATAACCTGCTTTTTTAAGCCCCTTGGCCCAGGCCTTGTAATCCGTTGCTTTATGTTTAAACAAATCCGCATAGCGTTTTCTATCAACTAGAAACAAAGAATGGTCCCTGTAAGATTGATTGGGGTCATTATACTTTCGAAAACATTCTTGTTTGCGGTCATCGTCGTGGTAAATACGAGCGCCTTTCCAATTGTGACATTTGATCCCAAAATGATTATTCGCCTCCCTTGCCAAACGGCCTTTTCCAGAACCAGACTCCAAAATCCCTTGTGCTAAAGTGATACTCGCAGGAATGCCATACAATTTCATTTCATGAATGGCTTCTGCTTTAAAAAAAGCAATGTATTGCTCTGTTGTATTGTAGGATGGTTTGATCACCGTTGAGGGTGTCTCAGAAATTTCAGAATTTGGAATGGAAATCTTCCCACCATCCTTGTCCTTTTGGTTTGCCCTTTTTCTGGCCCCACAACTAGATAAAACAAAGCCTATTAAAATCAATACAATGGTTCTTTTCATACCATCAAATCTAAATTATTTTTTCGCAACTTTTGATTCATCCCATGAATGCCTTGTAACCCACCAGTATGGATGGCTAAAACCTTTTGAGACTTTGAAAACATGCCTTTATTCATCCGATCAAAAATACCAAATAACATTTTTCCAGTGTAAACCGGATCCAATGGAATATTAAATTCGCGCTTAAAACGGTTAATAAATTCAATCAATTCCACATGAACCTTGGCATAGCCTCCAAAATGATAGTCTTGACACAACTCCCAATTGGACTGCTTTGCAAATTTACAAATATCTTGCTTTAAAAAAGCCCCTTTTAAGGCAGGAAATCCAATTATTTTTTGATGGGGCAGACTGGAATTAATTATACCTGACAGCGTTCCTCCGGTTCCCACAGCACAACAAATGACATCAAATTGTCGGTCTTCATCCGTTAGAATTTCCTCACAGCCTTTAACGGCTAAGTGGTTGGTTCCCCCCTCGGGAATCATATAATATTTAGGGTATTTATTTTCTAATGAAGCCAGATAAGATTTTTTGGCTTTAAGCTTGTATTCAGCGCGGCTGATAAATTTCAGCTTCATACCACATTTTTGAGCATAGCTCAAAGTCGGGTTAGATTCAATTTTGGCAGAAACTTCCATGCCTCTTATGACGCCAATGGTAGGAATACCCAGTCTATATCCAGCAGCAGCCGTTGCAGCAATATGGTTTGAAAAGGCACCACCAAAAGTCAAAATACCCTGATAATTCTCTTTTTTAAATTCATCAAGATTGTATTTCAGTTTCCTGAGTTTATTCCCTGAAACGGTAGGGTGAATTGCATACTCAGGCTTTAAAAAAATCTGAGGGGTCAATTTAATATTTTCAACAGAAATAAATTCAAGCATATATCACTCAATATGGTTTTAGAATTGTAAAAATAAAAAACCTATAACGATACAGACCTTATTTAGAGTTGTATTTTTTGTCTATAAATTACTTTATATTTGTTTAAGTGAAACCCAATACCACAAGAGAAACGGCATTTTACATTACATTATAGAGTTTCCGTTTTTTTAACATACAATACCAAATAAAATGCCAATTCTGTTGTGGAAACCATTGCTGGCACTGTGTCTATAGTTACAATGCAAATGAAAATACCGGAAATTAGTTCTTATGGATCCAAAAATTAAAACCTTTCAGGACGAAATTAAAGAAGGAATTCCAAATATCCTTCCAACTCTAAAGCCCTACGACCAGAGTTACAACCACGCACCAAAAAGAAAAGCAATACTAACCAAGGAAGAAGAAAAGTTAGCTTTAAGAAACGCACTTCGTTATTTTGATAAAAAATTTCACAGTATACTTGTCAAAGAATTTAAAAACGAACTGGACCAATACGGACGCATTTATATGTACCGATTTCGCCCTGACCACAAAATATATGCCCGCCCTTTAGAGGCCTACCCAGCCAATAGCCAACAAGCAGCCGCCATAATGCTTATGATTCAAAATAACTTGGACGATGCGGTTGCCCAGCACCCTCACGAACTTATAACCTATGGAGGTAATGGTGGGGTGTTTTCCAACTGGGCACAGTACCGACTGACCATGCAGTATTTATCTGAAATGAATGACCAGCAAACCTTGGTGATGTATTCTGGACATCCCATGGGCCTTTTCCCATCTCACAAAGACGCGCCAAGAGTGGTAGTGACCAACGGGATGATGATTCCAAATTATTCAAAACCAGATGATTGGGAAAAGTATAATGCCTTGGGCGTGACCCAATTTGGACAGATGACAGCGGGGAGCTATATGTACATTGGTCCTCAAGGTATCGTACACGGAACGACCATTACGGTTTTGAATGCCTTTAGAAAAATAAATAAACCTCCAAAAGGGCATATTTTCTTGACTGCTGGATTGGGTGGTATGAGTGGTGCACAACCCAAGGCCGGTACCATTGCGGGATGTATCACAGTTTGCGCAGAAGTCAATGTAAAAGCGACACAAACACGCTATACCCAAGGTTGGGTAGATGAAGTGATTGAAAGCATTGCGACTCTTGTCGAGCGTGTAAAAAAGGCAAAAGAAAATAAAGAAGTGCTTTCAATTGCCTATCAGGGTAATGTGATCGATGTATGGGAAGCATTTTATGAAGCTGATATCTTTGTAGAGTTAGGCAGCGATCAAACCTCATTACATAACCCTTGGGCTGGCGGTTACTATCCTGCGGGACAATCCCTTGAGGCTTCAAATGAAATGATGCGGAATGCACCAGAAAAGTTTAAGAAGATGGTAGAGCAAAGCTTGGTTCGCCATGCAAAAATCATTAAGAAACATACGGATAGAGGTACTTATTTCTTTGATTACGGAAATGCATTTCTTTTAGAAGCTTCTCGTGCAGGCGCCGATATTCTAAAAAGTAATGGTGAAGATTTTATTTACCCCAGTTATGTGCAAGACATCATGGGTCCTATGTGTTTTGACTATGGATTTGGCCCTTTTCGTTGGGTCTGCGCAAGTGGGTCTGAAGAAGACCTGGCCAAAACAGATGCCATTGCTTGCGCCGTCTTAGAAAAAATAATAGCCGATGCGCCAGATGAAGTTCAACAACAAATGCAAGACAATATCCAGTGGATCAAAGGGGCGCAAGAAAACCAGTTGGTTGTGGGCTCACAAGCCCGTATTTTATATGCTGATGCAGAGGGAAGAATGAAAATTGCAGCAGCTTTTAACAAGGCCATTGCAGCGGCGCAAATAGGGCCGATTATTTTGGGACGCGACCACCACGATGTTTCTGGAACAGATTCACCATACAGAGAAACAAGCAATATTTACGACGGCTCTAAGTTTACGGCAGACATGGCCATTCAAAATGTAATTGGAGACAGTTTCCGAGGGGCTACTTGGGTGAGCATACACAATGGTGGTGGTGTTGGCTGGGGAGAAGTCATCAACGGGGGGTTTGGTATGGTTCTTGATGGTTCTAAAGAAGCTGATAGAAAGTTAAAGTCAATGCTGTTTTGGGACGTTAACAATGGGATTGCAAGACGCAATTGGGCCAGAAATAAAGGGG
>CAJWDI010000007.1:0-46228 GCA_913031185.1 uncultured Flavobacteriaceae bacterium | reverse complement strand
AGCCACTTTCTAACAATCCAAACGAATCCTATTCTAGAAATCCTGACCTTACAGGGGAGTTTGAACAACACGCAGGAATTCCAGAAGCCAATGGTGCTCTATTCTCACCAGGAACTCGAACGGACGGTAGTTCTTTTTAATTTATTGAGATAACTATATAATGGAATATTTAGGAGCCATACTGTCATTATTTTTCATCGCTATTACTGGGAGCCTTTTGTTAAAAAAGTACAACCCGCATGCAGTGTTGTTGGTTTCTGGATTATTAATGTTAATCATAGCGCAATTCCTAAATTATAATTTACCAACATTGAAAGCGCCAACTGGGTTTTCAGGCTTTGATTTATTTCGATACATCAAAGAATCTTTTAGTAAAACCAATGCGGGAGTTGGCTTGATGATCATGGCTATTGGCGGTTTTGTAGCCTATATTGATAAAATTGGGGCTTCTAATGCGCTGGTATTTGTGGCAATGAAACCATTAAAACTATTCAAAAAATATCCTTACGTAGCGGCCTCTTTGGTCATTCCAATTGGTCAACTTTTATTTGTTGCCATTCCATCTGCTGCAGGCTTGGGCTTATTATTGATGGCTTCTATGTTTCCAATCCTTGTCAATTTAGGAGTGAGTCGTTTGTCTGCTGTTTCTGTCATTACGGCCACTACGGCTTTTGGAATTGGACCAGCTTCAGCCATTACGGCTAGCGCCACGGATATTGCTGGGGTAGATACCATCAGTTTTTTTTTAAAGTCGCAAATTCCAATGGTCATTCCTTTAAGCATCGTTATGATGGTTACTTATTATTTTGTGAACCGTCATTTTGATAAAAAAATAGCATTGGATACAGAAGCCCTAGCCAATGAAAAAAAAGAAATCAAAGTACCACTTGTTTATGCATTTATTCCCATACTACCTATTGTCCTTTTGATTGTGTTTTCAAAAATCTTTAACCTTTTCAATACAGCGATTGCTTTAGACACCACAACCGCTATGTTTATAAGTGTATTTATCGCTTTATTGTTCGAGTTTGCCCGCACCCAAAATACAAAAGCGGTTTTAGAATCGCTGAAGATATTTTGGAATGGCATGGGTAATATTTTTAAAACTGTGGTGACACTGATCATAGCTGCTGATATTTTTGCCAAAGGTTTGATCAGCCTGGGATTTGTTGAAGGCCTGCTTGAGGTTTCCCAAAACTCTGGTTTTGGAGTTGTAGGGATTGGCGTCGTAATGACTGTCTTGATCTTTTTTGCTTCGATGCTCATGGGCAGTGGAAACGCTTCCTTTTTTGCCTTTGGTCCTTTGGTCCCTAAAATCGCAGACAAATTGGGTATTGAGACGACAGAAATTATTTTACCTATGCAATTATCGGCCTCAATGGGACGTACGGTTTCGCCTATTTCAGGAGTGATGATTGCAACCGCTGAAATTGCGAAGGTTTCAACCCTTGCCATTGTAAAAAGAAATATCATTCCATTGGGAATGGCCTTGTTGGTTATGCTAATTTATCATTTCATTTAAGGATATGCTTACACTTATAAAAAATACAAATTTATATGCCCCCGTTTTTTTGGGGCAAAAAGACCTACTTATCGCTGGCGGTAAAATTGTGAAAATTGCTGATAATCTGAAAGCTTTTGAAAATGAAGCTAATGTTTTTGATGCCAATGGAAAAATTGTGACTCCTGGACTCATAGATCAGCACATTCATATCACAGGTGCTGGGGGTAAGCATGGGTTTTCATCCATGACGCCAGAAATTAAGCTCAGCGAACTCATTGGCTGCGGCACCACTACAGTGGTTGGACTTATGGGAACCGATGGAACTGCTAGGTCGATTCAAACACTTTATGCCAAAGTTAAATCTTTAGATGAAGAAGGAATTTCTGCTTATATGCTGTGTGGTTATTACGGATTAGATTCCTTGACCCTTACTGAGAATATAAAAAGCGATATGATTTTTATTGATAAAGTACTGGGGTGTAAAATAGCCATTAGCGACGTTCGTTCTTCTTATCCAACGCCCTTAGATTTGGTGCGAAAGCTCAGGGACGTTATGGTGGGTGGATTTATTGCCAAGAAAAAAGGAATTTTACACATACATCTTGGGAATCTTAAAACCAAAATGGATGTGCTTTTTAAATTGGTCAATGAATATCAATTCCCTATTGATCACATATCACCTACGCATGTGGGCCGAACAAAAGCGCTTTTTGAACAAGCTATAGACTTTGCGAAATTAGGGGGTATGATTGATATTACTACTGGGGCCTCAAAATATACAGATCCCTACAAATCTGTTTTGTATGCACTGGAAAAAGGCGTTGCGATAGACCAAATGACCTTCAGCTCAGACGGTAACGCAGGCTTGACAAAATTTGATGCTAACGGAAATTCTATTGGTGTAACAAAAGCTCCAATTGATCAAAACCTTGCTCAAACAGTAGCCCTAATTCAAAAGGGAGGGGTTGCTATTACAGATGCTTTTAAACTCATCACACTCAACCCCGCTAATAATTTAGGATTGCAATGCAAAGGCCGTATTGAAGTGGGCAGCGACGCAGATTTGTGCTGTTTTACAAACGATTTAAAACTAACGGATGTTTTTGCCAAGGGCCATCAAATGATGGTTAATGGAGACATTATTGTGGAAGGAAATTATGAAAATTAAAACGAATTATAAGAATATGAAGCTTTTTAATCTAACAGTTTTTTTGTGCGCCACACTATTGAGCGCAAATGCATACGGGCAAAACACCCAATTAGAAACATATAAACTAGGGGAAGGCTTAAATTTCTCTCATGAAAATGGAACAAAAATTAGGTTTACTGGCTACCTACAGCCCTATATGGACAGCAAGCAGTATACAGATTTGGATGACAACAGCACCCAAAACCGTTTTAGATTGCGCCGAGCAAGATTTCGTTTAGATGGGAATTTAAAAAACGAGCGCTTCAAGTACAGATTCGCCTTTGATTTGAGTGGGACTTCAGAAGCGGGAGATGTAACCTCCAATTATTTATTGGACGCTTTTGTTTCTTATGATGTTACAAGTAGAATCAAAGCCACTTTTGGGCAACGATCAACCTATACTGATAACAGAGAGCTTTTTATGACTTCCAATACCTTGCAATTGGTGGAGCGCAGTCGGGTTACATCTGCTTTTGCAAGCATTCGAGAATTTGGGCTGTTTGTCCAAGGGAATTTTAGAACAGGACGTGGTTCTTACTTACGCCCTTATTTTGTATTGACCAATGGTGACGGTGGTAATGTTTTAGGTAAAGACCATGGCGGTTTAAAAATTGGAGGCCGAATTGATTTCTTACCCTTTGGATTATTTACCAACAAAGGGCAATTTAGACAAGCCGATGTGATGCGAGAAACTGCTCCAAAATTGGTTATTGGAACCCATTTTAGTCATAACAACGGTATGAGCAGCCGCCGCGGTCGTGGCAGTGGCGATATTATTTATTTAAATGAGCTAGGAGAAGAATCTTTACCAGATTACACCAAAATTGGTGTTGATTTGTTATTTAAATACAATGGGTTTTCTACATTGGCTGAGTATATAAAAACAGCCGCTACGGTTCCAGATGACATAACACAGCGCGTCCGAAATAATGGTACATATTCATCTACTTTTGAGGTCAATGGTCTTCAAGACGTAGAAAACTATGTCAAAGGCCGCATGATGCTAGGGGAGGCCTACAATATTCAAATGGGGTATTTATTTAAGAATGGTTTTTCGATTGATGGGCGCTATACACATTTGATTGCCGATGAGCATTCGTTTTTAAACAATGCCACTTTTTATAACAGACCTAATTATTATTCTATTGGGCTCAGTAAATATCTGTCTCGTAATTATGGTGCCAAGATTCAAGCCTCCTGGACCTATATTGATGGGAGTGATGGCATTAATGATCAGAATGGAGTTGCCATCACTGGCAACGAAACCCTCACTAGAGTCATGTTAACATTTGCATTTTAAAAAGGATGAAAAGACTGGTTTTTATATCTGCTTTCATGATATCTGCGACGCTATGGTCGCAGATAAGTCCGCAATCAAAAAAGGTGACAAAAACCTTTTTCCCAGATTATGAAGCCCTAGATGACACCACGCCAGCACTCCAAAAAAAGAAAGGCTATACCAATTATAGTGAGTTGATGACCTTTTTAAATAATTTAGTAGACCAACACCCCCATATTGTTCAGTTGCGCTACATAGGTGAAAGTCAAAAAGGAAAAAAAATTCCTTTGTTAAGTTTAAACAAAACAAGCAGTACACCTAAAATAAAAGTTTGGATGATGGGGGGGCTTCACGGAAATGAACCTGCTAGTACAGAAGGCATGTTGTATTTCCTGGATAAAATTTTAAATGATCTAGAGGTTTCATATTTGTTGGATAGAATTGAATTGGCAGTAGTCCCAATGGCCAATATTGACGGCTATTTAAAACAAAGTCGCTATGCGGCCAACGGTTTGGATCTTAATAGGGATCAAACAAAGTTAATGGCTCCAGAAAGTATTGTTATAAAACAAGCATTTTCAGATTTCAATCCTGAGGTTGCTTTAGATTTTCACGAGTACAGACCCTATCGAAAAGATTTTGCACAACTTAGTAATTTTGGTATTACAGCCTTGTATGATGCTATGTTTTTAAACAGTGGAAATTTAAATGTTCCTAAAAACTTAAGACTGCTGACCCAAAGTTTATTTATTGAAAATGCAGCGCAAGTATTGGATGAAAATAATTTCAACCACCACCCTTATATATCTACTAAAAAATATAGTGGTGATATTCATTTTAACCAAGGTTCTACCAATGCACGATCTAGTGCTACCAATTTTGCATTGACCAATACGATTTCAACTTTATTTGAAATAAGAGGGGTTGGTATTGGAAAAACTGCCTTTAAACGTCGGGTTTACATCACCTATTTAATGGCACTATCCTATATGGAAACCAGCTTCAATAATATTGAACTTATTAAAGACGAAATTCGAAAAGCAACAGATCAAACAAATGCTGTTGTTGTTACCAGCCTAAAGTCAATTTATAAAGATAGTATCCAAGCCATTGATTTGGACACCAATGCAATTATTGATTTGGAAGTCACCATTCGTGATGGCTTAAAAGCAAAGCCAAATATCGTCCGCGATAGACCAAAGGCTTATCTTATTGATTATAATGAAACCCTTCTCATAGAAAAGTTAAAAACTTTGGGTGTGGAAATTGATACTTTAATGCATGACCAAGATTATTTTGTTGAAACTTATACGGTTTCTGAATATAAAAGAGCGACCAAAAAATATGAAAAAATGAACCTACAAACGATAAAAACTGAAATTTCATCGCAAAATATTCAATTTCCAAAAGGAACTTTTAAAATTTCAATGCAGCAAAGACGCAGCAATATAGTAGCTGAGGTTTTAGAACCAGAAGCCCCAAACAGTTTCGTTTCTTTTGGGGTATTAAAAACTGAAATAAATCAAAGATTGCCAATTTATAGAATATCAAATTAAATAAGTAAAAGATAAACACATGAAAAAAATAGCGTTACTAATAGTATTTTTAAGCATTGCCTTCATTGCACCTGCTCAAGAAAAAGCCGACAAAAATACAGCCAGCTTTGAATTGGGAAGTGGTTTAAATTTTTCCTTTAATGAAGGAGATTATCAATTCAATTTGAGTGGATTTATTCAACCTGCCTACAATTATTCTAGAGCAGCTGAAACAGATTCTGAAAATGAGTTCAATTCAAAAAGTTCCTTTTTAATTATTAGCGGAAAAGCCGTCAATGAAAAAGTAAGCTTTTTAATTCAAACGGATTACAGTAGATCAGAGCCCTTGTTAGATGCTTGGGTGGCCTACCATCCTTTTAAAAATACGGTCATTACCGTAGGTCAAAAACAGAGTTTTGTGAATAACAGAGCGATGACCTATAGAGAAGACCGACTTCAACTTTCCGACCGCAGTATGCTTAGTCAAACTTTCAGCAATACTGGACGTGAATTTGGTCTATTTTTAGAAACTAAATTTGGAGACAGAATTGGTATTGTTCCGATGCTTGCAGTAACTTCTGGGGATGGAAGGAATTCGTTTGGATCTGACTCACGTGACGGCGATATTGGAGGCTTAAAAATTGGAGGGCGATTGGACCTTTACCCCGCGGGATATTTTTCCGAGGGCAATGATTTATTCAGTGCAGATTTAGCACATGAAGAAACCCCAAAGTTTGTTATAGGTGCAGCCTTTAGTACCAATGAAGGCGCCAGCAGTTCAACGGGCGAAGGTCATGGAGATTTCTTCTTGTACGATGCAGACGGTAATGAAAGTCAACCAGATTATTCACAACTGTACCTCGATTTCTTGTTAAAATATAAAGGCTTTTCACTCTTGGCTGAATATGTTGATGCCAGTGCCAAGCATCTCGATCTTGCGTATACAGACGAAAATGCTTCTACAATTTTAATTCCAACGCAAATCAGTGAATTTTTGGCCTTAGGAGAAAGCTACAGCATTCAAACGGGTTATGTAACTAAAAAAGGATTGAGCTTTGACCTTAGATACGAATCGGTTACCCCAGAGTTTGATTCAAACACCGCCTCAATTTTGGGGGATGCTAACAGTTATACTTTTGGTGTGACTAAATATTTTGATAATAATAATCTTAAGATGCAGGCCTCTTTTTCAAAAATTGAGCCCAGCATTGGAACCCACCAAAGTTTTGGCGAATTTTTAATTCAAATTTTATTTTAATTGAAATATACACTCAAATTAATCGTATTTTTAATTTTCACAAGTTTTAGCTACTGTCAAAATCTAAACCCCAACTCAACAGGCGCTTTTACTTTTAATCCCCAATTTCCATTAAACAGACCTTCTCTCAGGGTTTTTTATCACATTCCACAAGGGGATATGTCTGTCATGCCCATTGTATTTTCTTTTCATGGCGCTGGGCGAAATGGGGATGATTATAGAGACTTCTGGATTGACATGGCCAATCAGCATGGCTTTATGGTGTTTGCACCGAGATTTTCAAGTTCTAATTATCCAGGATTTGGTGATAACTATTTGATGGGAAATGTTTTTGAAGATGGTGATAATCCCGCGCAATCTGAATTTAACGATCCTAACGAATGGACGTTTTCTACAATCGACCCCTTGTTTGAGTATATAAAGGCCAATGTTTCAGGCACACAAACTTTTTATAATGCGTGGGGACATTCGGGAGGTGCCCAATTTTTACATCGCTTTGCCTTGTTTGTTCCAAACAGTAAACTTGGGGTGGGAGTATGTTCCAATGCTGGATGGTATACGGTTCCAGAAACTGGCGTGGACTATCCCTATGGAATTTCATTGCCTTTTGGACCTTCCAATCAGAATTTATTCGATTTTTTACAATCTCCTGCAAATGATTTGAATATTAATTTGGAACAATTCTTTAATAAATCGCTGATCATACACCTTGGTACAAATGATACCGATCCAAATTCCTCAGGGCTGAGACACAACACGGAAGTTGACAATCAGCAGGGATTAAATCGCTATGTGAGAGGCCAGTATTTTTTTAGTGCCAGTCAATTGGAGGCGGAAGGTTTAAATACTGAGTTTAATTGGCAAAGACACGATGTTTCTGGTGCCTCACACCAAGCGCAGGTCATGGCCAATGATGCTTTACAATTCATTTTAAGCAGTCCACTCTCAAGTCAAAATCCATCAACGATAAGCGCTCTCAAATTTTATCCGAATCCGGTCAATTCAAATTATGTTAGATT
This sequence comes from uncultured Flavobacteriaceae bacterium, assembly GCA_913031185.1. GTDB lineage: Bacteria > Bacteroidota > Bacteroidia > Flavobacteriales > Flavobacteriaceae > UBA3537. The sequence continues at coordinate 38,444 of CAJWDI010000007.1, read as the reverse complement.
CAATCCGCCATTCCAGTCCCCTGGTACAGTGACCGTTTACGACGTTTTAGGTGCTGTGGTGTTCAAAACTCTGATTAAAAATCAGATTTTGGACGTGAGTCGCCTTTCAGCAGGAATCTATTCAATGAAAATAGAGTCGGGTAATCTCTCAATAATAAAAAAAATCATCAAACAATAACCGTTCAATTTTAGTGTTGATGATTATTTTTGTTAAATTGTATGAAAATAATCCAAATGAATAAATTAGTTTATCTAATCACTTTCCAAATTGCATTTGTTTCATGTAGTGAGGGTACAGACCCAACAATTTTCAATACAGATTTAGACATTATAGAAAACCTCAACAATGGAGTTTCGCCATTAGATATCGTTGCCAACGTCGGCCCTGAGTCGCTTTATGGGTTAGAATATAAAGGCGGCTATATATTTCATTTTGATGAAAATGATGGCGGTTTAATTGTTGCTACAGATTATTCTCAAATCGGTAATGTGGCTTGGGGAGACACCTTTCAACTTGACACATCAATAGAAATTGGTTCAGGAGATTTTAATACTCAACAGATTGTAGAAGGAAATCTGAATGACAATAGTTCCAATGGCTTTGAACATGGAAATGACAACTATGTTTTTAAAATAGTTAGCGATTTAGAATTCAATGGCTTCAATGACTGGTTCGTTCCTAGTAGGGATTCAATGGCTGCTATCTATAGTAATGTTCATTCATTAGGTTTTGGAAATTTCAATCAAAATATCATCTACTGGTCATCAACAAAAATCGGTTATGAACCTTATGTTATGGGTTTTAATTTTGACTCATGGGGGGGAGAACCTTTTTTAGGTAATTGTGCTAGTCCAAATGGCGTTATGATTGCTCGTAAAATTAATTAAAATCCTCTTCATTGACTATTATTTAAAAAACAAAAAAGCGCCCTTTTAAGCGCTTTTTTATTGTTTTAGAGGAAGTTTACTCTTTTTTATCACGAACCCATTGTTCTACATATTCAATTTTGCCATCCACATTAAAATAGAATTGTTCCATCAACTCTTTATCCCAAACAGTCCCGTCTTTGGCCACACGCTTTTCTGTAGCTGATACCAATACACCAGATGCGGGATCGGTATTTTGAATTTTTAAAGGTACAATGCCATAAGCTTTCCAGGACAAAGATTCGAAATTTTCAAAATAAGACTCAAAAAATCCCGCACTCATGGTATGTCTTACGCCATCGTAAGCATCAAAAATAGCATTTTCTGCAAATAATGCTTGACAGGCTTCTCCATCCATTTTATTGTAGTTTTCAATTAAAGATTCAATAGCTTCTACTTCTCCACGGTTGGAAAACACGAGGTTTCTACCTGTATACTCATTGTCTTTTTTACCATAGAATTTACCGCCATATGGGAGTCCAAATTCGTTTTTGGGATCGTAACGTCTCCACTGATTAAAATTATTGATTTTTTTATCTTTATTGAAAGTAAATACCTCCATCAAATAAACTTTTTGTTTACTACCATTGTTCCATTCTCTGTTTTCAGTTGACCACACAAGCATATTCACATTGTCTGACCCTTTGACACGTACCGGAATCATGGCCCAGGGTTCCATATTGACACTTTTTAATTCCCCGTGGTATTTTGTCATGAATTCACGAGCATTGTCAGCATATGCTTTATCGTAAAATGACAATTCTTTTTCGACGTCGTTTTTGTTATATGCGGCAACAGATTCCAAGGTTAATTCCATATACTCGTCCGAGGCCAGTTCATAAGGATTGTCTTTAAGCTCATTCTTTCCAAGCCATTTTCCAGCTTCTGAAATTTGAGCTGTAATCCAACAGCTTGATAAAATTGTAAATATTAAGATTTTACTATTCATTTTTTTAAACTTTAAATATTATTGATCACAAAATAAACAATTATTGGGAATTGTATTTATGAATTCATCGGGTTTTTTTGATATAATGTTGAAATAAATATTAATTTTAATTAATATTTTAATTTTTCTTAATTGTTATTAGATATTTGAAATAATTGAATTATATTATATTATAACAATAAAATTATTATTACTTTTGTAATGAAAGTTTGTTGTGTAAATAAATAATCTTTAACTTTGAATACCTCAAAAAAAATTTTTAAATCTAGAGTTGATTTAGATGGTAGCATTCTTAGGCCTGAAAAGTTAGTTTTTTGTGAAAATGGTGTGACCTTGATAAAACCTAATTGGTTTTTGATAACAGATAAAAAAACATTCATATCCTATTCAAATTTAACATCCTTCACATTGAAACGTGGCCTAGTAAAAGCTAAAGTTATATTTAAAAGTAATGATTTAACTGAGATCAAAGCCAAGGCACTTTCAATAAAAGATGCCAAAGAAATAAAGCTTTTGATTAAAAATAACACGAATCTACCCCGTCGTGGTTACGTTTAAACCATTTAGGTTTAATTTTGAACACAACAATATTTGTTTTTCTGATTTAGATGAGGTGAAAAAAACATATTGATTCCCGCCATCAATTGTATTTAAGTCTTTTTTTATTTGTGCGACAGTTTTTGGATAATTTCTTGTTTTTAGGTTGGCTTTAATTCCCTTTAATCTCTTCCTAATGTTTGCTTTTTTGTTGCTAAGGATTTCATCAATGCAGTATGTATTTCCAGGAAAATTTTCGACTCTTTTTGTTGAAGTGTATAAATGGGTGTGTGGCCCGAGCTTTTCGATATCAAATCTCAATGCAATGGTTTTAAAAGCACCAGATTTGAGCAGGGCAAGATTGGGCTCGTAAAGATATTTGAGAGGATTTTGAAAGGTTATATCCGCTTTATTTTCTTCACTTAATTTAAATTTAAAATTCGGTTGTAAAGTGTTTAGGTTTATAGCTTTAATACTGACTTCTTTCAAGAATCCTTTTTCTAGTATAAATAATAATTCCTTTACCTCATTTTTGACTGATACCACATGAACCTCCTTAGTGTTTGGCAGCTCTCTTAGGGCGGCCTTGATATCTAACATTGGTGACAACTTAATTAAAATATTATCACTTCGTTTAAAAAATAAATTTAAATGCTGGTCTACATTTGGATGGCAATCCTCTATAAAAAAACGTTTATTTTTAGCCTCATCTCGTCTAGAGGGATCAATGTAGATCCAGTCAAAATCATGCATTGAATTTGTTAGAAATAAAATACCATCTTTTGCAACAGTTTCAATGTTTTTGGCTTTTAAATTTTTAAAGTTGTGAGATGCAATTTGTGATAGGCCTTCATCAATTTCACAATGGATTATTCGCTTAATCTTTTTGGAAAAATAATAGCTGTCTACTCCAAAACCGCCGGTGATATCAACAAGTGATTCTCCTCCAATCAATTTGTTTTTGTACTGTGCAGTAGCTTCTGATGAACTTTGTTCAATATTTAATTTATTGGGGTAAAAAATCTGCATGGTTTTGTACCATTTAGGCAGTTTTTTCTTGCATTTTAATTTTGCCTGAATTTGATTTATTAACTCCACAGTTTTAATGCCTTCAAAAGGGCTGCCTTTCAAGCTCAACTCTGCTAAATTGTGTCCAAGATGTTCTTGAATAAAATTTTGAACCTCAGTTTCTAAAATTTTAAAATTAAGCATTATTCAATCTGTTGGTAATTTCATAAAGTGCAATGGACGTTGCTTGGACGACATTCATGCTGCTGTTTTGTCCGTACATTTCAATGTGATATACTTCATCTGAAAGATCTAACAATTCTTTTCTAACACCATGACGTTCACTGCCTACGATAAGAACAGTGTGTTGATTGGTGTTATTTTTTAGTTTGTTAAGGGGGACACTTTCATCTGTAATTTCAAGTGCTATAACTCTATATCCCGCCTCTTTGTAATTTTTGATTTCGCATACAGTGTCCTCAACTTGTTTAAAATCAACTACGTTTTCTGTGGCTCTTGAGGCATTCCAAGTTTTTTTATTCAATTCAATTGGGCTGCCTCCAAAAATTATTTTTTTAACGCCAAAGGCGTCTGCTGTTCTAAGTAAACTTCCTACATTGACAGGCCGCATGATCATATCTGTTATGATTACAATTGGAAATATAGTTTTATTGAATTTTGAGTTGTAGTGATTCAATTGCATGTTTATAGCGATTTCTCAAAGGCATATTTGACAATATTGGCGCCCATCTTAAGTGCTTTCTCCCGGACTGCTTGAGGATCATTATGCACCTCTGAATCTTCCCATCCGTCTCCCAGGTCACTTTCATAGGTGAAAAGTAAAACCAACTTATTTTTGTGAAATATTCCCATGGCTTTGGGTACTAATCCGTCGTGCTCGTGTATTTTTGGAAGTCCTTTAGGGAATTTAAAATGAATGTTATAAATGGGATGATTCAATGGGACCTCTGTAAGCTTCATATTTGGAAACAGATTTTTAATTTGGGGCAATATAAAGGGCTTCATCCCGTAATTATCATCAATGTGTAAAAATCCACCACCCAATAGATATGTTCTTAAGTTTTGAAGTGTTTCTTTAGAGAAAAAGACATTGCCGTGTCCTGTCATATGTAGCATCGGATACTCAAAAATTTCAGGGTCATCTGCAGATACTGTTTGAGGTTCTAAATTCATTTTAGTATTGATCTCTGCATTGCAAAATTGAATTAAATTTTTGAGTGACGTTGGATTACTGTACCAATCCCCACCGCCTTCATACTGTAGAACAGCTAAATTTTGAGCATTCAGGTTTCCTAAAGTTATCAATAGAAAAAACGATATGAAAAATGATTTATTCATTATAAAGCTGTAGGGTATGACATGCGACAATAGCTGCTGTCTCGGTTCGCAGTCGTGCTTTGCCCAGACTTACAGAACGAAAACCTGCATTCTGAGCAATTTGAATTTCTTCAAGACTAAAATCACCTTCTGGGCCAATCATAACTACTGTATTTTTTTTATACGGTGCAAGTTCTTTTAAGGGCTTTTTTGTTCGCTCATAACAATGGGCGATAAAACAGTTTTCCTTGGGTGCAAGCGCAACAAATTCTTTAAAAGAAATGGCCTTTTTAAGAACCGGAAAATGCGCTCTTAAGGACTGTTTTGCAGCGGATTCAAGTATTTTTTGAAAGCGTCCTTCTTTTATAATTTTTCGTTCGCTGTTTGTACAAAAAATTGGAGTAATAATATCCACACCAATTTCAGTCGCCTTCTCTATAAACCATTCAAAGCGATCATTTAATTTGGTTGGCGCCACTGCCAAGTGAATTTTAAAATCTTTAGGCTTTTCAACAGATACATTTAAAATTAGAACTTCGCATTTGTTTTGATTTTCACTATTTATTTCTGCTTCAAATATACACCCTAAGCCATTGGAGATAAATATTTTATCATGAATTTTCTTGCGCAGTACTTTTATAATATGTCGACTTTCATTCTTATCAAAATAAAATGTTTTATGATGAGCTTGAATTTTAGAATTGTAAAATAATTGCATTTTAACTATTATATTTTTAAACGTGATTGGGCGGTAATTTCTTGTGTTATAAAATCATTTTTTATATACTTTAAATACCCAACAATGGCAATCATCGCAGCGTTGTCAGTTGTATATTCAAACGCTGGTATGTGAGTCACCCAACCGTGTCTTTGTTCCGCATTTTTCAAGGCCTCTCTCAATCCTGAATTGGCAGAAACACCACCTCCAATAGCGATGCGGTTAATGCCCGTTTGGTTAACTGCTAATTTTAGTTTATCCATCAGTATACCTACAATCGTATACTGAATGGAGGCGCATATATCATTGAGATTATTCTTGATAAAATTTGGGTTTTCTTGAGTTTTATTTTTAACAAAATATAAAATGGCAGTTTTTAGCCCCGAAAAGCTGAAGTTTAAACCTTTTACTTTCGGTTTTGTAAAATGAAATGCCTTTGGATTCCCTAATTTAGCGCGTTTGTCAATTTCAGGTCCTGCTGGATATCCAAGTCCTAATAGTTTTCCACTTTTATCAAAAGCTTCCCCAACGGCATCGTCAATGGTTTCACCAATCACGCTCATGTCGAAATGATCTTTGACTTGAACAATTTGCGTATGTCCACCAGAAACAGTCATGGCTAAAAATGGAAATTTGGGCTTTTCATATCCCGTTTTTTCAATGAAATGGGCCAGTATATGCGCTTGCATATGATTGACCGCAATTAGTGGTATTTCAAGGCTATAGGCCAAAGATTTTGCAAATGAAGTCCCTACCAATAACGATCCCATCAAGCCAGGTCCTCTTGTAAAAGCAACTGCTGAAAGTGCTGTTTTGGATACTCCAGCTTGTTTTAAAGCTTGGTGAACCACTGGTATGATATTTTGTTGATGGGCTCTTGAAGCGAGTTCGGGAACAACCCCACCATATGCATTGTGTATGGATTGATTTGCAATGACATTACTTAGTATTTTACCGTCGCATAAAACAGATGCTGCAGTGTCGTCACATGACGATTCAATGCCCAAAATGTATATTTTTTCTTTCACCATTTAAGGATATCCTCTTTTTATTCGTTTTCTTTGTAGCAGTTTGGCAGAACTATTGCAATGTAATTTTGCAATATTACAAAGTAATAAAAAAATGTTTCATCTCTAGCTCATTAATTTGGTTTAATTTCATTTGTTTTGGATTTTATAATTTTAGCGTACCTTAGAAATCATTAGAGCACGTATCAACATATTTGTCAAGGGATTAACAGTACTAGCAGTACTGTTTATTGTGTTTCTATTGCTGGTCTCAATTCCAAGTGTTCAAACTTATTTTGGAACTTATGCAACCCAACAAATCAATGAAAAATTTAACACCAATATCAAGGTTGAAAAGGTTGGGCTTCAATTCAATGGAGACGTTGAGTTGAAAAACATTCTCATAAAGGACCATAAAAATGACTCCCTAATTTCTATAAGAGAACTCAACAGTTCTATTTTGAGTTTTGCAAATATCAATGACAACAAGTTGATCTTTGGTGCTATTGATATTTATGGCCTTTTTTTTCACATCAACACCTACAGTGGCGAACAAGCTTCTAATTTGGATATCTTTACAAGAAAGTTTAAAAAGTCCGATCAGGCTTCTCGCTTATTTGAATTGTCTGCCACAAATCTTCGTATACGTGATAGCTATTTTAAATTAACTGATGAAAACAAAACAGTCCAAGAAATTTTAGATTTTCAAAAACTTTACATCAACGCAGATGATTTTCTAATTTTAGGTCCTGATGTTCAGACTCAAATTAAGGCGTTGCGCTTCAAAGATGCTCGTGGTATCGAAATGCAAAACTTAGAAACCCAATTTAAATATACCCCCAATGCGATGTCTTTTGAACACTTAAAAATAGCAACAAATGGTTCATACCTAAATGGTAATTTGGTTTTTTCATACAATAGAGAAGATTTGAAAATGTTTGCTGAAAAGGTTCAGTTGAAAGCAAATTTCAAGGAGAGTCGCATTAATCTCGGAGAGTTAAATGTATTTTACCCAGAATTTGGAAAGGCTAAAACTGTGAATTTCAATACAGCGCTCGAGGGTACAATCAATGCACTAAGCGCTCAAAATTTGGATCTTAAATCCAATGGGGGTACAAAAATTAAAGGGGATTTTAATTTTAAAAATTTAAAAGCTTCTGAGCTTCAATCTTTTGAAATGACTGCAAAATTGAATCAGCTCTCTTCAACTTACAAAGATTTAAAAGAAATTCTTCCAAGGATTTTGGGTAAAAATTTACCCCCTAGTTTAGAGTTTTTGGGAACCTTTTCAGCTTCAGGACTACTTGCCATTTCAGAACCAAAAATTAGTCTGAATTGCGAGATTGACACAGCCCTTGGTCAAATTTCTACAGACTTAAGTCTTGATACTAACAGTGATATTAATACTGCTATTTACAATGGCCGGCTTGACCTTTTTAATTTTGATTTGGGTGCACTTGTCCAAGATACAAACTTTGGTATTGTGAATACCAATTTAATTATTCAAGGGCAGGGTTTTTCAATGGAAAGTATTCGTTCAGATGTTGCAGGAATATTTAGTGATTTAGAGTATAACAATTATAGTTATAAGGATGTTGAAGTAAAAGGATTGATTGAAAATCGAATTTTTAGTGGAGAGCTCAAAACTGATGATGATAATCTTAAATTGGATTTTACAGGCTTGGTGGACTTTTCAGGATCAGAAAATATATACGATTTTTCAGCCCGTGTGGAACAAGCAAATCTTAATGCTTTGAATTTTATATCTAGAGATACTATTTCCGTATTTACAGGTCAGGTAGATATGGATATGAAGGGTACCAATTTAGATGATTTATATGGAAATATTCAGTTTACAAAAACCCGTTACGAAAATCAAAATGACAGTTATTATTTTGATGATTTTCAAATCATTTCCAGTTTCGATTTGAATCAAGTTCGGACCATCAATTTTGATTCACCAGAAATCATTCAAGGTACCTTTGAAGGGGTATTTAAAATGAAACAAATTCCCTTGATGCTAGAAAATGCTTTAGGCAATCTTTATGCACAATCTTCTTCAAATCTAATCAGTCCTGGGCAGTCTTTAAAATTTAACTTTAAAGTTTATAATAAAATAATAGAAGTTTTTTATCCTGAATTAGAATTCGGTGCCAACACCTTTTTTAAAGGCGTATTGGACAGTAATCCAAAGAAATTTGTTTTGACATTCAAATCTCCAGATATCCGAATGGACTCTTTTTTTGCAAGGCAGGTGGAGATTAAGTTTGACAATAACAACCCTATATTTAATTCATATGTTGAATTAGACAGCCTGAGTACACCTTTTTTAAAGGCGAATGAATTCAGTTTGATTAATTTCCGTGTAAACGACACCTTGCATATAAAATCTCAATTTAAAGGCGGAAAGCGAAAACAAGACAACTATGATTTTAATTTATACTACACCAGTAATATTGAAAATTATGTTTTAGGTTTAAAACCCTCCACGGCAAATTTTAAAAATACTTTGTGGAAATTAAATAACACTGATTCAAAAGATAGTGAACTTATTTTTAACTCAAAATCAAAAGGATTCGAAATGGATGCCATTGAGATGACCCACGGAGACGAAAAAATAACACTGCGTGCTAATGCCAAAGATTCTTTGTCGACAAATATAGATCTTGAATTTAAAAATGTGGATTTAACAAAAGTAACTCCTGAAATTGATAGTCTAAGTCTTGGAGGCATTGTCAATGGTGGTCTTAATGTCTCCAAATACAATGATATTTATCTTCCTAAATCAATGTTGGATATAGACAACTTTACTGTTAATGGATTTAATCTTGGAGCCTTTAAGGCAGATATTAAGGGAAATTCGTCTTTGACCAATTATGATGTTGATATCCTAATCAAGAATGATACAACAGCATCGTTTTCAGCTAAGGGTAATTTAGATGTCTCTGGTAAAAAATCAAATTTAGACTTAGATTTAAAGTTTAAGGATTTTATTTTGGATCCATTAAACCCCTTTGGCGGTGGTGCGATAACAAATATCAGAGGGTTTATCACTGGCAGCTCAAAAATCACTGGCCGTCTTGAAAAACCTCAAATTAATGGTGCTCTAATATTGGATAAAGGCGGCATTTCTGTGCCTTACCTCAATATTGATTATGCATTTGAGGACAACACGAAAATTAATTTAGCAGCCCAGAGTTTTGTTTTTGAGGCCGCAAATTTTACAGATACTACTTTTTCCTCAAAAGGTATATTAAGAGGAAAAATGAGTCACAATAATTTCGCGAACTGGTCTTTGGATACAACGATTGACTCTGAACGGTTACTTGTATTAAATACAAACGAAACAGAAGAGTCTTTGTATTATGGAACCGGTTTTGTGGGTGGTAATATTGATATTTTTGGTCCTATGAATCAATTATTTATTGAGGCAAATGTTGTAACTTCAAAGGGAACAATTTTCAAAATTCCTCTGAACGACAGCGAAATAATCTCTGAAAATTCTTATGTTAAATTTTTGAGTCCAGAAGAAAAAACCCAACAAACCAATCGCAGATCTGTGAAGTTAGATGACATCAAAGGATTGGAAATGGAATTTAATATGGATGTGACAGATGACGCTGAAATTGAAATAGTCATAGATCGTGAAACGGGAAGTTCTATTTTAGGACGTGGGAATGGCAGTATCCTCGCACAAATAAACACCAATGATAAGTTTCAAATGTTTGGAGATTTTTTAGTGCTTTCCGGATACTACAACTATAGTTTGGGAAAAATTGTTCAGAAAAAATTTAAATTGGTAAAAGATGGTTCTCTGCTTTGGGAAGGCAATCCACTGCAAGCTGAAATTAATATTGAAGCGATTTATGATGATATCAATGTCAATCCTTCAACTTTATTAGACAATCCCATCAATCAAAGCATTCCTGCCGAGGTTAAAGTTCATCTTACGGGAGCTTTAGAAAAACCAGAGCTAGATTTTGACATTCGATTTCCAAAAGTAAATTCGACGTTAAACAACGAGCTAAGGGACCGTCTTCGCGACAAAGATAAAAGACAATTTCAGGCACTTTCACTTCTAGCAACAGGGGCTTTTAGGAGTAAAATTGCTTTAGACTCTCAAGATGCATTTGAATTGTTTTCGGATGGAGTTGCAAATGTTCTAAACGATATTTTATCGGATGATGACAATAAAGTAAAATTAGGATTGGATTTGGACATAGGTAAAAATACCCCTGAATATGAAACCTCTAGTAGAGTAGGGGTCACACTTTCAACTAAAATAAGTGATAATGTCCTGGTTAATGGTAAAGTAGGTGTTCCTGTCGGTGGCGTAAGCCAATCCACTGTCGCTGGAGATTTTGAAGTTGAGGTTTTACTCAATGAAGACCGCACTTTGTCATTAAAGTTCTTCAATAGGGAAAATAGCATACAAAATTTTGGAGAACAAATTGGATATACCCAGGGACTGGGATTGTCTTATAACATCGAGTTTGATAATTTAAGAGAATTGTTCAATGAATTATTTTCTCAAAAAGATGAAATAATTAAAGAAGAATTCAATAACTCCAGCAAAGATGATCAGTTACCATCTTACATTGAATTCAAATAGTTTTCCATCAAATCTTATTGAAATAGCAATATTTAACTAAAATTGACAACTAGTTATTAACGAAATCGTTTGATTTTTATTAATAATAGAAAATTTCTTTTGAAGAGTTGTACGTTTAAGATATAAGTTTAGTAATTTTGAAAATTCAAATATTAATCAATGTCTAAGTTAATCAAAAAAATTGGGGTTTTAACCTCTGGAGGAGATGCTCCAGGGATGAATGCTGCTATACGCGCTGTTGTAAGGACATGTGCGTTCTATAAAATTGGCTGTGTTGGAATCTACAGAGGATACGAAGGCATGATCGAGGGTGATTTTAAGGATTTAAATGCACGAAGCGTTAATTATATCATCAGTAAAGGGGGAACATTTTTAAAATCTGCAAGATCAGATGCATTTAGAACTAAAGAAGGCAGAAAATTAGCATACGATCATTTGATTAAAAAAAACATTGATGCTTTAGTTCTCATTGGTGGGGACGGTACTTTCACCGGAGGTATGATTTTCAGTAAAGAATTTAATTTTCCAATTATCGGCATCCCTGGTACAATTGACAATGATATTTTAGGAACGAATTTCACACTGGGATACGATACCGCACTTAATACCGCGGTAGAAGCTATTGATAAAATTAGAGATACTGCAAGCTCTCACAAACGTTTGTTTTTTGTTGAAGTGATGGGACGAGACGTTGGGCACATAGCCCTGAATGCTGGTGTTGGTTCTGGTGCTGAAGAAATTTTAGTTCCTGAAGAAAATTTAGGATTGGATCGCCTATTGGAATCATTACGTAAAAGCAAAAAAAGTGGGAAATCATCCACAATTGTATTGGTTGCTGAAGGCGATAAAACAGGAAATAATGTTTTTGAGCTTCGAGATTACGTTGAAGAAAATTTAGAAGGTTACGATGTTCGAGTTTCTGTACTAGGCCACATGCAGCGCGGCGGTGCTCCTAGCTGTTTTGATAGAGTTCTGGCTTCAAAAATGGGAGTTAAGGCGGTAGAGTCTCTCTTAGACGGAAAAAACAACGTAATGGTTGGAACCGTGAATAATAAAATTGAATTGTATCCTATAGACAAAGCAGTCAAAGGATACACCAAAATTGATGAAGAACTCCTTAGGGTTTCAGACATTTTAAATATTTAAAATTAATTAACCAAAAAAAATAAAAAATGACTACTATTAAAATTGGCATCAACGGGTTCGGAAGAATTGGAAGAATAGCTTTTAGAATTGCAACTGAACGCCCAGATGTTCAAATTGTAGGGATTAATGATCTTTTAGATGTTGAGCATCTAGCTTACCTTTTAAAGTACGACTCTGTTCACGGTCAATTCAGTGGAACCATTGATGTCAAAAATGGAAATTTGGTTGTCAATGGCAATGAAATTAGAGTCACGGCTGAGCGTAATCCTGAAGACCTGAAGTGGGATGCCATAGGGGTCGATGTCGTTATGGATTGTACAGGAATATTCACCACGCTTGAAGGGGCACAAAAACACATTAACGCTGGTGCTAAAAAAGTAGCAATCTCAGCACCCTCGGCGGATGCGCCTATGTTTGTCATGGGCGTCAACCACCAAAACATTACTGCCGAACATACCATTGTTTCTAATGCATCATGTACCACCAATTGTTTAGCACCATTGGCCAAAGTAATTCATGATAATTTTGGATTGGCAGAAGGTCTTATGACTACTGTTCATGCAGCGACAGCGACCCAATTTACTGTAGACGGACCTTCCCGAAAAAATTACCGCTTAGGACGTGCTTCTTTAAATAATATTGTTCCTGCCTCAACCGGTGCTGCGAAAGCTGTTGGTAAAGTAATTCCTGAACTGAACGGAAAGTTGACAGGAATGGCTTTCAGAGTTCCCACAGTGGACGTTTCTGTTGTAGATTTAACATGTAGATTGGAGAAAAGTGCAACTTTTGAAGAGGTTAAAGCAGCGCTAAAAAAAGCCTCTGAAAACGAACTCAAAGGAATTTTGGGTTACACTGAAGAAGGCGTAGTTTCACAGGACTTTGTTTCAGAATCTAAAACAAGTACTTTCGATGCCAATGCGAGTATCGGTCTTAACGACAATTTCGTAAAATTAATTTCATGGTACGATAACGAATATGGTTATTCTTCAAAATTAGTAGATTTAGCACAGTACATTAATTCGATTTAATACTACAAAAAAACACCACCAAGATGGTGTGTTTTTTGAACAAATGTTTTTGATATGATTCTGATAGTCGATAGTGGATCTACTAAGAGTGATTGGATTGCAATCGACTCCAAAAATGGTACTTATTTATTTGAAAAACAACGTACTAAAGGTCTCAATCCTGCGATAATTTCCGAGCCAGAGGCTTTTGAAATCATCAATGAAAATAAAACCCTCATAGAGCATAAAAATTTTGTTGAGTATGTGTTCTTTTATGGCGCTGGTTGTGGGACCATCGAGGCGCCAAAAATACTAGAAAGAGTTTTAAAAAGCATATTTTCTAATGCTAAAGTCAAAGTCAAAGAAGACACCTATGCTGCAATATATTCAACTATAGGCCTAGAAAATCATGCAGCAGTGATCTGTATTTTAGGCACTGGTTCAAATTGTACCTATTTTGATGGCCATAACGCTCAGCAGCGTGTTACGTCCTTAGGGTATTCCATCATGGATGATGGTTCTGGTAATTACTTCGGAAGGCAGTTACTAAGAGATTACTATTTTAATTTTATGCCTCACAATTTTAAATTGATGTTCAAGACGCGTTACAATTTGGATGATGACTTTATAAAGTCAAATCTCTACAAAAACCCCAATCCAAACGCTTATCTAGCCAAGTTTGCAGAATTTTTAATTTTAAATAAAGAGTCGGATTATATTCAAGGCATTATAAAAAAAGGCCTGCGGGCTTTTGTAAAAACGATGATTTTACAATATGAATCAGAAATTAAGTCTGTTCCAGTTCATTTTGCTGGCTCCATATCATTTTTTCTTCAAGACGAAATAAAAGCAGTCGCTGAAGAATTTGGATTTAAGGTTGGTAATTTTCAAAGGCGTCCAATAGAGGGCCTGACCGCATTTCACCTACAACAAGTCAAGGCGCTTGAAGCTTAGTTTTAAACTGCTGCAATCACACTAATTTCTACATTTACAAATTTGGGCAAATTGGCCACTTCAACAGTTTCTCTAGCCGGTGCTGTTTCAGGATTGAAATATTGGCCATAAACCGCATTAATTTTTGAAAAGTCATTCATATCCGAAACAAAAATTGAAGATTTAATAACATTTTTAAAGCTCATGTTTGCAGCTTCTAAGATGGCCTTTAAATTCTGCATTACTAAAGTTGTTTCAGCTTCAATAGTGTCAGTAATTAATTTTCCGCTTTTGGGGTCAATTGCAATTTGGCCCGAAGTGTAAAGCATATTCCCCAACATGACTGCTTGATTGTATGGGCCGATGGGAGCGGGTGCTTTTTCCGTGGTGATAATTTTTTTCATGGTTCTATTTTTATAGTTGCTTGTCTCTTTGTCGCTGTTTATCGAATTTAAGATCGCTTAAAATGCTAGATCGGATTCCTATGAAGAAGTTCCAAGAACTTCTGTTGCTAAATGGTATCCAAGAAAAATTCATTCGCCAACTTTCTAAGTCACGCTCAAAACGCAATTGGGTATAGGTTACCCCTTTATTTTTGAAATCATAACCAGAAGATACCCCTACACTCCAGCGCGGAGACAATTCTACATCTCCAGAGAACATTAATGAATGTGACGATATTTCATTTTGTCGCCTAGAATTATTGTAATTCAAGGCATAAGCCAGTCGAAGACTCCAAGGAAGTTTATATTTATACAAATCTGTAGGGGAGGGCTCTTTAGCGTCAGCAGCCTCACTAAACTGTTGATTTGCAAAATCTTGTGGTTTTCCAAATAAATCATCAGCACGGCCACCACTTCTTATGGATTCTTTTGAGCTGGCATCATTTGCATTTGAACCCTTGCCCTCAAATGAGTCGCTTGAAATGCTATACCCCATGGTTAGATTTGCAGTTGTTACACGAAACAAGCTCCCTCCATTACTAATATTCAGCGTATTGATTTTTTGATTGTTATTATTTAACGCATAAGGGTCAAGGGTTGCTCCAAAATTGACGCTCATTTTATTGTCAAAAATCTGAGTACCTCCAGTCATTCTTAATGGACTCCAATTTAAAGAGTCGGCTGCTACGTTATAATTGGTAGAAAAGTTAAACGAATTCAATAAAAACACTTTCTTTGGCTCAGTTGCTGTACTGTCTTTGTCTCTAATTTTGGCCTCAATATTATTACTGAGAGAAAGTCCGATACTGCTTGAAAAACGATTACCGGGTGTACCAAAAAGGGATTGTTCAAATCGGGTATATTCGACTTCTTCCGATGTAATTCCATCGGCACTCACCACTTCGTATGTATCGTAATACTGATTAAATTCAGGATTGATATTATAACTTACCGAAGGGCGCATGACATGCCGAATGGCTTGTATTTTTTTATCCTCTCCAAAATCAAACATACCATAAATCGTGGTTCCCAAACTGGTGCTAAAATTATAGGTAGTATATGAGTCAAATTCTTTCGACTGAACTGTGATAACCTCTTGATTGGATATGTCATAGTTTTTTTCAACAGTATTAAAGGACCAGACGTGGTTTAAGTTGGTACTCGCGCTCATGCTGAAATATTTAAATAATTTAAAATTTGTACTTATTGGAATCGAATGTTGAACCCCCGTTTTTGCATTTTCAAACATCTCTGGTTTAAAAAACAAAGAGTCGGTTGTTTGAATGCGGTTTTCACCGCGAACGTTGTATTGAAAATTAATGTTCTGAATGATTCCTTTTTTACTTCCCGTTTTTGGTGCTAATGGGAAAATTCGATCCACACTGGCTTGGAATGTAGGGAGTGTCATATTAATGGCTTTGGTATTTGTATTTTGAGAGTGAGTAGCTGTTACACTCATATTGACTTGAGGTTCCCCACGGAATGTTTTTGAATAAGAAACTGAGGACGCCAAAGTATTGTTCAAAAAGTTGGAATTATTCAGTTGGTTGACAGATTGTCTAAAATACGTACTGCTGCCCAAATTAACTGAGGCTGAGAAACGAGAATTGGGATTTGATTTACTGTCCTGACTTTGGTTCCATCTCAGGTTGTAAATAACGCTTTTAGAGTAATCCGGAAAGCCCCGTTCACTGTTGATTAAATTTTCATACCTAAAGCTGATTCCCCCTCTAAATTTATAACGTACAGCATAATTACTTTCTAAACGTAAACCATAGCTCCCGTTAGTGTAATAATCACCCAGGATGGCCAAATCGGCATAATCACTAATTGGAAAATAATAGCCGCCATTTTGTAAAAAATAACCGCGTTCGTTCTGTTGTCCAAAAGAAGGAAAAATAACGCCAGAGGTTCGTTTGTTGGTCAGTGGGAAAAAAGCAAATGGCATACCAATGGGCGTGGGTACATCAGCAATAAACATATTGGTCAATCCTGTAACAATTTTTTTTCCTGGTACAACCTTAGCCTTTCTCAGTAAAAAGTAATATTCTGGATTTTCTTCATTTTGAGAGGTCGTAAATTTCGCTCGCTTTACAAAATACACAGAGTCGTTTTCTTTTTTACTCAACTCAGAAATGATACGCCCCCCTTGCTGTTCCGTTTTAGAGTTCCATATCAATGCTTTTTTTGTTTTCATATTAAAAACAATCGAATCTGGCTCAACCACATCCGCACCTTGTTTGAATATGGGTTTTTGGGAATAAACCCCTGCACTGTCTTTTAAGCGTCCAGCATAAACAAGGTCATTGGCATAATCAATCACAATGACTCCGGATTGAATATCCATATCTTGATATTTAATTTGGGCTTCATTGTAAAGGAATATTTGTTTCGTTTTTTGATTCACGGAAGTGTAGTCTTTGGCTGTATAATTGACAGTAGCTTCTAAAAAACTCTTGGGTTTTGAAATGCTATCATTGATAATGGAATCTACAACAACTGTATCAGCTTTCAATACAGCATTACTATTTTTAACTGTTGATTGTTGCAGTGAATCCAAGTTTGATTCTATTGGATTTTCACGAACTGTATTTTCTTTGTTAGAGCGGTCCTGCGCATACCCAAAAATGTTTGTAAGCATTGTAAAACTTGCGTAAAAAAGTATTTGAAAGAGAGTTGTTTTCAACGCTTTTAGGTGTATTTTTGTTTTGTTTGGCTCGGTTTTTGAAAAATCAAAATTACATATATTTTTTTGTGATTTAATGTTTAAAATGTCCCCGCGCTTTAAAGTAATTGATTATAATGCAAATTAAATCTTTTTTCACAATCTTATTGTGTTTTTTTGGATTGATTACCAAAGCACAACTCAAAAACGATACCAAATCTTTTGTGGTGGTCTTAGACGCAGGCCATGGTGGCAAAGATCCTGGTCGGCCAACGTCATATGGTTACAAAGAAAAAGACATTGCCTTGGACATTGTTTTGAAAGTTGGTAAAAATCTTGAATCTGTTCCGGGTGTCTCTGTTATCTACACACGAAAAACCGATATTTTTTTAGAATTAAGGGAACGTGCAACTATAGCCAACAAGGCTGATGCCGATTTGTTTGTTTCCGTGCATTGCAACGCTCATGACTCTCAAGCCCATGGTACTGAAACCTATGTTCTTGGCCTTCACAGAAATGACTCGAACTTCAAAGTCGCACAAAAGGAAAATGAAGTTATTTTTTTAGAAAAAGACTACGAAAAAAACTATGAAGGCTTTGATCCTACTTCTCCAGAATCTTTTATTGGCTTAACCTTGTTGCAAGAAGACTATTTAGACCAGAGCATTTTATTGGCCAGCACCATACAAAAGAATTTTACAGAAACTTTAAAACGGAAAAACAGAGGAGTAAAGCAAGCCGGTTTTTGGGTGCTTCACAATACCTACATGCCTAGTGTCTTGGTTGAAACGGGTTTTATTACCAACAAAAAAGAAGGAGATTACCTCAATTCTAAACGCGGTAAAATTGAAGTTTCTAAAAGTATTTCGGATGCAATTTTAAGTTATAAATCAATTCTTAATCCAGACATTGATATCCTCGAGACTCCAATTTCAACTCCATTAGAAACTGCGAACATTATCTTTAAAGTCCAAATTGCTGCCAGCTCAAAAAAATTGGCTTTAAAGCCCTACAATTTTAATGGGCTTGATGAGTTAAGCCGTAAAAAAAAGGGTAAAATATGGCGTTATTTTTACGGAGAAACAAAAGATTACAATCAGGCAGTTATAATGAAAGATATGGTCGTTTCACGTGGCTACACTACTGCTTTTGTAGTGGCCTATCTAAATGGTGATAGGATTTCGATTGAAAATGCCATAAAAACTAAAAATAATTAGCCTTCAATTTTATAAATTAATTATTAGATTTGTAGTGCTTCTAAAACAAAAATATTGAAAAAATCAAAAGAAATTAAAACAGCAATTTTGGTCCTATCGGGAATCTTGTTGTTCATTTTTATTTTCAACTACCTCAAAGGAGAAAACCTTTTGAGTAGCTCCCGTGAAATAACGGCTGTTTACTCAAATGTTGAGGGCTTGGCCATATCTTCGGCTGTTACCATCAATGGACATAAAGTTGGAAAAGTTCAAGACATTATGTTTGCTGATGATGGTAGTGGGATGTTGAGGGTTTCCATGCTAATAGAAAGTGATTTTAAATTTTCAAAAAACAGCAGTGCGCAATTGTATGAATCCGGACTTATAGGCGGTAAAGCCATTGCCATTATTCCTGCCAATGACGGTGGCGAAGATGTTGAGTCTGGCGATGTTTTGAGATCTGAGATAAAACCAGGTTTGACAGAACTTGTAAATCAACGTTTAACCCCACTGCAAGAAAAAATTGAGTCTGTGATGTTGAGTGCCGATACATTGCTAAACAACATCAACAGTATTTTTGATGAAGAAACAAAGTCAAACATAAAAGGGAGTATATTTCAGTTGGAAAAGACCATTAGTTCTTTTGAAAAAACTTCTAATGCACTTCAAACACTCTTGGAAAATAATGAGGAATCTGTTACCACCACTTTGGGAAATTTTAGTACAATTTCAGAAGACTTGTCAGAAGTGAGCGCCTCACTTTCTGAAGCAGACCTAGCAGAAACAATTGCAGGCTTACAGTCCACAATCACAAACTTCGACACGCTCTTGTCAAACATTGAACAAGGTGAGGGTTCTGTTGGTAAGCTCATGAAAGACGAGGCATTGTATAATAATTTAGAAGGGGCTTTAGGCCAATTGGAAGCTTTGTTAGAGGATATGAAATTAAATCCCAAACGTTATGTGCATTTTTCATTATTTGGAAAAAAGAACAAACCCTATGTTTCCGAAAAATCAGTTGAAGAATCAAGTGAGGAATCAAAAAACTAATCACTATTTATGACGTTTTTGCCAAATATTATTTTTGGACTTCTTTTAGCTGCTGGCATTGGTTTTTTTGTGCGAAATATCCAGAAGCTTAAGCGAAATATTAAACTGGGAGTCGATAAACCAGTAGTGGGATCTCGCAAACAACGATGGGTGAATATGACACGTATTGCCTTGGGGCAGAGTAAGATGGTCAGGCGTCCAATATCAGGACTTTTACATATCATCGTATACATTGGATTTGTCATTATCAATATTGAAGTTTTAGAAATTGTAATTGATGGTCTTTTTGGAACCCACCGTATTTTTTCTTCCATAGGCCCTTTGTACGGAATCTTAATCGGGACTTTTGAAATTCTAGCACTTTTAGTTTTTGTGGCCGTTATTTTCTTTTGGACTCGTAGAAATGTCATGCAGCTTAAACGTTTTTTGAGTCCCGAAATGAAAGGCTGGCCCAAACGAGATGCCAATCTTATCATTTATTTTGAAATTATCCTTATGGGGCTTTTTATCACCATGAATGCCACAGATGTAGAATTCCAGGCCATGGGTTCAGGTAATATCGTTAGCGGATTTGTTGCGCCGTGGTTTGAGGGAATGCCATTGCATGCCATAGAAAGAACTGCTTGGTGGCTTCACATTATTGGGATTTTAATCTTCCTGAATTATTTGTACTATTCAAAACATTTGCACATTATTTTGGCCTTTCCAAACACCTATTTTGGCAGTTTAGAACCCAATGGACAATTAAACAACCTTGAGTCTGTGACCAATGAAGTCAAGTTAATGATGGATCCCGATGCCGATCCGTATGCAGTTCCAGAAGATGGCGCTGAGGATCCAGAAAAATTTGGAGTCAGTGATGTTTTTGATTTGAACAGAATTCAATTGCTCAATGCCTACACTTGTACAGAGTGTGGTCGCTGTACTAGCGAATGTCCCGCAAATCAAACCGGCAAGAAATTATCACCTCGAAAGATCATGATGGATACCCGTGACCGCTTGCAAGAAGTGGCAAAAAACATTAACAACAATAAAGGAAAGTTTATTTCTGATGGCAAACAACTCCTCGGTAATTATATCAGCAATGAAGAAATTTGGGCTTGTACGAGCTGCAATGCTTGTGTTGAGGCATGCCCTGTAAGCATTAATCCACTATCTATTATTCTAGATTTACGCCGCTATCTTGTCATGGAACAAAGCGCAGCGCCAGTGGAACTCAACAATATGATGACCAATATAGAAAATAACGGCGCTCCATGGCCGTACAACCAAATGGACCGATTAAACTGGAATAACGAATAAATTAAATTATAAAAATGAAACGAGAAGAAGCAGACGCATTATTACATCAAAAAGTTGAAGAAGGAGAACTGATAAGTCCTGTCTTACCAGAGGGTGTCAAAAATTATTTAATTGACATTGACGGAACCATTACCGAGGACGTTCCCAATGAAGAACCCGAACGTATGGCCACTTGTCTTCCTTTTGAAGATGCCAAAAAAACCTGTAATAAATGGTACGCAGAAGGCCATATGATTTGTTTTTTTACCTCGCGAACAGAAGAGCATAGAATGGTGACTGAAACTTGGTTGAAAAAATATGGTTTCAATTACCACACTTTATTGATGGGCAAACCACGAGGTGGTAACTACCACTGGATTGATAACCATTTGGTAAAAGCTACTCGATACAGAGGAAAGTTTACAGACCTAGTAGAAAAAGAAGTTACCATTCAAGTTTTTGACGACGGAAAAAACGAATAAAAATGAAATAAACAAATGAAAGAAGCACTAAAAGTACCCACCATGGCCGAATTGCACGCACAGGGAATTTCCCCTGAAGTTTTGTTTTGGGTTGGTTGTGCTGGAAGTTTTGATGATAGAGCCAAAAAAATCACTAAGGCTCTTGTTAAAATCATGCACAGTGCTAAGGTTTCATTTGCAGTTTTGGGGACCGAAGAAAGTTGTACCGGAGACCCTGCTAAACGTGCTGGCAATGAGTTTTTATTTCAAATGCAAGCGGTCACTAACATTGAAGTAATGAATTTATATGAAGTAAAAAAAATAGTTACTGCCTGTCCACACTGTTTCAATACCATTAAAAACGAATATCCCTCTTTGGGTGGGCGTTATGAGGTTGTACACCACACCCAGTTTTTGAAAAGCCTTCTAGAGTACGGTAGACTCACTATTGAGGGTGGTCAATTTAGAGGTAAACGCATTACTTTCCATGACCCTTGTTATTTGGGGCGTGCCAATAACATTTATGAAGCCCCTAGAGATTTGATTAAAAAATTGGATGCCCAGCTAGTAGAAATGAAAAAATCACGCAGAAATGGTCTGTGCTGTGGTGCGGGTGGTGCTCAAATGTTTAAGGATGCGGAACCCGGCAATAAAGAAATTAATATAGAACGCACAGAGCAAGCATTAGAGACAAAGCCCGACATTATCGCCGCTGGCTGTCCTTTCTGCAATACTATGATGACAGACGGGGTTAAAAACAAGGCTGAAGGTCAAGTGAAGGTTAAAGATGTTGCAGAAATGATTGCCGAAGCAAAAGATTTATAAGCATGATTGTTGACTTTCAAACATTGCCACAAACTGCACGCATTTGGATTTACCAATGCAACCGCTCCTTTTCCAAAGAAGAAATTCTTGATATCTCCAAAAAATTACAAACTTTTTTAGAGGGCTGGACTGCCCATGGTGCCGATTTAAAGGCGGCCTTTGAATTCAAGTACAAGCGCTTTATAATCATTGGATTGGATCAAGAAAAGCAAAAGGCAACAGGTTGTTCTATAGATGCCTCTGTTCATTTTATAAAGCAGTTGGAAACAACCTATAAAGTAGACCTTTTGGATAAATTAAACGTCTCCTACAAACAAGGTGATTATGTCGCCTACAAAACACTTAAAGACTTTAAAAAAATGGCTAAAGACAAAGCAGTTTCTAAAAACACCATTGTCTTTAACCATCTGGTTCAAACAAAAGCAGAATACTTAGAACACTGGGAAGTTCCTGCAATTGATAGTTGGCATGCCCGTTTTTTTAGTTGAGCGCAAATTTCACACTTATTTGACATTCCAGTTTAATTTTTGAAAACTCAATATCAATGGGGGTTTCAATACCGCTTTTGGTTTCAGCATCCTCAGCATCAGCAACCTCAACTAGCATTGCGTGATTTTTGTAATATGGATTGCTTTGGTATTGATCACTAATGTATATGGCTTTTCCCAAGACCTGATTCAAAGGCCCTGTGAGTGCCATCCCATTGCTCTTTGCTTTTAAAATGGCTTTGGATTTTAGTGTAAGTTTTAGCGATTCCATTTTTGAGTAAGCTGTTTTCGTTAAAACAACATTTGAAATTCCCTTGCTTTCAAGCCCAATGAGTACTTTTCCAGCCGTCATGGCGTCGTAAACCTCAAGCGTGTACAATTTAGACTTAAGAACATTTTTTTTCTTTAAAAAATATTTTTTATAGGCACTGGTCATGTCTTGCAGTTTCAATTGTTTTTTTAGGTCAATTCCTAAATTTTCCAACACTTTTGCCATTTCCTTTTCTTGTTTTTCTAGAGATGTTTTATTGCGGTCTTCCCCTTCATCAATGTAAATGGAAAGAAAGATTTGGTCAGGGACCACCAGTGTATCAACTTTTGCAGTTGTTTCAAGATAGGCTTGGTCAATGAAATTTTTAGATTGTGCAAATGCTTGGTTACAAACAAGCATAATTATGAGTAGGTAAGTGATTTTTTTCATGGTATTTGTTTTTTTTAAATCATACATTCAATATACATGCCAAAGGGCTTTTATTTATAAAAACCATCTCTTTTTAATAAATTATACGGGTTATAGTTGTTAAATTTTAAGCAAAAAACAGTAATTTGGCATGGTATTTTCAACCATACTGAAAACTTATTTATGCGTTCTATCCTCCCCCTTTTTTTAGGCCTCAATATGTATTTATTGGCTGCGCAATCGCCTCTAACCGCACCAGATTCATTAGCACAAAATCAATGGGTTGACAGTGTATACAGCTCTTTGAGTACAAAGCAAAAAATAGGTCAACTTTTTATGGTTCAAGTTTTTTCTGATAAAAAGAATCTCAACAAGGACAAACTCATCAACCTTATTGAGCAACATCAGATTGGAGGTTTGATTTATTCAAAGGGAGGTCCTGTCCGCCAAGCGCATTTAAACAATGAACTACAAGCGGTATCCAAGCTTCCATTGTTGGTGGGTATGGATGCCGAGTGGGGTTTAAACATGCGGCTTGATTCGACATATGCATTTCCTTGGAACATGACATTAGGAGCTATAACAGACTTGGAATTGATACGACAAACAGGCCAGCATATTGGATCACATTGTAAACGACTGGGAGTACACTTTAATTTTGCACCAGTTGTCGATATCAATACAAACCCCATAAATCCCATCATTGGCAACCGCTCATTTGGTGAAGAAAAGCAAAATGTTACAGAAAAAGCTCTGGCTTTTATGCAAGGCCTCCAAAGTACGGGTGTTTTGGCCAATGCCAAACACTTTCCGGGTCATGGCGATACCGATAAAGATTCTCATAAAACTTTGCCCACGGTTCGCTTTGGGAAAAAACGCCTTCAAAACGTAGAATTATATCCCTACAAAATTTTGATTAAAAATGGATTGACCAGTGTCATGGTGGCCCATTTAAATGTGCCTGCACTGGAACCTAAAAGCCAATATCCCTCTTCTTTGTCCGAACGCATTGTAAGCAAGCTTTTAAAATCAAAGCTCGATTTTAAGGGATTGATCTTTACAGACGCATTGGATATGAAAGGCGTTTCAAATTACAGTACAGCGGGTGCCATTGACTTGCAAGCCTTCAAGGCGGGTAACGATGTGTTGTTGATGTCTGAAGATGTCAGTCAAGGCATCGAAAAAATAACAGCTGCCTATGATTCTGGAGATATTACAGAGGCCCGTTTGGCTTATTCTGTCAAAAAGATTTTAAGCGCTAAATATAAAGTAGGTTTGCATATGTATCAGCCTGTAGCGACCGAAAATCTTATTGAAGACTTGAACCGTCCAATAGACGATGTTTTGTATGAGCGTTTGATGCAAAATGCACACACGATTGTTAAAAATAAAAATTCATCTATCCCGATAAATGATTTGCAATTACAGAAGGTTGCCTACCTTCCGATGGGAGACGATTCAGGCGATGCTTTTTATAATGCATTGCAACAATATACGAAGGTGGATAAAATTGAATCTCAAAACCTTGATGCGGTGGTAGCTTCTTTAAATTCTTATAGTTCTGTAATAATCGGATTTCATAAATCCAATTTAAGTCCCTGGAAAGCTTATCAATTTTCAAATAAGGAATTGGTTTGGTTGCAAGAAATTGCCCGTCAAAATAAAGTAATTTTATCGGTCTTTACTAAGCCCTATGCCTTAAATGCTTTAAAATCACTTTCAAATATAGAAAGTATTTTGTTGGCTTATCAAAACAGTGAAATTTCTCAGCGCGTTGCCGCTCAAATTATTTTTGGTGCTTTGCCCGCCAAAGGAAAATTACCTGTAAGTATTTCCAACTCCTCTTTTAAGGTCGGTCAAGGGATTCAAACTCAACCATTGGGAAGATTGGCTTATGGGGTTCCAGAAAGTGTAGGCATGAGTTCCAGTCGGCTCCTTAAGTTGGATTCTATGGCCCATTTGGCAATCGATAAAAAGATGACACCAGGTTTACAACTCCTTGTGGCACGTAAAGGCAAGGTCGTTTACCACAAAAGTTTTGGTCACCACACCTATGAAAATAAGATAAAGGTTTCCCCCAAGGACTTGTACGATGTAGCTTCACTGACTAAGATTTTAGTTACACTGCCTCTGCTTATGGAGTTGGTCGATTTGGGTGTAGTTAACTTAGACGACCGCTTGGAAACCTTATTGCCAAGCTACAAAAATTCTAATAAAGCCCATATCACCCTCAAAGAAATGTTATCGCATTTTGCCCAACTAAAACCTTGGATCCCGTTTTACTCTGCTACTTTAGATTCTGTCACCCAAAAACCTCATCCAAATTTTTTCAGAACTAAAAAATCTATAGATTTTCCGATTCAAATTTCGGACAACACATTTCTCCGTGCCGATTTTACAGACAGTATTCATGAAAATATTTTTGCATCCGAGCTCTTAGAAAAGCGCAAATATCGCTACAGCGATCTGCCTTACTACATTTTAAAGGAATTTATTGAGAACCATTATGAGCTTCCATTAAATGATTTGATTCAACAACACTTTTACAGTTCTATAGGCGCCAATTCTTCTACCTATCTTCCTTTAAATCGTTTCGATAAAACTCAAATCATTCCTACAGAACAGGATAATTATTTTCGCTTTGAAAAAGTTCATGGTCATGTGCACGATATGGGCGCTGCTATGCAAAATGGAGTGGGGGGGCATGCCGGTTTATTTAGTACGGCAAATGATGTGGCCAAGTTGATGCAAATGTTTTTGCAAAAGGGGACTTATGGCGGAGAAAACTTTATCAAACCTCAAACCATTACTGCTTTTAACACCTGCTATTATTGTGAAGACGATAACAGAAGAGGAGTGGGCTTTGATAAACCCCAACTGGAAGAAGATGGCCCTACTTGTGGTTGTGTGTCCATGCAAAGTTTTGGGCATTCGGGATTTACAGGCACCTTTGCTTGGGCCGATCCTGAGGAAGCGATTATTTATGTATTTTTGTCCAACCGAACATATCCCGATTCCAAGAATAACCGCTTGCTTGAGGACAATATTCGGACCGAAATCCAACGCTTTATTCAAGAAGCCATTACAGATTAAAATGAAAATAGGAATTGTTTGTTATCCCACCTTTGGCGGCAGTGGCGTGATTGCTACAGAGCTTGGCCTGGAGTTGTCTCGAAAAGGGCATGAAGTCCATTTTATAACATACCGACAGCCTGTACGGCTTGAACTGATCAGCGAAAATGTTCATTTTCACGAAGTTAATGTGCCAGATTACCCATTATTTCATTACCAGCCCTATGAATTGGCATTGTCCAGTAAGATTGTGGACATGGTCAAAATGTATAAAATTGATGTATTGCATGTACATTATGCCATCCCACATGCCTACGCTGGCTATATGGCTAAACAAATGTTACATCAAGAAGGCATTGTATTGCCAATTGTGACCACTTTACACGGTACAGATGTAACGCTTGTGGGAAGCCATCCTTTTTACAAAACGGCAGTAACTTTTAGTATCAATCAATCTGATGCCGTTACATCAGTATCTCAAAGTTTAAAAGACGTAACCCAAAGGTTGTTTAATACCCAGAAAGACATCAATGTTATTCCAAATTTTATAGATTTAAAGAAGTATAAAGAGACAGTCAATTTATGTCCACGAGGGCTTTTAGCAAGTGCTGAAGAGCGCGTGATAACTCACGTGAGTAATTTTAGACCCGTAAAACGCATTCCTGATGTGATTCACATCTTTAATAACATTCAAAAAGAAATCCCTTCTAAATTGATGATGGTTGGAGAGGGGCCTGAGCGTGCTTATGCCGAACGTCTCTGTGCACAGCTTGAAATTCAAGACCGCGTGGTGTTTTTAGGGAATAGTAACGAGGTCAATAAAATTTTATGTTTCAGTGATTTATTTCTTTTGCCTTCAGAAACTGAAAGTTTTGGGTTATCTGCCCTGGAAGCCATGGCGTCAGGCGTTCCTGTCATTTCAAGTGATTCTGGTGGTTTACCAGAAGTTAACATTGATCGCCTCTCAGGGTTTTTAAGTCCAGTGGGAGATATAGAAACTATGTCCAAAAATGCCCTTCACATTTTAAAAGATTCTGATAGGCTTGAAACCTTTAAAATGGCCGCAAAATCCGTGGCTTCTAAATTTGACATTCATCAAATTGTTTCCAGTTATGAAGCGGTTTACGAAACTGCTCTAAAAAATTGTATCTCAATTTAATGGCTGCTAGCGCTTATTTTATTAATTTTACATCTTAATATTAATCAATAGGCTTTGTCATTATGGCTGGAAATTCATTTGGAAACATTTTTAAATTAACAACCTTTGGGGAATCTCATGGCCCTGCCATTGGCGGTGTAATTGATGGTTGCCCTGCAGGTGTTTCTATTGATCTTGATAAAATTCAACAAGAGATGGACCGCCGCAAGCCTGGCCAATCCAAGATTGTAACCCAGCGGAAAGAACCCGATACAGTCGCATTTCAATCCGGAATTTTTGAAGGTGTTACCACTGGAATGCCTATAGGATTTATCATTAAAAATACCGATCAAAAATCGAAAGATTACAGCCACATCAAGGATGTATTTCGTCCCAGCCACGCCGATTTTACTTACAACGAAAAATATGGGCAAAGAGATTACAGAGGGGGCGGCCGCAGCTCGGCCAGAGAAACCGCTTGTCGGGTGGTTGCAGGTGCTATCGCGAAACAATTTTTAAGTGGTATTTCCATAACAGCTTACACCTCTTCAGTTGGAACCATTTCTTTAGCAAAAAACCATCACCAATTGGATTTATCACAAACCGAATCCAATATCGTTCGCTGTCCTGATATAACTGTAGCTGAAGCCATGATTGAAAAAATAAAAGCCATCCGAAAAGAAGGGGATACCATAGGAGGTACGGTTTCTTGTGTCCTAAAGAATGTGCCCGTGGGCCTCGGAGAGCCAGTATACGATAGATTACACGCCCAACTGGGAAAAGCCATGTTGTCCATTAATGCTGTCAAAGGATTTGAGTATGGTTCTGGTTTTGATGGGGTTAAAATGAAAGGCAGCGTCCATAATGACGCTTTTAATAGCGATGGTACTACCAAGACCAACCACTCGGGTGGCATTCAAGGGGGCATCAGCAATGGAATGGATATTTATTTCAATGTGGCTTTTAAACCTGTTGCCACGGTGATGCAATCACAAGATACAATTGATAAAACTGGTAATTCGGTAAAAATGCACGGTAAGGGGCGTCACGACCCTTGTGTGGTACCGCGTGCCGTTCCCATTGTAGAAGCCATGGCAGCATTGGTTTTGGCAGATTTCACGCTGCTTAACCGCCTTTCAAAACTATAATATTATGAAACCTTTGGCCTTGCATTGGAAAATATTAATTGGCATGCTTTTGGGCGTGATTTTTGGTTTTTTGATGCTTCAAATTGAATGGGGTGCTACTTTTATTACAGCATGGATCAGGCCATTGGGGACTATTTTTGTAAAGCTGCTTAAGTTAATTGCGGTCCCTTTGATTTTAGCCTCTCTCATAAAGGGAATCTCCGACTTAAAAGACATTTCAAAATTTGCTTCTATTGGTCTAAAGACCATTATTATTTACGTTTTCACAACGGTAGTGGCCATCAGCATTGGTTTGACTTTGGTTAATATTTTTAATCCTGGTGATGGGGTTTCAGACGCCACTATTTCTAAATTAACTGCAACCTATGCCAACAACAGCAGTGTGCAAGGCAAGATTGCAGAGGCTGGCCGCCAGCAAGACAGCGGTCCACTTGATTTTGTAGTAGATATGGTTCCAGAAAATGCGTTTTCTGCCCTTAGCAACAACAAATTGATGTTGCAAGTTATTTTTCTGTCTATTTTCTTGGGAATTTCTTTATTGCTTATTGGCGAGAAACGCGCCAAACCGATAAAAGATGTATTTGATTCTCTGAATGATGTGGTTTTAAAAATGGTAGACTTGATTATGTTAACAGCCCCTTATGCTGTTTTTGCGCTTTTGGCCAACGTTGTGGTTTCATCAGGTGATCCAGAACTTTTATATGCACTTTTGTTTTACGCTTCTGTCGTTGTGGGCGGTTTACTTTTAATGGTCTGTTTTTATCTTCTTGTTTTGGCTTTTGTGGTCAAAAAGAATCCCTTTTGGTTTTTAAAGCAAATTAGTCCCGCGCAATTGCTGGCCTTTTCGACCAGCAGCAGTGCTGCCACGCTTCCAGTGACCATGGAACGGGTGGAGGAGCATGTTGGTGTTGACAAGGAAGTGTCTAGTTTTGTGTTGCCAGTTGGTGCGACCATCAATATGGATGGAACCAGCCTTTACCAAGCCGTTGCCGCTGTTTTTATCGCACAAGCGCTTAATTTTGATTTGACATTTGCAGACCAATTGATGATTGTACTTACCGCTCTTTTGGCCTCCATAGGTAGTGCGGCTGTGCCCGGTGCTGGCATGGTGATGTTGGTCATTGTTTTAGAATCTGTGGGCTTTCCAGCAGATAAGCTGGCCATTGGATTGGCCTTGATTTTTGCGGTAGATCGACCTCTAGATATGTGTAGAACAGTTATTAATGTCACTGGAGATGCTACAGTTTCTACCCTCATTGCCAAACTTGAAGGCAAATTGCACGACCCTAAGCCTAAAGACTGGGACGATCATTTAGAAGCTGTAAAGTGATTTAAATATATGTTGATGATTGGCTTTTTTATTTTGGAATAACAGGTTCGAAAGGGTTTAGAATCTCATCCTTGTAATTTGCATCATCATCCTTTATCCCTTGTTTACCAGTATCTCTGATGGCCCAGCCGATCTCGGGTCTCAGTTCTAAGGTTTCTTTGTCTTGTTTGACCCCTACAAATCCTGCCAAAAACTCCATTTGAAATTCTAAACCTTGGTAAATCCAGTAAAAATCTGCTTTGGCCATTCCAGAGGGGAAATCTTCGGTGGTTACTTTATCTTTGAGATAAGGAAAGAACTTGAGAATCCATCCATCAATTAAAGGGGCACCACTGCCCCCGAAACTTTTGTACATCTGCCCCCAAAACTCAATATCTGTTTTCCCTTTTGAGGCCTCCACAAATTTTTCTAAAACAGGAATTAAATCTTTAGTCCACCATTCTAAGTCGTATTTCTCCAAAGCCTTGGTTTTAGACAATATCAATTCCCAATCCTCTGTATTGCCTTCCAATTTTATTTGTGTGATGCCACAAGATGTGTATACGACGTAAACAAAATAACTGTGCATGGCTTCCATAAGTGTAATTTCAAAAGCAGCTTTTTCTGCAGTGCCAGTTGTAGAGAAGTTTAAGAGCGTTGTGTTCAATAATTTTTGCCCAGTATATGCTCCAATTTTATCTGTAAATTCAGGAAATACACTTTCCCAATCATTTTCGTCAGAGCCTTTGATAAACATATTGCGATATACTTTAAGCACTTTTTTACCGTCAAAATCTACAAAATGATGCCTTAGTTTCTCTGGATTACTATTAATATGTTTTGAAAATCCTTGGGCTATTAAAAGCCATATCATATCTGGTGAAATAGACAGAGGTCTATGGTATGCATAGGCATTGTGAACCGCTTGTACAAAGGGATGAAAAGTTGGTGTTATCAAATCATACTCTTTTTTTGACCATGCCTCGATACCTTCACCACATCTTTTAGTCAAGGCCTGAAGATAGGGTACTTCTTGAAATTTTACATCGACGGGTTCAAGCTCACATATTTTTAGGGTTGTAGCAGTTTTATTAGGATTTTGCCCGCAACCAATAAGGACAAACAAAAGTATTAGAGTTGAGGCTATATTCTTCATATTTATTTTTCAATGTTTAGATAACTGTGGCGTTTGAGTTTGTTTAAAAGCGGATTCCAAGACCAATACCATTTCTATTGGCCAGTACTTTAAATTCAGGATTAAAAGATGCGGATGCATCCAATGATGAATTGTACATTTCTACGGCTTTTTTAGCATTTTTATTAGCTTTTGTATGGATTGGAATGGAAACAACAATCAGCCCTGCACCAAGACCTGCCATAACCCAGTTTGGATTTCCATTCTTAGAAGCTGCAATTCCAAGATTCCATCCGACCAACGCGCTTCCAGCACCGCCAATAATTCCGCCTAACAGGCGGTTTTTATGCGCTTTTTTCATTAAAGCAGCGGCTTTGTAATTTGGCTCCATGAGATCTACAATTTTTCTCATAGAAATTTTTTCTCCTTCCAAAGCGAATTTATAACTTCCAAAGACTTTTTTCATCTCAATTTCTTGACCGTTACAGACTGTGGATAGTGCTATTGTAATTAAAAGGGCTATAATTTTTTTATTCATAAGTATGTGTTTTGTTAAATATTGGGCTAACAGAGATCTAAAATTTCTGAAATGTTGCAGTAATATTTAACCGTTGTTTTATTGATTCAACATATCTTTTGTTTCTTTTATTTTATTTTCTTCCTCTTTAGCCATGTCTCTTAATTCTTTCTCTTTATTTTTATATTCGTTAGACATGTCTTGTGTAATATTCATTTTCTTTTTTTCAGCATCTGTTGCAGTTCTTAAAACCGCCACTTTTATGTCATTATTTTTATCGACATAATATTCTGGAATATAATTTCCACTTTTCATGGCTTGCATCAGTTTCATGCCTTTAATTTTGTTGCCTTCTATATCGTAAACAGTAATATTACCATCGCTAAGCATTACTCTCTCTTTTGAAAAATTTTCTTTATCAGCCATTGTCAATCCTTTTAAAAAGGTCTTTTTTACTGCAATTTCATGTTTGGTTTTGTCCGAACTTTCAGTGGTTTTATTTTCTTTATTTTGCATGCAAGAACTTAAAGATATTGCCAGTGATATAATTCCAATTGTGATAATTTGTGTCAGTTTCATTTTATGTAGTTTTTGGGTTTTTATTATTGTTTTAATGGCTTACAATCGAAGACCGTATTTGAATTAGACACCAAATATTTTATTTGGTCACGTATTGTGGTTGAAATTTTAAATTATTAAGCCGTTGGATAACGCTTTTTCTGCTCTTTTTGGTGTGGTATTTAAAGCAGTGCTCTTAGTTGATTAATGTTTAATTTTTGAGAAATCAGCTTTAATTCTAAGAGTTTGTTTTGTACATTTTCGAGGGTCTCTTTTTGGATGTTCTTTTGAGACCATTCGGTTTGCGCAAGCCATGCTTGGACATCTTCGCGCTTTTGACCATAGCGTTTGGAGAGGATTGTATCAATGCCTGCAATATTTTTGAATTCTTTGGTGATGGGATTGATGGTTTCAAGAATCGATTTCAGTGTGAATGTTTCATTTTTAATGAATGAATCTGTAGCTGCAATTACAAAACACGGCCAGGGGGTAGGGCACTCGCCAATGCGTCTAAAAACACCACTGTCAACCAAAGGCTTGGTTGTGTATTTTTCCCACAGAAAGTAATCGGCTTCCCTTGCTGTAAGAGCCTTGACACCACCCTCTAAATTTTTAATGATTTTAAAATGTAATTCCTTTTTTATATTCCAACCCAGTTTTTGTGCCTGTAAATACGCCATGAGATGTGAGCCTGAACCCATGCGGCTGATGGCTGCTTGAGTGTTTTTTAACTCCGAAATTTTGGTGTAGTTTGATCCAGTAGCGACATGAACCCCCCATATCAAAGGGGATTCAACAAAAGTTTGTACAATTTTACTTGAAATACCGTCTGAGATTGCTTTAATGATACCCTCAGTTAAAACGACGGCAATATCTATGGAATTCTGTTTTAGCGCTTCAGTCATTTGTCCAGTTCCCCCTGGACAGTCTACCCAACATAAATCAATGCCTTGAGCTTTAAATGCATTGTTTTTTAAGGCAATATACCAAGCATAATTAAAGTGTTCTGGAACCCCGCCAATGCGTACTGTTTTCATCGATCTATTAATTTATCCAGGGTGTATTGAATGAGTGCATCAATTGTTTTTTCAGGGGATTTGCTAAAGGTACCATTAGCCCTGTTGGCCAAGATGGCGTTCATGGAACAGGCTTGATGTCCCAATAATTTCGAAAGCCCAAAAATGGCTGAGGTTTCCATTTCAAAATTGGTAATTTTAAAGCCTTCAAAAGTAAAATTTTGGAGATTTTTCAAGAATTTAGAATCGCTGGGTGTCAGTCGCAATTTCCGTCCCTGAGGCGCGTAAAAGCCACCGCAAGTAGCGGTAATTCCCTTTAAAATATTTTTGCTAATTAATTGATTTTCTAATGATTTATCACCCTCTACTAGAACAGGATGTGCGCGTTCTTTTTTCCAATTACAGTGCTCGACAAAAGCCTGCTCAAAAACTTTATTTTGAATGCTTTTAGTGTTATAGGCTAGAAGCATACCATTTAAGTCTAAGCCATGGGTGCTCAATAAAAAAGAATCCACTGGAATTTCATTTTGCAAAGCTCCTGAAGTGCCAATACGAACAATTCTAAGCGAAGTGAGTTCCGATTTCACTTGGCGGGATTTAAAATCAATATTAACCAGCGCATCCAATTCGTTCAATACAATATCTATATTGTCTGCTCCGATGCCAGTGGAAATCACAGTAATGGGTTGGTTTCTCAAAGTACCCGTATGGGTTTTAAACTCTCTTTTGTGCTGTCTAAAATGAATGGTATCAAAGTAGGCAGAAACCTGATCCACACGGTCTGGATCACCCACTGTGATGACCGTGGACGCTAAATCCTTAGGTTTGAGATGCAAGTGGTAAACGCTGCCATCAGAATTTAAAATAAGTTCAGAATCTTTAATGCTCATGATGATTCAATTAGCCTCCTACACGTTTGACATTAAATCCCATTTTTTTGAGTAAAACCATAATTTGATCTCTGTAGTCGCCTTGAATAATAATGGCTTCATTTTTATAGCTACCGCCCACACTAAAGTTCTTTTTTAGTTTTGAAGTCAGTTTTTTAAAATCTGTGTCTGCACCGGTATAACCTTCAATAATTGTAATCGGCTTTCCTTTTCGTTTTTCATATTTGCAAATCAAAGGGCCGTCTTGTAGCCAAAAGTCAGGCTTGGATGCTGGGGGTTGTTGTTCCAATGCCTTATGTTCGGGAAATAAGTCTTTAAGTTGGTCTCTTAAATCCATTATTTTTTGGTTAACCCCAGTTCTATTAGACGTTCGTTGAGAAAATCACCTGCTGTGATGTCTTCAAACTGTTTGGGGTTGTCCGCATCAATACAACTTTCTAAGACATCTAATTTCATAGCGCTGATTGGATGCATAAAAAACGGAATTGAATAACGCGATTGGCCCCAAGCTTCCTTTGGAGGGTTTTTTACTCTGTGTATGGTTGATTTTAATCTGTTGTTGGTGTGTCTAGAAAGCATGTCTCCAACATTAATCATAAGTTCATCTGCTTCTGCGATGGCATCAATCCATTCGCCTTGGTGGTTTTGAACTTGAAGTCCACGTCCTTGAGCTCCCATTAAAAGCGTTATTAGGTTAATATCTCCATGCGCTGCTGCGCGTTCTGCCTTTTCTGGAGCCTCAGTAATGGGAGGGTAGTGGATGGGTCTTAAAATACTGTTGCCATTGTGAATAAAGCCATCGAAATAGGTTTCCTCTAAGTCTAAATGCAAAGCCAATGCGCGCAAAACATATTTCGCTGTTTTTTCCAGCATTCTATAGGCTTCTTTTCCAACAGCATTAAAATTTTCAAGTTCCTTAACCTCTACATTGGGATGGTATTCTTTTTCTAATTCAGGATCATCTTCCACAAATTGCCCAAAGTGCCAAAATTCTTTTAAATCTCCTTGCTTACGTCCTTTGGCACTTTCCTTTCCGAAAGATACATAGCCACGCTGCCCCCCAATGCCTGGAATTTCGTACTGTTGTTTTACAGCAATCGGAAGATCGAAAAAAGTTTTAATTTCGGAATAAAGAGACGTAACAAGCGCGTCTTTAAGAAAGTGACCTTTAAGCGCAACAAAACCAATGGATTCGTATGCCTCTCCAATTTCAGAAACAAATTTTTGTTTTAACGCCTCATTTTCAGAAAGAAAATGGTTGAGGTTTACACTTGGAATTTTTTTCATAATATAAAGATTACTTTACAAAGATATGAAATCAATTGCTTATTTGACAACATCTTAAGATTAGAGCCTTAAGTTCGCTATTATTTGTTAAATTTGAGACATACGCCATAGCTAATTAATTGAAATCGCCATTTTCATATTCATCATTTAAAGTTTCAGAAGTGCAACAAGTCTGGCTTTATTTTAACATGCTCAAGTCTCGAATGATTGAAGAAAAAATGCTAATTCTATTGCGTCAAGGAAAAATATCTAAGTGGTTTTCCGGTATTGGTCAAGAAGCGATCTCTGTAGGGTTAACTTCAGCACTTCATAAAGATGAATATATTCTACCCATGCATCGCAATTTAGGGGTTTTTACAACAAGAGAAGTTCCTTTATCCCGACTGTTTGCTCAATGGCAAGGTAAGGCCAGTGGTTTTACCAAAGGCCGAGACCGATCTTTTCATTTTGGAACCCAAACTTATAAAATTGTTGGTATGATTTCACATTTGGGTCCTCAGTTGGGGGTCGCTGATGGTATTGCACTATCCCACATTTTAAAAAAAGAAGCCAGACTTACCGCCGTATTTTCAGGTGAGGGCGGTACAAGCGAGGGTGATTTTCATGAAGCTCTAAATGTGGCCTCTGTATGGAAGTTACCGGTTTTGTTTTGCATTGAAAATAATGGTTATGGGCTGTCGACACCAACAGTCGAACAGTACAATTGCGAACACATTGCCGATCGAGGTAAAGGCTATGGAATGGAGTCCCACATTATTGAAGGGAATAACATTTTGGAAGTTTATTCTAAAGTGGATAAGATTGCTAAAAGTGTTCGTGTAAATCCACGTCCCGTGCTATTGGAATTTAAAACTTTTAGACGGCGGGGTCACGAAGAAGCAAGTGGCACCAAATACGTCCCTGATGAATTGATTCAAACATGGGAGTTCAAAGATCCAATTGCAAATTTTGAAGCGTATTTAATCAAAGAAGGTGCAATAAATTCTAAAAAAATAAAGCAGATGCGTTCTGAAATTTCTGAAGAAATTCAAACGGGACTACAACTGGCCTTTGATGAGGCGGCGGTCACTTCGGATTTAGAAACAGAACTAAAAGATGTTTATAAGGCGTTTAATTTTCAAGAAACAATTCCAAAAAATGAGACCCTTGAACAACGATTTGTTGATGCGATTTCTGAAGGTCTAAAACAGGCTATGGAAATGCATCAAGATTTGGTGTTGATGGGACAAGACATCGCCGAATATGGAGGTGTCTTTAAGATTACAGACGGGTTTGTAAAATTATTTGGTAAAGCGCGGGTACGAAACACACCAATTTGTGAGTCTGCCATTATTGAAACGGCTATGGGGCTTTCCATTGCGGGGCTAAAGTCTGTCGTTGAATTGCAATTTGCTGATTTTATTAGTTCTGGATTCAATCCTGTGGTTAATTACTTGGCAAAATCACACTACCGCTGGGGCCAAGAAGCCAATATTGTTTTGAGAATGCCTTGTGGGGCAGGCGTTGGTGCTGGGCCTTTTCATTCTCAAACCAATGAAGCTTGGTTTACCAAAACCCCAGGTCTCAAAGTGGTTTATCCGGCATTTCCTTACGACGCAAAAGGCTTGTTAACCGCTGCTATCGAAGATCCTAATCCAATCTTATTTTTTGAACACAAGGCGCTTTACAGAAGCATACGCCAAGAGGTCCCAATAGATTACTATACCCTTCCAATAGGCAAAGCATCTATTTTAAAGGAAGGTGAAGCAGTCACCATTATAGCCTACGGTGCCGCTGTGCATTGGGCTTTGGAAACTTTAAACAATAACCCTTCCATAAATGCAGATTTAATTGACTTGCGATCTTTGCAGCCCTTGGATTATGACTGTATTTTAAAATCTGTCAAAAAAACCAACCGCGTTATCATATTACAAGAAGATTCTTTGTTTGGGGGCATTGCCAGCGATATCTCAGCTTACATCATGGAAAATGCATTTGAATTTTTAGATGCTCCAGTTCAGCGCGTTGGAAGTCTAGATACCCCCATACCATTTGCAAGTTTGTTGGAACAGCAGTATCTTGCAAAGCGAAGTTTTGAGACGGCTCTCAAAACGCTTTTAAACTATTAAATGGAATATTTAAATCTTTTTTTTGATGCTTTTATTGGCACCTTGAACTGGACTTGGCGCTCCATAAACTTTGATGTACCCTGGAGCCGAAATTATTTTTGGGGCCTTATTTTAATCTCCCTATTTGTTTTTG
Source organism: uncultured Flavobacteriaceae bacterium (assembly GCA_913031185.1). Taxonomy (GTDB): domain Bacteria; phylum Bacteroidota; class Bacteroidia; order Flavobacteriales; family Flavobacteriaceae; genus UBA3537. Next base: position 863 of record CAJWDI010000007.1, on the reverse strand, counting down.
CCTTAGAACTTCTATTCCCATGGCGTAAAACCCAAAAAGTCATTCGGAAAGATTTTTGGTTGGACGGTTTTTATATGTTCTTCAATTTCTTTGTTTTTAGCCTCTTTATCAGTGGTTTTTATAAATGTATCTCTAAATTTTCAAATGAAGTTTTGAATATAAAAGCGAACAGTTTAGCTATTTTAGACCTGTCTAATTTAAGTCCAGTTCTGCAGTTGCTTGTATTTTTTGTAGTCCTAGATTTTGTACAGTGGTTTACCCACACCCTGATGCACCGCTTTGAATTCTTGTGGCGGTTTCATAAAGTACACCATTCTGTAAAAGAAATGGGCTTCTCTGCCCACTTGCGTTACCATTGGATGGAAAACGTTTTATACAAACCTTTGAAAGTTTTAGCACTGATGTTATTAGGAGGCTTTGAACCCGAACAAGCCTATATCATTCACTTTTTTGCCATAACAATCGGGCATCTTAATCATGCCAACCTAAAATTGGACTACGGACCCTTTCGTTATGTGTTTAACAACCCTATAATGCATTTGTACCACCATGCTTATGCGCTTCCTGAGCGCTTCAAAAAAGGCGTTAATTTTGCAATTAGCTTGAGTGTATGGGATTATCTTTTTAAAACCAGTTATGTGCCCGAAACAGATAAAAACATCATGCTAGGATATGAAGACGATCACAAAATGCCTAGCTCATTTTGGGGCCAAATTCGTTACGGATTTCGTTCAAAAGATTAAATAATTATAATGCTTTATTGACAATGTTGAGAACTTCAGATTCAAAATCTTCCGCCTGATCTGCTATTTTTTGACCCTTAGCAATGACTTTCTTTACAAAAGATTTATCATCCAGACTAT
>CAJWDI010000006.1:0-48249 GCA_913031185.1 uncultured Flavobacteriaceae bacterium | reverse complement strand
TAGAGCACCTGCCTTCTAAGCAGGCGGTCCTAGGTTCGAATCCTAGTGCGATCACTAATAAATAGTAAAACAGGAAAAACGCCAAGCTTGCTTGAGCGTTTTTTTTGTGCTATTTTCATCGCGGAGTGTTTAGAATTAACGAAGCTGGTCCAGTCTGGGTAAAGCGACAAGCTTACTTTTTAACTATATTTTAGATAAATATGCACTTGCAGCTAGTTTGTTTTTAACAACTTCAATGAGGTGGATATGCTTCCACTTTTTAATACCAAATAGTAGATGCCTGTTTTTAAAGTCTCCGCTATGGCTATAGTCGCTAGATCAGATTTTATAACCCCTTTTTGTTGGACTCTACCAAGCATATCAATCAATGCGTAATTATAGAGATTATCCACACCCTCAAGAATTATTTTATCAAAAACAAAGGAACTTTGAAGTCTAATTTTTTGTTGAGATTCTAGGCCATTACTTGAGAGAGTCTCTCCGTTTTTGGCGTTACAAGCTCCTGCATTGGGGCTATCATCTCCTGCGATTGAATTCCCAAAAAAATCAAATGATGGTATGGCTTCAACATTGCTGAAGATCGTTGAGGCTTCAACGGGAATTGCCGGATGGCTATAAAGACCAATGTAGGCCCTTCCGGCATCAATTGCAGGGCTTGAAGCACTTATTTGAAAGCCTAGTCCATGCTCTAAAGTTTCGTTTTGAAATTCAGGATTTGCATTTCTCAGGGGGTTTAAATCTTCGTTTATAAATGAATTTCTCACATCGCCATAAAAAAGATTGTGACTCATGCGCAAGTTTGTATCATCATTGTTTAGAAACTGAGTTCCTATACCCGATCCATTGATAGCGTAAAAAATATTATTAAAAAGACGTGTATTATTGGCTTTAATATCTATGGCTGTTTCAAAGGCTTCGCTACCACTTTTATTAATGATTATGGTGTTGTTGTAAATATAACTGTCGTTAGATTCAAAACCAGCCACATTACCAACCTTGTTATTCAGCCATATGGTGTGATCACTATTTTCCCAATTAGGATTTACGCGCCATCCGTCGTTTACACTGATGTTAAAACGGTAGACAGCCCGTTCATTATCACCTAAAATTTCGACAAACCCACCTTCGCAATCTTCCATATAATTATATTGTATAAAGGTGTCAACATTGCGATGGTCTACATGAATGCCGTGAGAATCTAAAATCCCTTTTGCATTTAAACACTGATTGTTTTGAACAACGGTATTGATACAATACCAATTCCAAACTGCACTGCCACGCCCTATCATTTTAGCGTTTGTCTTTGCACCCGGCTGATCGAAGATGTTATTTTCAATTAAGCAATTTTCGGCGCGAGTAGGCAATACACAAGTTCCACCAATTTGATAAAATTCATTTTGCCTGACAATAATGTTGGTATTGCGGTAGTTTGAGTTTCCTGGAGCAATGTTGCTGATATGAACTCCGAGACGCTGCAAATCTGTGAAATAACAATCTTCAATTAATATATTATTAATATGGTTTTGAAGATTACTATTATTATTTTTATTCCCTCTGGGCGATGAGAAAGTTACACCCGAAACCTTAAATTGATTGAATTCATCTTGATTTGAAGGATCTACCCAATACAAAGCATATACATTTCTAAAAGTCATATTTCTTAAAGTAAAGTTATGCATCACTTGATAATTTGAGTCATTGATTACATGGATACCAAAACTCACCAGATCGTCAACATTATTTCTTGAGACAGAGCGATGGTTTTGAACTTCTAATCCGTCAAAAATTATATTATCGTTATTGTTGATTAAAATGGCCTCCTGGAAGTCACCCCCGCCAGATTGTCCTACTGCCCCACTAATAATGGGTTTGTCTCCACTTCCGTAAGAGGTGATTGTAATTGGATTTCCTTCTACTCCCGAACCATTGACCACAAAATGCCCGTAAAAGGAATCTCCTTTTAAAAAATACACACTATCTCCAGGACCTAAATCTGTATTGCTAATTTTTTCTAAGGTTTGCCAAGGCTGTGATGCACTGCCATCATTGGAGTCATTTCCATTAGAGCTGCTAAGGTAAAATTGGTTTTGCGCTTGTAGAAAACTTAGGGTCAATAAAAATAATAAAGAAGTTTTTTTTAATAACATAAACATAGTATGTAGTACTACCACCACTCGTCTTTGGCAAGGCTTGGAAAAATACAATCAATTAATTCTGCATTCCATAGGTCCCATTCTAACTGCATGGATTTTGATTGGGCGTTATTTTTTTCTATCAAATTGTAGGTTTCGCTGAGGTCAGAGCTTAAATTGAACATTTCTTTGAAATCATTTCTTTTATTTTTTACCAATTTTTGGTCGCCTTTCATTACCGCCATGGCATTATATTTAATTTTTCGCCAAAATAAATAATCGTGAGGTTCTGAATCATTTTCACCATTTAGAAATGGGATTAAATTCACTCCATCAAGTGTCCGTTTTTTATCAATAGAAATCTTATTTTGTGCCACAATTGTTGCCATGATATCTAAAGATGATACGTTTTTTTCATAGGTCATTCCCGCTGGTATTGTACCTTTCCATTGCATTGCAAAAGGGACTCGAATACCACCTTCAAACAAGTCGCTTTTTCGACCTCGTAGCGGTCTGTTGTTAGAACCATTATTTTTGGCACCCCCATTATCAGAGAGAAATACAACAATTGTATTTTCCTCAATACCACTTTTCTTTAAGGTTTTTAAAATTTGCCCGACACCATCATCCACAGCACTGACCATGGCGGCATAGGTTTTTCTTTTAGGATCTTTAATGTGGTCAAATCTTGACAAGTATTTGGGCGTGGCTTGTAATGGGGTGTGAGGTGCATTGTAGGCCAAATATAGCATGAAATGTTGATCGTTTGAAACTTGCTTCTCAATATATTTAACAGCCGATTGACTCAACTCATCTGTGAGATAGTCTTCAATTTCGACAACAGTTCTATTTTCTTTAATTTTAGTAGCATACCATTGCCATTTTCTTTTGACTTCGCTTAAGTCATTAATGTTTAATTTTTTGGGAAAGTAATTATGTCCTCCAGACAAAAATCCAAAAAAGTAATCAAATCCCCTTTCCAAAGGATGGAATCTTGGGTGGGTTCCCATGTGCCATTTTCCAATGACAGCATTATTGTAGTTAGATTTCTTTAATACTTCAGCGATGGTTTCTTCTTCAACTGGAAGGCCTGCACTGGGGTCGTTGGGATTGATAGAGGGATTGTCAGAAAAACCAAATCTTCCTTGGTAACGTCCTGTCAAAAATCCTGCGCGACTGGGACCACAAACAGGGTAGGTAACATAGCCTCTTGTAAACTTAACACCATTTTTTGCGATGGCATCTATGTTGGGTGTAGGGATGTCTTCACATCCATTAAAGCCCACATCAGCATAACCTTGATCGTCTGTCATGATTACAATGAGGTTGGGGGGGGTGTTTTGAGATTGACTCAGCGCCATGTTGCATAGAAGAAGCGCGAAAGCTATTTTTTTTAAATACATTATCTAATAATTACTTACAAATGGCAATCGAAAAAAAACGATTGCCTTAGATTGTCAATTTTTTATCAATTTTAATATCCAGGATTTTGTATAAGATTTTGATTGATTAATAACTCTGAAGATGGAATAGGCCATCTAATTTCAAAATCTGAATATTGGGTCTGAGGATTTCCTGAGTTTGACCATGAGGGTTGTGTAACACTGATTGCTTGTTGGTATTTACCGTGACGAATCAAATCGTTGCGTCTCCAGCCTTCAAGACATAATTCTTTTCTGCGTTCACTCAAAATTTCATTGGCATTAGATGCCTGATCCGCAATCACCATGTTGGCAGCTATGGTTTCAGGCATCAAGACACCATCAGGGTATTGTCGCGCTCTTGCTCTGAGCAGATTTACAGAATTATCAATATCAGTTTGTGTTAACGTGCCTTGTCCATTTTTGGCCTCAGCATGCATTAAGAGTACATCAGCATAGCGAAGATAGGGCTGATCAAAGGGGGTGTCTGTGCCCCAATTACTGGGTCTGATGTTGTGCCATTTCCAGGGTTTCCAAGTTGGACGTCTCCAGGCAATGTTTGACTTTCTAGCGCTCGGGTTGTACAAGCCGTCTTCTGCGGTCCAATTTTGTGGTTCGTTGACTCTATGTTTTGCTACGTTGTTACGACATCTGATGTCGTCTTCTTGGTAGCCTTGTGCAAAATCATAATTATTTCTTGCACCCCATGTACCACTACCGCCATTCGCGTTTGATTGACTGTCACCTGCCAATTCCCAATTGATAAACCAATTATTACCGGCTTGACCTCCATTTTCTGTACGGCCTTGAGGTCCGTAAAAAGTTCCAAGTTTTCCTCCTTGATTTAAACCTGGACCATCAAATCCAATCGCAAAAATCATCTCGTTATTTTGTTCATTTTCAATACTAAATACTTCAGGGTATAGAGTTTCCAATTGGTATATACCACTGTTTATAACGGCCTCAAGTTTTGCCTCAGCAAACGCAAATTTATCCGTTTCAAAGAGCGGAAATCCAGTCATCTGTAGATATACCTTGCCCAACAGCGTTTGTGCGGCCCCTTTGGTCGCCCTTCCTCCACCTTGACCTTCCTCCAAGACAGATTCCGAATACAGCAGATCTTCTATAATGAGGTCGTAAACCATTTTGGTGTCTGCGCTGTCTATGGTTCCATCACTGTTGTTGTCTTGGGATACCAATAAATTATCAAAACTTAAAGTTTCTGAGCTGACTAAAGGAATATTTTCCCAAGCGGATACTAGGGCGAAGTAAAGGGTTGCTCTTAAAAATTTTGCTTCACCAACTAATTTATTTTTTTTATCCTCAGAAATTTGATCTTCGGTCATGGCCGATACACGATCAATTACACTGTTAGTTTTATTGACAGAGATGTAAAGGTTCTCCCAAATGGTTCTTATAGTGGAATTTGAGGGAGATATTGTTTGAAGGTAAATTTGCTTGGGATCAGCACCCCAATTAGGCACCACAATTTCATCGGCTCCAAGGGTCCCCCATATGCTCAACCAACCGTCATAACCCGTGGCCAGTACGCGAATGGCATCGTAAGCACCAATGACGTATATTTCTGCACCCTCCTCAGTTTCTAATAGCACGTTTGTATCTACAAAACTTGTCGTTGTCTCGTCCAAAAATTCTTCTTCACAACTCGTATTTAAGCCTGTAAAAAGTACCATTGCTAATAATATTAATAATTTTTTATTTTTCATAATTTGCTTAATTTATGATTAAAGTCTTGCGTTAATTCCCAATCTAAATGTTCTTGATCTTGGATAAGAGTCAGTGTCTAACCCTGGGGTTAATTGATTTCTACCAACACTCACATCTGGATCCCAACCGCTGTATTTCGTCCATACAAACACGTTGTCTATAGCAGCGTAAATACGCAGTGATTTTAAACCGATGGACTTCGCTGATTTACCGGGAAGCTTATAACCCATCGTTATATTACTCAGACGCAGGTAAGAGCCATCTTCAATAAACCTTGAGTAAGCCGCAGAATTAAAATTACCACTGGCCCCTGTATTGAAAGATGTCAAGGTGTTATTTGGGTTTTCCGGAGACCATCTTTCATTGACAATCGCAAGTTTATTACTCCAAGGGTTTGCGGTATTTGAACCTTTTTTAATATTCTTGTTATAAATGTCATTTCCGTAAGACCATTGCGTCAGTACGGATAAATCAAAATTCTTGTAATTAAAATTATTTGAAAACCCACCTACGTGAACTGGTAATGTGTTTCCAATGATATGTCGGTCTTCATCATTAATGATCCCATCCCCATTCTTGTCCACAAATTTCGTCATTCCTGGGCGGTAGGTGCCATCTTGAACCAATGAATTTCTGACTACACCTTCTTTGAGATTGTATATATTTACAGAATACCAATTTTCAGTTCCACTTACATTGGAATACAATAGATCTGCAGCTTCGGCATCTGTTAACCCATCAAATTCTACAAAATCACTGTAATTGTAAACGCCGTCATCTTGAAGGCCATATACAGCCCCAAGCGATTCACCAACTCTTACAACATAGTCATTTTGGATTTGGCTTCCTCCAATGGCGGTCACAAAAAACTCTTGGGCACCTCCAAGGTCCAATATTTTATTTTTATTAAAACTGATGTTGAAATTTGTATTCCAAGTAAAATCCTTGGATTCAATCAACGCTGCATCAATCGCGAATTCAAAGCCTCTATTTCGAACCGATCCAATATTAGTGAAAAATGTTTCATAGCCAGAAGTCACCGGCTGCGGAACGTTTAAAAGTAAATCATCTGTTATTTTATTGTAATAATCGGCTTCAATATTGATTCTATTTTTGTACATGGATAACGATAATCCTAAGTCTGATTGTGTAGTAGTTTCCCAAGTTAAATTAGGGTTTGGAATGCGGTCAATAGAAGCCCCAGTTTGTAAATCATCTCCATTAAAAATATAACTTGAAAAACCTGCTCTGGATAGTGAAAGGTAAGATCCGATGGCCGTGTTTCCGGTTTCTCCATAACTTCCTCTTAGCTTTATGACATTAAAAAAGTTACTGAATAAAATATTTTTTCTGGACAAGTTGATTGCAGCTCCAATTGAGGGGAAGAACCCCCATTTATTTCCTGAGGCAAATCTAGAAGAACCATCATAACGGGCACTTGCAGTTAAAAGTAATAGATTGTCAAATCCATTAAACTGAACCCGTGCAAGATAAGACTCCAAGGATGAGTCAACAGCATCTGAAACCGTAGGTTGGGTTTCCAGTGCGGTTTCTAAAGCATCCAAATTTAAGCCATAAATGTCAAAGCCCGAAGATCTCGTCTGTAAGTACTCTGATTTGTTTTGTTGATACTCCGCGACCAAATTCGCATTTACAGAATGCTTTCCAAAGGTTTTTCTGTAGTTCAAATTGTGTTCAGTTACAATACTTGCAGCATTTCTGAAGTTTGTAATGGCTTGCCCACCAACTGCTCTTGCAGAACCAAACCTGCTGGAATAGTAGGCTTTATTTTTGGTATTACTTGCGAAGCCTCTCAGAGAAGATTTAAAAGTTAAATATTTTGACAATTTGTATTCAAAAAAAGTATTAAATCTACCTTGTAGTGTGGTTCCGGTATTGCTATTTTCGTTTAACATCAATAATGGATTGCTTATGTCTCCATTTTGATTGGCAATCATTCTGCCATCCTCGTCGTATTCAATCCCCTGTGCAATTTCTTCATCAATAATCTCTGGATCTGAACTTCGAATGGGCATGACTGGGCTAAACAACGCGGCGCTTGTGACGATACCCGCTCTTCCTTGGTTGTTGTTGGTGGCTGCTGTAACAACGCCTGCTCGAGATGTAAATCCAATATTTGAATTGATACCAACACGAATTCTTTCATTGATCTTTTGAGTGATATTAAGATTCAAAGTATAGCGTTCAATTTCTGAAGTCTTGATAATTCCTTCACTATTCAAATAGGAGAAGGACGCCAAATAATTAGTGGTGTCACTACCCCCATTGGCAGATAATCTATAATTCTTAGTCAAGGCCGAACGCGTGATGTTTTCCTGCCAATCGTCAATAAAAAGTCTTGGGTCGTCTATTGAGACCGCGACATAGTCTGTGTCTAGTACACCATCCCCATCTGAATCTACTGTTGGAACTCTGTAGGTTTGCGCTAAATATTTTTTTTGTGAGGTCAATTCTGGTGACCAAGGCTGAAAATCATTTCTGTAATTTATAAATTCTTGAGGTGTCAAAACATCTAATTTATTGGACAGTTTTGAATAACTGGAAAACGTTTCAAAACTAAGACGAGTTCGACCTTTTTTACCTTTTTTTGTGGTTATGATGATAACACCATTGGCACCTCTGGAACCGTAAATAGCAGTGGCTGATGCATCTTTTAATACATCAATAGATTCAATATTACTAGGATCCATTGTAGCCAGAGGACTGGTGGTGCTGTTTCCTAATCCAGTGGACGTTGTGATTCCTCCCCCCGAAATTGGGAACCCATCAACCACATAAAGTGGATCATTGCTTGCATTGATAGACGTACCCCCTCTAATTCTAATTTTAAAGGCAGCATCTGGACCTCCTTCTGAGGATACGACCTGAACTCCAGACATTCTCCCCGCTAAAGCGCCTTCAAAAGAGAGTGTTTTAACTTTGTCTATCTCTTCAGCCTTTACAGATGAAATGGCACCTGTTAAGTCTTTACGTTTGGAAGTTCCATAGCCTATTACAACCACTTCATCAAGTTTCGCAGCGTCTTCAATTAATTGAAGATCAATTACTTTTTGACCATTTACTGCAACTTCAACGGATTTGTATCCAACGTATGAAACAACAATAACATCATCATTATTTACATTGATTTCGTAAAAACCATCAAAATCTGTTACCGTACCATTTGCAGTGCCTTTGACAACAATACTAGCACCAGGAAGTGGCATACCATTATCTGAGACGGTACCCTTAAGCTTGATTTGTTGTGCAGAAACTGATAAAACGCACACACAAAATAACAACAAAGAAAAAATATCCTTTGCGTACGATTTTTGTTTATTTATCATAATTTTTTTAATTAATTAGTAAGCAGATTGTATTATATTGCTATTTAGGTAAAATAGTCCACTCAAAATTATCATATTGACAAAGTGAAATTTGTTTTTAAATTAACCTATTTCGTTCAGAAATTAACCAAATTTTAGATAACAATGTTAATTTAAGTTTGTTTATTGATAACTAATGAATATTAAACTTTTTTATTAATCAAGAACTTTGATATACTCTAAAATCAATTTATGAAGAATTGTTCACATATTTTATTTTTTATACTACAAATTTTCATAATAAACTGTGTTTTTTCTCAATCGGGTGAAGGTGTTGAAACTTTAAGTTTAGACGGCGATTGGGAAGTTATTTTTGACGACAATGACCAGGGAATTTTAAACAAATGGTATACGAACGACAACTTCAATATCCATCCCTCAAAACAAACTGTAGAAGTTCCAAGTGCGCTTGAAAGTCTAATACAAAATTATGAAGGTGTTGCCTTTTATCGCAAGCAGTTCAAGGTTCCGATAAACTGGAATAATCAAGTAGTAGAAGTTCATTTTGAAGCCGCAAATTATAAAACTGAGGTTTGGTTGAATGACGAAGTAGTTGGTTTTCATGAGGGGGGGTATACACCTTTCCGTTTCAGAATTGATAAACTGCTCAAAGTTGGAGAAAACAACAGTCTTGTGGTTCGTATTGTAACTCCCATCATCTTAACGGATAAAAACGTTGATGGACTTGGGCGTCAGGAAGTTCCAATGTGGCGGGGCGCTATAAATGGCGGTTTATGGCAGTCGGTATCATTGGTTAAAAAAAATTGGGCCCAACTCAATGACGTTTTTTTAGAAACAGATCTTCTGAAAAAGGCGGTTGATTTCAGTTTTGAAATTTTTAATTCCAAAATTATTAATGCTGATGCTTCCCTTGAAATTGAAGTTTTCAATAAAGACAATACCAAAGTTGTATCTCAAAGACATACACTTTCTTTAGATCCTGGGAATACCAATTTTAAAACCGCTTTAAAAATTCCAAATATGCAAACTTGGGATACGGAAAACCCTTATTTATATAAAGCAAAAGTGCGTTTAATTAGCCAAGAGGGTGTTTCCGACCAGTGGGTGCATAAATTTGGATTTAGAGAATTTACAGTTCAGAACGATGAATTTTATTTGAATGGCAAGCCCTTATATTTAAAAGCGGCCTTTTTTGAAGGGCTTTATCCTGTTGGTCTGGGGTATCCTGATTCTAAGGAAATGGCCATCAAGGAAATTAAGCTGGCAAAAGAGGCTGGATTTAACATGATTCGCCCTTGGCGAAAACCACCGCCTAAAATGTGGTTAGAACTCTGTGATGAGTTGGGTATTTTAGTTGTTGGAAGTCTTGTTGTGGAGTGTATGTACCGACCGATTTCAACACCACGTCTTCCTTTTGTTGTTGAAAATGAACTTAGAAAAACCATATTATCCAACCGCAATAGAACTTCTATCGTTCAATGGGAACTTTTCAATGAAATTAATAGGCCAATTTTGGCTCAAATGCTACAAGAAATGTCTGTTTTGGCACGCGAATTAGACCCCTCCCGTATGATTCTGGATGAGTCCGGTGGTTGGGGAGAAGGGGCCAATATTTATTTACCCTATGATAAGCTGCCAACAAAATTTAATGACATCCATCACTACAGCGGATCGCAGGTTGATCAGGAAGAGTTTGATGGCTATCTTGCCACTGCAAAAACCAAAGCGGAGATAAAAGCACTCGATTTATTAAAAAACAAAGGCTATGGTAAAAATGTGGTTCCAGGAATCATGTCCTATATCTCTGAACTTGGATATGGTAGCACTCCTAATTTAGTTCAAAATAACATCACATTTTCTACAAAGGGTAATCCAATAGTAGCTCCAACAATTTACCATAAATCACTAGATGAGGGTTACCGAAACGCTCTAAAAAAAGTAGGATTTGATAACATTTATCCTTCCACAGAAACCTTTTATTTGGAACAACAAAAAATGCATGGTATCGCCAATAAACGCATGATCGAAGCCTCGCGGCTTAACAACACAATTAAGGGCTACTGTGTTCACGCATTGGTAGGAGGCGACTGGGTGATCGGTGCTGGTCTTCTTGATTTGTGGCGAAACCCCAAGACACTAACATACAAGCTAACAAAAGCCGCCAATCAGCCCCTGACGACTCCGGTAAGAATTCTGCCAAGAAATGTCTACAGCGATCAAGGGTTTGATTTGAAAATATATGCTGTTAATGAGATGCGTCTTGATGATATTAATATTTTAATTGAAATTAAAGACAGTTCCCAAAACACAATTTTCAGTGAGACTTTATATAGAAATTTTAAAAGAGGCATTTCAACAATTTTAGATAAAAAAATATCCAGTTCAAATATGCTTGGTTCTTACAGTGTAGAAGTAACTCTTTTTGATAGCAATCAAAAACAATTGAGTTCTAACGTTGAAAATTTTGACATCTTCAAATCCGAAGATTTTACACCCCCAACAAAACCATTTGCTTTACACGACCCTGAAGGCTCATTATCCGAGTTTTTAAAATCTAAAAATATAGATTTTATGCCTTTTGACAGCACTTTGGATTCCAACACACCTCTACTTGTAGGACTGTCCAAAAACAAAAAGCAATATGATAAGGATGCAAATCTGATAAGAGACTATGTAAAAAATGGAGGTTATGCTGTATTTTTTGAAGTTAAAGGGAAAACGGCAAAAAATACCGACCGAGTTTTGAAAGAAATTTCAAAAAATGGTTTGCCATCAGACGCACACATGTTATCCAAATGGCCTACACTTGGGGGTTGGGCTGCAAAATCGCATATTGTAACAGATCACCCTATATTCAATGGTTTGCCAACAAATCAAATTATGCATGGGGTTTATGAAAATATTCATCCCATTTCTTCCATGGCAAAACAAGAAGGAGATTACATTGCAGGCCTTATTGGTTACGATCATTTCCCAAATAATGACATCATGGTACGTCACTATAACGGTCCTGGGGAGGTCTGGTGGGCTGCAGATGTTTTGGAAGCTGAACTGGGCAAAGGAAAGATGCTGCTGTCCACACTGCAGATAATCAATTATTTAGGGAAGGACCCCGTAGCAGATAAACTACTTTTCAATATCATTAATTATTTAACCAACATACCTTAAACCTCTTAATAATGTCAATAAAACAACTGACTATTTTTTTAGGGCTTTCTTTTTTTCAGTTTTTTGAAGCCCAAATTCGTCTCCCAAAACTTATAAGTGATGGCATGGTGTTACAAAGAGAAACCCCTATTAAAATATGGGGTTGGGCAGCGCATGAGGAGGCCATTACCCTAGAGTTCATTGGTAAAACCTACCAAACCCAAGCAAATGCAGATGGAGAGTGGCAGATTACCCTGCCATCTTTGCCCTTTGGAGGACCTTACAAGATGATTTTAAAAGCTTCAAATAGTATCGAGCTTAAAAACATCCTTGTCGGGGATGTTTGGGTGGCTTCTGGGCAGTCCAATATGGCTTATGAAATATTTAGATCAAAGCGCTTGTACAGTCGTGATATTCAAAACGCAAACAATCCATACATCAGGCATTTTAAAGTTTCCAAAGGGGTTACTTTTAATGAGGATAAAAAGGACTTTAAATCTGGTAATTGGAAGTCTTTGAATCCCAATAGCATTGGAAAATTTTCTGCTGTAGCTCATTTTTTTACGGAAAAGATTTATGAAGAAAATCAAATTCCTATTGGTATTATAAATTCTAGTGTTGGAGGCTCTCCTGCACAAGCTTGGATGACTGAAAGTGCATTAAAATCATTTCCTGAATATTTTGCGGAATCTCAAAAGATTAAAAATAAAGCTTTTGTGGATTCTATTGAATACAGTGATAACAATCTCAGAAAAGTTTGGAGAGAAAATGCAAACACTAACGATTTGGGGCTTCAAAATAATTGGCAGTCAGCTGATTTTGATGACTCTAGCTGGTCTAATTTTAAAGTTCCAGGGCTATGGGTTTCTAAACTTGGAGATAAACAGGGCGTTTTTTGGTTCAGAAAAAAAATATTTATCGAAAGTTTGGATAACAATGATACTTCTGTTTTAAATATTGGCCGTATTTCAGACGCAGATCAAACCTATATTAATGGCCAACTTATTGGTAGCACTGCTCATAAATATCTTGAACGCAGTTATGATATTCCAAAGCACTTACTCAAAGAGGGTGATAATACCATTGTGGTAAGGATGTTCTCTTACCGTTTAAACGGGGGGTTTTTAAAGGGAATGCATCGAAACTTGACTGTTGGGAATAAACTTTACGAGCTTAATAGTGAGTGGAAATTCAAAGCGGGTACTGTCCTAAAGATGCTACCAAGACCTTATCAGCTGCATTGGGCTCCCTCTGGGCTTTATAAAAATATGATTGCCCCCTTGATAAATTTCCCCATTAAAGGCGTTATTTGGTATCAAGGAGAGGGAAATGTGAGAAATGCAGCTGAATACGACCGCTTATTTCCAGCTTTAATTTCGGATTGGAGGCTACAATGGGGGCAAGGAGATTTCCCATTTTTATATGTCCAATTGACCAACTATATGAAGGAGCGAGAGACGCCTTCTAAAAGCAACTGGGCAAGATTAAGAGAAGCCCAATCTAAAACGCTGTCACTAACAAATACTGCTATGGCTGTTACTATTGACATAGGGGAAGCGAATGACATTCACCCCAAAAACAAAAAAGATGTCGGTTACCGCTTGGCAAGTGCGGCCCAACGCATTGTTTATAAAAAAGGAAGACTAACCCCCCCGCCTGCTTACAAGGCCATGGAAGTTGTTGATGGAAAAATTAAAATTACGTTTTCGAACCCCAATGCTTTAGACGTTTTAGACGGAACTTTTTTGAAAAATTTTGCCATTGCTGGCGCCGATAAAAAGTTTGTTTGGGCCAAGGCTCAATTTTCTGATAATTCAGTTTTTGTATGGAATGATTCTATAATTAGTCCTGTTGCCGTACGATATGCATGGGCAGACAACCCTCAAACCATTAATTTTTATGACCAAATCGGAATGCCAATTTCTCCTTTCAGAACGGATACTTGGTAAATTCTAAAATGAACTTTTACATTATGAACTTAAAACAACAAATTTTACTCATTCCTGCGCTTATATTATGCTTAAGTATAAATGCCCAAAAACAATATTATATATCTAGTTCAAAAGGCGATGATTCCAACATGGGCTCCAAGTTAAATCCTTGGAAAACATTGGATAAAATTAGCAATCAAAAATTAAAGCCAGGGGATACTGTGTTTTTCAAAAGGGGAGACACTTTCAAAGGTCATTTCGTTCCCAATGGGTCGGGAAGCAGGACAAAACCTCTGGTCATCACCGCCTATGGTAGTGGTAATCAACCTATAATTACTGGCCAAGTTGGGTCTGCACTGGGTGGAGATTTTCGTGAGGCCATTTATGTCAACAACCAAGACAATATGGTTTTTGATGGCTTGGAGGTTCAAAATAACCGTACAAGCGACAGATATGGCATCGATAGCGCCAAGAGTTTTGGAATCAATGTTCACAATACTGATAATCGTGTCATGAGTAATTTTACATTTAAAAACATGACTTTCAGAACTGTTTATGCTTTATCGTATGTGAATCCTGTTAATCAAAACGCTTTCAATAAATTTGAAGTTTCTGCACTCCGTTTTATGTCTGGTTGGAATAAATCCAATATCAATAACGTATTGGTTGAAGACTGCTATTTTACCGATTTACAGCGTATTGGAGTACATATAAAGCACTCCAAAGGCAACAATGGATTTGATAACAGGCAGACAAATTTTATTTTTAGATCTAACGAATTTTATCAAATTGGAGGAACTTGTATTTTACCAACCCGTACACGCAATTGTTTGATTGAATACAATATCTTCAATCAGCCGGGTGCAAAGACAAACGAACGGATGATTGGCAGAGGGAGTGCGGTGTGGAATTATTACAGTGTAAATACCATGATTCAATACAATCAATGCATTGGTGTAAGAGGAATTTTAGATTCCCATGGCATTCACATAGACCATCACAATGTAGATACTGTAGTACAATACAATTATATGGAAGATTGTGAGGGTGGGTTTGTCGAAATTTTAGCCGGAAACGAACGCGCGACTTACCGTTTTAACATCAGTCGAAACGACGGTTGGCGAGACAATCCTAGATGGAAAACTAGCAATCATACCCTATGGCTTAACAATCAAATTAATCGAAAACCCGCCGATGCTTCTCACGACAGTTACATCTATAACAACACCATTATTATAGATCGCAAAGACAAGCCTTATCAGACTTCTATTGATATTAAAGGGACCGGGACAAGGCTTTTTAATAATCTGTTTTTTGCAATCAATGGCTCAGGAATTGGCAACAAACAAATGGTGATTCAGGACTCTTTATTTTCCATGACCAATAATTATTTTTATGGCGATATTTCAGAAAATTTCATTAATAAAGACCAAAATAAAAAAGAAGCTCATCAGCTACAAATTGAAATAAATCAGGATAAAATCAATAATTTATCGGAATTGATTAATGCGGGAATTTCTTTTGATGATGAATTTGATCATCCTCGTTTTCCTGTTGAAGCGTCTTCAATTTTTTCGACAGTCAAACCGATTCCAACTTCCGACTTTTTTGGACATACCATTCTGGCTGTTGTCCAGCCAAATATTGGCGCCAACAATTCTAAGGAAACAAAATTTGTTTTGAGTAATTCAAATTTGAGGATTCAAAATCCGATTGCCATCGGAGCCATCAAGCTTATTGGAGTTGATAAAGATTATGAGTATTTTTTATCCGATGTTCTTGGTAGAGTACAGCAAAATGGAACCCTATCAAAAGGCCAGTCAAATATTGAATTAAAAAAGGAATTGATTCCTGGTCGTTATAACTTGAAATTATCAAAAGATACATTTGTTTATGACTCTAAATTAGTCGTGACCCATTAAAAAAATCAACAATCAGCCTGTGCGTTTAGCTTTAATTTGGTAAGACTACTTCAGTTCAATTTGTTCTACTTTAGTGACTGTTGCCCCTTTTTCATGTTTATAAACTGCAATTAGTTCCTTTAGTTTTTCAGTTTGAACTCCGGCAAGGTTGTTTTGTTGGCTTAAATCGTCTTTTAAGTTGTAAAGTTGATAGCCTTTAGAATTTCCAGTTTCAATATTTACCTTGTCTAAAAGTTTAGGTCCTTTATAAGGAGGAATCATGACCCAATCGCCCATTTTAAGTGCTGTTCGAGTCGTGGCTTCAATGATGAGTGATTCTCTTCCTATTTCCGATGTTCCTGAGAATACATCCCACAGTTCTTCACTATCCGGAGCAACGGCGTCACTACCAACCAGTTTTGCAATAGAAGAAAATAAATCCAATTGACTCACAAGAGCATTGGAAACTTTTGGTTTAATTTTTCCTTTCCAGTGTGTGATAAAAGGCACTCTTGTTCCCGCTTCAAAAAGACTATACTTTCCACCACGTAAACCGCCTTTTGGGGTGTGAGTTCCTAATTTTTCAACCGCATCGTCATAATATCCATCATTCAATACGGGTCCGTTATCGCTAGAGAAAACAATCAAAGTATTTTCAAGCAACCCTTCTTCTTCTAAAGTTTTTATAAATGCTCCAATGCACCAATCTGCTTCTACAATAACATCGCCTCTTGGCCCCATACCAGAACTGCCAACAAATCTTGGATGTGGAGTTCTTGGGACATGTGGCTGTTGCATGGCGTAGTATAAAAAGAATGGTTTGTCTTTATGTTTTTTAACGTAGTCTTGCGCCCCTTTTAAAAAGTGGTCTGCCATGTCAACATCACTCCATTTGGCCGCGTCTCCCCCTTTCATGAAACCAATTCTTGGAATGCCATTGACAATGCTACTATTGTGTCCGTGGTGCCAATTCATTGTTAGCAACTCTGGGTTATTAAGTCCAGTTGGCTCTCCTTCAAAATTTTTCCAATAACTGACCTTAATGGGGTCCTCAGGGTCTAAACCTACCACATTTCCATTTTCAATGTAAACCGTTGGTACCCGATCTTGGGTTGCCGCCATGATGTAGGAGTAATCAAATCCTACTTCGTTGGGCCCAGGTGAAATTGTTTGGTTCCAATCTACATTTCCGGATCCAAGACCCAAATGCCATTTTCCAACTATTCCAGTATGATAGCCTTTGGTTTTGAGCATTTTTGGAAGGGTGACTTGGGCTGTATCAATGATCAGCGGAGCAGTACCACCCAATATCTTAGCGCGTTTATTTTTCCATGGATAAATACCTGTCAAAAGTGCATAACGGCTTGGTGTGCATGTTGCGGAACTAGAAAAACCATTGGTAAATCGAACCCCATTTTCAGCCAATGCATCTATATGAGGCGTCTTAATTTCAGTGGCTCCATTGGCACCAATATCACCATAACCCAAATCATCTGTGTAGATAATGACTATATTTGGTTTCGAACTTGTACTGCCGTGTAACGTTTTGTTTGAGTTGTTGTTTTGACAGGAAACACTCAGAAATAAGGTCGAAAAAATCAATATTACGCTAGCCTTATTTGAAATCATAAGTAAATAATTTTAAATTCATTGACCACAAATAAATGATAAATTTCACAAACAAAAAATACTTAGTTAACTGTCTTTATTCAATTATTACCTTATTATAATTTGTTTGAGTTGTATTTTTCATAAGTTAAGAACCGATTACAATTTGATAAAATTTGTTTCATTTGGATGTTTTAGTATTTTAACTTTACTTTTTTATGTAGCGTTACCGAAATGTTTTAAATGGTGCAACCGATCAACACAAAAATATATAATATGAGTTTTCAAAAAAAATCAATTACCATTGTGTTTTTAAGTCTTTTTTGTTTTTCACTTTTCTCTCAAAATGTTAAAGATAAAACTAATGTTATTTTTATCATATGTGATGATTTGAATGATTACCAAGGGATTTTTGGAGGCCATTCTCAAATTCTAACCCCTCATATAGATGCGCTGGCCAGCTCAGGAGTTTGCTTTGTTAATGCCCAATCCAATGTACCGGTTTGCTCGCCTTCCAGAAATAGTTTCATCACCGGGGTTTATCCCCATACTTCTAAAGATTTTGGTTGGACCGATTTAAAAGCTCAGAAAGTTTTAAAAAACAATAAAACGATCATGCGTTATTTTCAAGAAAATGGTTACACAACACTTGGCACAGGAAAAATAACTCATGGAAATTCTATTGAAGATTGGGATGAATGGGGTCATAAATTAACCAATAACTACGGCCCTTTCTATTTTGATGGCAATAAAAATTTACCACATCCTAAGGTTCCAGAGCCTTACAGTTCAATTGGACCTATTGATGGCTCATATGGTCGGCTTTCAAGTGTTGAAAACTCTAATGGCATCAAAGGAGAGCCTGGTTGGGTTTATGGCTGGACCAAAACACCCTTTCGTTATGTCAATGATGACGATAGAGATTTACTACAAGATGAATTGCATGCCGATTGGGCTATTAAAAAAATTAAGCAATTAGGAGAAAAAGATTCTAAATCTCCTTTTTTCATGGGCATTGGGTTCGTACGTCCGCACACCCCTCTACATGCCCCAGATCGATATTTTGACATGTACCCTATTGATGAAATAAATTTAGAGCCTTGGATAGAAAACGACACAGACGACACCTTTTGGGATGCAAACTTTGGGCATCGTAAAGCCTTAAAAGGTCCTAAATATTACAAGATGTTACTGGAATCTTATGGCGGGGATCGAACCCTAGCCATGAAACATATCGTACAGGCTTACATGGCTTGTGTGACATTTGTGGATGCTCAAATTGGTAAGGTTGTCCAGGCTCTTGATCAAAGCCCTCTGAAAAATAATACCATCATTGTTTTGACTAGTGATCATGGATGGCATTTGGGTGAAAAAAATCAGGTCTTTAAAAACTCTCCCTGGGAAGAAAGTGCTAGAATACCTCTGGTGGTGCGTTTGCCAAATGGCCAACGTGGGCTTGAAGTGAAACAACCTGTTTCATTAATTGATTTATACCCTACTTTTGTTGATTACTGCAATTTAAAGGGCGATCATAAATTTAATGAAAAAGGGGCTGAGTTAGGTGGAAATTCACTCCGTCCCTTATTAGAAAATAAAGACTGGAAAGGTCCTAAAGGCGCTTTAACAATAGTAGGGAATGTTGGAAATAAAACCACTGTTGACACACAAAATTTTTCTTATCGAACTGAAAATTTCCGTTACATCCGGTATGCTAAGGGGCAAGAGGAGCTTTACGACCACAAAACCGATCCCTACGAATGGTACAACCTTGCGGCTGAAAAAGATTTTAGAAAAATCAAAAGAAAATTATCGAAACAGATGCAGACGCTCATCAATAAACACCGATAACAGTATAAATGAGTCCGCTAAATTTTTCATCCAATCTTTTATTACAATGCTTTATAACGATGTAAATTTTCAAGAAAATCACCAAATGGTTTGCAATGCATAAAACGATCTCACTTGTTGGAGTTTTATTATTTTTAAAAATTAATGCCACAGCTCAAGTTTTTAATTCCTGTAATGATGATGATGATATCATTGTAAATAGTGATTCGACCTCCAAATTGATTCATCAATTTTCATGGGATTTTGAGAACTGTCCACTTGATGTTTCAAGTCATCGATTCATTGGTTTTGATATCAAAAACAATTCAAATTCAAAAGCGGTAATCGATCTGCAATACGAATCTGGACCCAACTTCAAAAATGCGGCCCGATTTGTTGTTGATGCAAACCAAAGTCAAACTTTTAAAATGATGATTGTGAGGCAAAAACCAAATGACGAAACCTCATGGAAGCTCTATTTTGATGGTATAAGGGGTTATCCAGGTGGATACGTCACTCATTGGTTAGCTCCAGACCCCTCTAAAATCAAAAAAATAAGTCTAAAAATTAATTTAAGTACCCCACTGAGCGCAGCTGAGTATATTACTTTCAATACCCCATATGGGCTTGACTTAATGACATATGACGCGACTACATTCTCAAAGGAAACCTATCCTATATTAGACCTAATGGGACAGTATGTTGGTGATAAATGGACTGGTAAACTCGACCATATCAGGGACTTAGAACTGCTAGGAAATCAAGATTACGAAATTTATAATGCGCAATCATTTCAAAATCAATTCTCAAAATATGGCGGTTGGTTACACTCAGAAAAACATGATGCAAAAGGTTATTTCTACACCAAAAAAATTAATGATCGTTGGTGGTTTATAGATCCAGAAGGGTTTTTGTTTTGGTCTTTGGGAATTAATGGTGTTGGCAACGGTAGCGCAACTAAAATTTCTGGAAGATCCGTTTTATTTCCTGCCTTAATTTTAGAACGGAGTGAAGAAAAAAAATGGAATCAATATTCAAGTTTAGATACGCCCTCTATATTTGGATCAGATCGCATAAATTTTTATTACTTGAATTTAAAGCGCAAGTACGGAAATAACTGGCTTTTAAAACACCAAAAGGTGACCCAAGGCCGTCTAAAAAAGTGGGGGGTTAATACTTATGGGGCTTGGTCTAATATGCCTCAAAATTCTGACCACCCCTATACCATCATCATTCACACCAAATTGCAAGGTATTGGTGCAATTGAAAAACTGCCAGACCCATTTTCTTATGAATTCATGTTGGATCTAAAAGAAAGTTTGCAGCAACATGCCTCTAAATCTAAAGACCCATGGCTTTTGGGAGTTTTTATAAACAATGAAATTCATTGGCAACATAAAAAATCTTTTTCTAAGCAAATTTTATCTTTAAAAAATACAGTACCCGCTCGCAGGGCTTTTGAAAAATTTTTAAAAGAAAAATATAGTTCAATCCACCATTTGAACTCAAATTGGGGCAGTGAATTTAAATCCTTCAGAAAAGTTAATACGATTGTCAATAATAAGCATTCAAAAATTTTTAAAGCTGATATGCAAGCCTTTTTCACCCATTTTGTTGATTCTTATTACAGTTTGGTTCGTAAGGAATTCAAAAGAGTATTTCCAAATCACTTATATTTAGGGAGTCGACTGCATGGGAAATCAAAGTACAATTCCATCCTGCATGAAAAAGCAGCCAAGTACTGTGATGTAGTGAGTTTTAATATTTATGATTACGGCGTGCGTAACTTTAAACTTTTATCCGAAATTGACAAGCCCATACTTATTGGAGAATTCCATTTTGGGACGGCGTCGCATGGGGTCTGGGGTAGTGGCTTACGAAATGCATCTTCCATTGAAGATCAGGCGGATTTATATAAACAATACATAGAAGAGGCATCACTGCATCCTAACATCGTTGGGGCCCATTGGTTTCAATGGTCTGATCAACCTACAACTGGCCGATTTGATGGGGAAAACTTTAGAATAGGAATTGTCAATATAACTGATCAACCTTATCCAAATTTAGTGCAGGCCATGCAAGAAATTTCAACAGGATTATACCTTAACAGAACGTACAAAAATGAATACCATTCAAAATAAATTATCATGAAATCAAACTATTTAGTTCTTCCAATACTTTTAATCTGTCTCTCTCTTTTTTCACAAGAAAAAACGAATGTTGTAATGATTGTTTTAGATGATCTTAACGATTACGTTGGTGTAATGGGCGGGCACCCACAAGCAAAAACACCCCACATTGACGCTCTTGCCAATTCAGGGGTTTTGTTTGACAATGCACATTCTAACGTTCCTGTATGTTCTCCTTCAAGAGCCAGTTTTATGACTGGTATTTTACCCATTAATTCTAAAAATTGGGGTTTTGGAAGCTGGTTAATGAATGAAACACAAATGAACAGCCGTTCTATTCCTGAATACTTTAAAGACAATGGTTACAAGACCTACAAGACTGGTAAAGTATTCCACGCCGATAAAAAGGGAGTTTGGGATGTTCTCGGAATTGTCGCAGATTATGGCCCCATGCCTTACAATGGAAAAAAGTCAGCATTGCATCCAAATTGTCCTGTTGCCATGGGCGATTTAGGCCCATTGGATGCCACCTTTGCTTCGCTTAAGGACATTCCCGTAATTGAAGCCTCTGACACAGCTCCTGGTTACACAGGCTGGTACAATACGCATTGGGATAACAAAGGGCCATTTCATTATAAAAATGACACAGATCGCGATTTAATGACTGATGAAAAAAGTGTTGCTTGGTTTGAAGACCAATTGAATAAAATTGAAGCTTCTGAAAATGACGAACCTTTTCTAATGGCTTTGGGCATCATTCGCCCCCATACGCCACTTGTGGTACCTCAAGCTTATTTTGATATGTTTCCAATTGATGCAGTTCAAATCCCAACAATTCTCGAAGATGACAAAACAGATACCTTTTTGGGTATAGGTTCAAAAAAAGAACCTCGTGGGCGCAAAGCATTTAGAACACTTACAGAATCATATTCCTCTAAAGAACTGGCACTCAGGACTTATACCCAAGCTTACTTGGCCAGTGTGGCCTTTGCAGATGCCATGGTGGGCCGCACAATGGCTGCTTTAAATAAATCGCGTTTCAAAGACAACACAATGGTTATTTTATTTAGTGATCATGGTTATAATATGGGGGAAAAAGATTATTTATTTAAATATTGCCTTTGGGAGGAATCTACCAAAGTACCATTAATTATAAAACATCCTACTTACAAAAAAAATGCAGGTAAACGCGTGCACCATCCTGTGAGTTTGGTAGATATTTATCCCACCTTAAATGATTTGTGTGGATTGCAAGGCCCTACCATAATAAATGAAAAAGGGGCGGCTATTGATGGCCACAGTTTAAAACCATTTTTAGATAACCCCAACACCAAGGATTGGAGTGGGCCTTCTGTGGCATTGACGGTTATTGCAAGCTGGAAATCTCAAAACCCGAAGCGCCAGCATTTCTCAGTTCGCTCTGAAAATTTTAGATATATTTTGTATGAAAATGGTTCCGAAGAACTCTACGATCACAGAACGGATGACAATGAATGGACCAACCTAGCATCCAATTCAAAATACAAAAAAGTTAAACAACAGTTGCGTGCGTCGTTGAATCAATTTTTTGATAAATAGTTTCATAAATTAATAGTTTTTTTTAATTATTTCTTAAATTGTGGTAATATTTGAGATTTTATTTTAAAAATTGATAAATCTGTTTTTTGAAACTTCAGTACAAATCCTTCAACGAATCCAATTTTAGTTCTGTTTATGCAAAGCGAAAAAAAGCACCCTATTTTGGTGTAAATTGGCACTTTCATGACGAATTCGAGCTGATGTACATCATAAAAGGAGAAGGCGTCCGAGTTGTGGGGGATCGCATGGATTATTTCAATAAAGAAGAACTTGTATTTCTAGGTAGTGGCGTACCTCACGTTTTTAAAAATGATAAAAATGCGTCTCAAAATGAGGTAGATTACATTGTTGTCAAGTTCAATCGAATCATTGGAGGGCAAGATTTATTTAAAATTCCAGAATTAGCTCCCATCAACCGATTTTTAAAACGTGCAGGAAAAGGTTTAATTTTCTCTGATACTACGGTTATGAAGCTAAAAAAACAGCTTATAAAACTCGCGAAAAGTAAAAATGAAGACCGCATCATCTTACTTCTTAAAGTTTTAAAAATCTTGTCTGCACAAGAAGATTACAATGAGCTTTCTACTGACACATTTTTATTAAAAAATACTTCGGCAGGCGAGGACCGTACCAAAAAAGTTATCAATTACATTTCTGAAAATTATAACAAAAATATTTCCTTAGAAGATTTGGCCTCAATTTCTTACATGACCACCAATTCTTTTTGTCGATATTTTAAAAATAGAACCGGGAAAACTGCTTTTCAATTCATTCGTGAATTTAGAATCAACAAAGCATGTCAAATGTTGATAAATGGTGAGAAAAATATTTCACAAATTTGTTTTGATACGGGTTTTAACTCATTGTCAAGTTTCAATAGAGTTTTCAAATCATTGAAACACATCTCTGCAACTGAATACAAGTCTAAGTACTCAAACTTAACAATTAATTAACTGTATTTGAATAGCCTAATACAACACTGGCTAAGACCAATACTACCAAGCCCATCAAAAGCAAGTTAAATGGCTTTTTTGCATTTTGCCATTCCCCGGCTTTATAGGCCCAGAAATTACTAACAATCAATGACAATCCTAATAACATTGGCCAACCAATCACTTGACCTATAGGACCAATTAGCGCTGCTCCTTGGCCATAAACGCCAAGTGCTCCAAACCAAAAAATACTTGATAAAATAGCCCACTTGTAAGATTTAGAGGCATTTTTTACTTTAAAATTATTCCAAGATTTATTTTTAAAAAGTAAAACTATAGCGTAGCCAGCATTCATAATGTAGGCTCCAAATAAAACCACAACCCAGGCGGCTAAACTTGCATTTCTATCCACGGCACCAAAACTTTCAGCCAGTTCTGCAACTGGAGTGGCCTTGACAAAACCAACATTCAATAAAGCAGACAGAACTCCACAAGTCACTGCGATAGAAATCCCCTTGATAATATTGGATTTCTCACCTTCTGCGGAGTTTGTAATTTTATCTTTATCGATTCCTGCTTTGGCAGTAATAGCGACTCCAATTAAGGTGATTAAAAGTCCAGCAATAACATATGGAAATTGGGGTGAATCTAGTGCATTTTCCATTTGTAATAATGGAATGAGTGCTCCAACTGAGCCAGCCAATCCCATGACAATACCCATGGTAAGTGAAAGTCCTATATAGGGTACGCTAACCCCAAACATAATACCCCCTATACCCCAAAGAAATCCAAAAAAAATGGCTGAGTAAACCACTGTGCTCATTTCTGGGTTAGTAAAAACTTCGCCAATAACAGCTGTGAAGTCAGGAACCACAAGAGCAGCCCATACCACTGGAATCATGACCATCGCTATGGTGACGTGGACTAGCCACCATGACTCCCACTTTAAGGGCTCCATGTACTTCATGCCAAGGCCAAAAGACCCTTGAAAAATACTTGCAAAAATGATAAGTAAAAAAGGAAAAAATAATTCCATGAGTTTAAATTTTAGTTCGTTAATTTATAATGCTGTAGAGATGCGTTTTTTGACAATGTAGTCTTCAATTGCTAGGTGTGAGCAATCGTGGCCAATTCCACTTTCCTTAATACCTCCGTGGGGCAGGTAGATGGCATACTTTACACCATTAATTTGAATCTCTCCAAATTGTAATTCTTCGGTAAAACGTTGGATTCTTTTGTGGTTGTTTGTAAATAAATAAGAGGCTAATCCATATTCCGTATCGTTTGCTAGTTCAAGAACCTCATCATCCGTTTTAAATTTCATAAATGCAGCCACAGGTCCAAAAATTTCTTCTTTGAAGACCCGCATGTCTGTTGTTGTATCAGTCAAAACAGTAGGTGCTATCCAAGCACCTTTTTGTAAATTTTCAGGGATATAACCTCCACAAGCCAATGTTGCTCCTTTATCAACAGCATCCTCAATAAGTTCAAACATGCGATTTCTTGATTTTTCGTCAACCATAGGTCCCATATCTACAGCCTCATCAACTCCAAACCCGAGTTTTAAGCTTTTCGCACGCTCTATGTATTCAGTAATAAATCTATTGTACAAGCTTTCTTCAATGAAAAAGCGATTGGCAGCAACACAAATTTGTCCAGTATTTCCAAATTTTAATCCGATGGCTAGGTCTAAAGCTTTATTGAAATCGGCATCTTCATAGACAATAAAGGGTGCATTTCCACCCAATTCCATTCCAAGTTTTTTGATGGATGTAGTGCTGTCTGCAATAACGCGTTTTCCGGTACTGGTCGATCCAATCATAGTCAAGACTGCAGGGATTTTACTCTTTGTTAATATACTGGCTACATCTTTTGTAGGTCCACAAAGAATGTTGACAACACCCGCAGGGAAGTTGATTTCATGTAAAATTTCTCCTAAAACATAAGCTGAAAGTGGGGAAAGCGAAGAAGGTTTGATGATGAGTGAACAACCGGCGGCAAGAGCAGGTCCAATTTTGAATCCAACATTTAGCAAGGGGAAATTCCATGCGAGATAGGCTACTGCTACCCCAGCAGGTTGATGAATCATTTTGTGGGTGTGCGTGTTTTCATAATCTGGGATTAGTTCCTCCTTATAATTTTTCATGGCATTTGGATACCAATCTAGCGCATTTGCAAGTGCTTCAATATCTTCATAGGATCCTGCATAGGTTTTACCCATTTCGTGAATGATGGCAGAACGTAGCTCTTTTTCTTTATCAAGAACAGCAGTACGCAGCTTATCCATCCATTCGGCTCTTTCCGCCAATGTCAATCCTGACCAATATTTGAATCCTTTTTGGGAGGACTCTAGAACTTTTTCAGTGTCTTTGACCCCTGCTATGGCAATTTCTGCAATAGTTTCACCAGTTGCTGGACAAACAACAGTTCCTCTTTTTTTACTTTCAGCATCCACTAACTGACCATGAATGTATAACTTTTTATAACCAAAATTTTCTGTTTTCATGCCTAAATATAATCAGTCCAAAATAAATTTTGGAATTAAATCCTTGGAAATACAATATTTAACCAAGGCTTCCTCATTGACTTGAATTCCCAAACCGGGAGTTGTTGGAACTTTAATAAATCCATTGGACATTTCAATTGGCGGAGATGTGAGTTCTTCTCTCAAGGAATTTTCTGTTTGGTCGTATTCAATTAAAAAATCCGCATTGTGCATTCTTCCTGGAATTGATTCCAAATTTGCTATAAAATGAAGTGCCACGTGAATTCCAATTGAGGTTCCCCAGGTGTGTGGTAC
This sequence comes from uncultured Flavobacteriaceae bacterium, assembly GCA_913031185.1. Taxonomy (GTDB): domain Bacteria; phylum Bacteroidota; class Bacteroidia; order Flavobacteriales; family Flavobacteriaceae; genus UBA3537. The sequence goes on along the minus strand of CAJWDI010000006.1, from coordinate 21,768 downwards.
TAAATCAACACCATAGGTTGATGCCAGTGCTGCAATTCTTTTGGCCTCGGTAAGGCCTCCACTGGCGCAAATATCGGGTTGAATCACGTCAACAGATCGATTTTTTAAAAGTTGTTGAAAACCAAACCTTAAATATTCACACTCACCTCCAGCAATTGGGATGGACGTTTTTAATCGCAATTCATGGTACTGTTCATAAAATTCAGGCGATATGGGCTCTTCAAACCATGTGATGTCAAAGGGTTCAATTTTTCTAGCAAGTGCACTGGCTTCATTTAGCGTGTAGGCATGGTTGGAATCTACCATTAGTTGAATGTCATCTCCAATTAACTGACGCATTTTTTTGACGTGTTGGAAATCTTTCTCAATGCCAAGCCCTACTTTCATTTTGATGGCTTTAAAACCCATGGCTAAATATTGTTTGACTTCTTCTTCAAAATCTTTAGAGGGGTGTTCTTTATCGGTAAAATATAGCCCTGTAGCATAAGGTCTGATTTTGGTTCTTTGTGCACCACCAAGCAGGGTAGAAACCGAAAGGTTTAGAAGTTTCCCTTTTAAATCCCACAAGGCGATATCAATGGCGCTTAAAGAAGCCATCAAAACCCCTCGGCGGGCAAAATCCAATGTTTTTCGGTACATGTGACTCCAAATGACTTCATTTTCTAGTGCATTTTCTCCCAAGACAACTGGGCGAAGCATATCTATACCAGCCTCGATGACTGCCGCTGGTCCGTAACCTTCACCCCAGCCATGCGTTCCATCTGTAGCTGTTACTTTAACCAAGCAAACACAACGCTCAGAATACTCCCATTGAGAGAAGAAAAAACGTTTGGATAAATTGTCTTTTAGGATAAAGGTTTCAACCTTTTCAATTTTCATTTTAATCGGTTTTAAATAATATCTATATTTCGTAATCTACAATTTCTTCAGCGTCTTGAACACTTTGAATGTATGCGACCACAGCATCGTGAATGGGGTATTTTGTGTAAGTCCAAAAAGCATCTTTGTTCTCAAAAGTTGATACTAAACTCACATCAAAAAATGAGGCACCATAATCTCCAATATTAATAGCGGTTTCGTAATCTACGATTTCTGGAATATGGGCAGGAAGTTCATCCAATCGACGCTTGACTTCTATCGAAATTTCTGAACGGGTCATTCCATTTACCGATGCTCTTATTTTCCAAAGTACGATGTGTTTGTACATTCTTTTTAGTTTTTAATCAATTTTTTTGTAGCGGTACCTCCATTTTCTGAGTGTACTTTTAATACATAAATCCCAGGGCTAATGCCATTTACATTAATATGATCTTTACCATTGACTTGAAGTATTTTGGCACCAGTGAGTGCAAAAAGTTCTACTTTTTCCAAAAGGCTATTAGAAGACAATCTTACAATACCGTGAGCTGGATTTGGAGAAACTGTAAATTTTATTTCATTCAAATCATTTACAGAGGCGGTTGTGCATGTTGTACAAACCACGGAGTAATTATCCATACTTCCTCCTAAGTTACCCCAAGTTTTTTGGAATCTAAATTTATAATTTTGGCTTGTCTGTGCATCGTAGGACACACTAATTTCCTCCCAATTATTCCCCTGGGCCGGGGTAGCAGATTGGGCTTTGACATCGTTGTTCTCATCAAGAATTCTTAGTGTGTATGCATTTTTTTGGCCAGCAGCATCTGGAAGAACCCAAGCTTTAAACTCATAGTTTTCACCCGCGATTAGTTCAAAAACCTTTTCGATGTAAGCATATCCGGTACTGCCATTTTTTTGCAGTTTCACGTACCAATTAGAACCCTCAGCCCCTTCAGAGGAAATGTTTGTGGCTGGAAATGTAAAGTCAATTCCAAATGTAAACCATGTGTTGTCAGTAGTTTCGATAGATACATCATCTGTATAATTTTGTTCGAAATTGTCTGTAAAAAGGGCAACTTGAGCATTGGCAATTGACATCATTAAAATGCCAAAAGTTAGTAAAACTATATAAAAATATTTCATAGTTTATTCTTGTTTGATTAATTTATAATTGTCTACTGCCGTGATACAGCCATCAGCAAAACGAAAAATTTGTAAAGTAACAGTTGTTTTTCCTTCAAGTACGGTAAATTCAATGGCATTCGAGATCCAAGTTCCAGATTTTGGCTCTTTTATGGTTTTGGTGCCATATTTATAGTTGCCATCTCCATCCTTTGCAGTGACCGTTATGACATGGTTTCTTTTCCATGAAGTCCCTTTGCTAATGGCTTTCAGGTCTAAAGTCCATCGATAAGTAGACCCTGCATCCAGTTCAAAACTTTTGATTAAAAATGCTTTTTTTTGATCTGTACTTTTGCCAAATTTATTCCCCTCTGCTTCGGCAACCAACCATTGGGATTTGTTCCATCCTTGAAATTTCAATCCTTTGAATTTTGTTAGCTCGGTGCCAATTGGATGGTCTTCAAAAGTTTCATTGTACACAACCTCTTGTGCTGCTATAAGCCCTACAAAAAGCAGGGTGAAAAAGACATAGTATAATTTCATAAATTATTTAGGTTTGATTATGTGGATGCAATTTAGACCAGCAAATACTTAAGAAGGCAACATATTTTAACAAATAAGTATCAAAAATTAACACAAACCATTGGTCGATGGCCTTAATTTAAATGCGTTAACAGCTGTGTTTTTAGCTTATTTTTAATCCTATTATATTTTTTAAAAGATTCAAGATTTAACCATTCATTCGGGTCTTTTACAATGTTGTAGAGTTCTTCAGAGCCATCATTGTAGAGTATGTAGCGCCATTTTTTTGTACGATAAGTATAGTTTTGTTTTTTTACAAAGTCTTGGTCTAAGTCTCCATTGATTTCAATGTGCCATAAGGCTCCTTTATTACGACTGTAGCCCAGCCCTTCAATGGGTTTATTAATACCAGCACCCAATACGGTCAATACACCCTTGGGACCTTTCCAATTTTTTGTATTCGATTTTTGAACGAAGGGTTTTAAACTAACTCCGTCAAGTTTAGAAGTTTTTTTGTTTTTGGTTAAAACGCCTTCCAATTGACAAAAATCAATCAGTGTAGGGAAAATATCAATTAAGGAAACAGGGTGAGTTACCGCTTTTTTTGAAGCCTTTTTCAATGGCGCCTTTATGATCAGCGGAATACGTGTACTTCTTTCCCAAGGCGAATTTTTGTAGAGATAATCTTTTTCTCCCATCTGCCAGCCGTGATCACTGGCCAAAATGATGATGGTATTATCTTTAAACTTACTTTTTTCAAGTGCATCTAAAACCACACCTACTTGTTCGTCCATAAAATTGATGCAAGCTAAATAAGCTTGTAAGAAGCGTTTTAGTCCTTCATTATCATTTGGGTAGGCTTGTTTCAATTTTTGAAAATAGCTTATTCCCATTTCAGTATCTGGATAAACATTTCTGTAATTGGTGTCATTGATATCACCTTCTTTAATTTTTGGAAGCACAATTTCTTCTAAAGGGAATTTATCAAAATATTTTTTTGGCACATATAGTGGGGTGTGCGGGTTGACAAATCCAACCCCCATAAAAAAGGGTGCATTCGCTTTATAAGAACTTAATTTTTCAGCAACCCAAAGGGCGTGTTGCTCATCGGGCATCAAATCACGATCCTCGTCAGATTTGTAACGATAGGCTTTTTTGCCGTAAGTCCAGCCAGTTTCAATACGATTTCCCAATGAATCTATAATAGAAGGCGTGTCTGACAGAGGTGCAAACGAACCATCCACAACATTGATGCTGCGAAAGGGTTCAGGCACAGAGGAATGACCCATCAATCGTTTTCCTTTTTTATCGATTCCGCTGTAGGCATGTGGCCCATAATTGATGTGCTCTGGAACTCCCCAAGCATCCCAATAGGACTTCACATTGGTATGAAGTAGTTTTCCAGTTCCAAATGTTTTGTAACCATTCTCCTTAAAAAGCTCAATGAAAGTTTTGTGATTTTTAAGGACATGTTGCTTGAAATGAGGGGTCCAACCAAAATCTCTTGATTTGTGAGGATATATGCCTGTAAAAAGACTGTTCCTAGATGGTGAACAAACCGGAACGTTTGTGTGTGCATTGTTAAATCGCGTTCCTGTTTCCGCGAGTCGGTCAATATTTGGTGTCAGGGCTTGGGGATGTCCGCCAAAAGCACCTTGGTAGTCATTCAAATCGTCTACCATAATGAGCAAAACATTTGGTTTTGATTCTTTTTCTTGCGCGTTGATTTTGTGGATTATCAGTAAACCTAAACCAATAGTTAAAATAAAAATACGGTGAATGTTTATCACGTGAACGGCTTTACAATTTCAGTAATTTTAATAAAGTGTTTTTCAAGTGCTTCAAAATCTTGATTTTTTATAATTTCCTTATCAAAGAGGGAACCACCCATGCCTAAACCAAACGCGCCTGCTTCAAAAAAACTTTTAATATTTGAAGTCGTAATTCCACCTGTTGGCAACAATTTCAAAGTATTTAATGGTCCAAGCACATCTTTGATATATCTGGGGCCCAGCTGGGTGGCTGGAAATACTTTTATGGCCGTAGCACCAAGCCGATCTGCCAAATAAATTTCAGTTGGGGTATAGGCCCCAGGAAAAACAGGGATATTGTTTTTAACACAAAATTGAATGACATTTTCTGAAATTATCGGGGTCACAATAAACGAAGCACCCGCCTTCAATGCTCTATCGAGATCTTCCATATTACAAACAGTTCCAGCTCCAACATTTAAGTTCGGATATGCAGCGCATAGTTTTGTTATTATTTTTTCAACGCCTGGGGTGTTCATTGTAACCTCGATGTTTGTAAATCCTGAACTTTCAAAAATCGGCATGATTTTTTCAATATTTTCATAAGGGACATCTCTTAAAATCCCAATAACTGGCATTTTTTTAAAGGCGTTCATGTTGAAGTTTATTTGATTCATAAAGGTGTGTTTTCTAAGGCCATATTTTGCCCAATTATGATTGAGTTTGAAAGTGTTTTTTTATCAATTAAATTTGTATTGTGTTTTAACCCTAAAATTAAGATAGCAGCTTCATACAATTGGTGTAGCGGATGATCTGCACATAAAATAATTTCAACTTGACCAACGATGTTTTTTAACTCTTCACCAATTAAAAGTCCACTTAGGAAATAAAAGTTTTCAGTTTTGGTTTGTTTATTAAAAAGTGTATTGGTTCGAATTGAAAACAATGCAGTTGTAATGGCATCTGAAGCCTTGGCCTTTCTCACCCCTTTTTCAAAAGCAATCTTAGTGTTATCGTTAAATTCACCTGGGGCTATAGAATTTGACAAAATGGTGTTTTTTGATATCACTTCAAACAGTTCCCCCGTCATGTAAGTTCTAAAATCTGTCATTAACATATGTTCACAAAAGATATGTTTACTATGGGTGCCAGGGAAAATAAAAACAGATGCTTTCTGAGATTTCATCAAACTGTGAAGACCTAAAAACTGCACTTCTTCTCCCCGCATCACATCATTGTCAGACCTTAATCCTGAAATTAATAAAATAGGATTGGGAATTGAAGACGCTAAAATTTGTTCTGTGTATAAATTTTGCGGTTGAATTTTAAGCGGTATTGCGCCATATTCCAGTTCTTTTAAACCTATAGAGGAGGAAGCCATGCCTGAAATAACTATCGGGGTGCTGGGTTCAATTTCTTGTACTTCTGCCAGTTTATTTTTTATGAAATTAACGTAAAAATCAAATCTATTTTGGCTCGAATTTTCCCAAGCTTGATGTAATGACTTTACGCCATCATCCGTTTCAAGAACCTCGATTGCTTCTAGTGCAGTGTTTATGATTCGCAATCTAAAGTTAGACGTTCCCCAGTCAATGCTTATGAATTTAATACATTCCATATTGTTCCAAAACTATTAAAACAAATATTAAAATTGAAGATTACGTTATCATGAATTAATCAGTAATTACCAGAATTAATTTTGCAATTTATTCATTAAATTGTAAAAAATTTAAAATTTGTTAATTTTTGACACAACAAAGATAGAATTTGATGATTTTTAACTTTCAATAATAAAGACTTTTGAATACTTTGATAAATTAATATAATATGCTAAAATTAAAGCCTTTACTTGCTTTTTGTTTTCTTTTAACAACATCAAATTTTATCGCACAAAATTTATTGCCAATTATTGAAGACCCTGAGGTTGTAGAAATTAATAAATTAGCTGCAAGAGCTACATTTTTTGCTTATGAGGACTTGGAGGCGGCTCAAAATAACAAAACTGAGACTTCTAAAAATTACAATTCTTTAAACGGATTATGGAAATTCAAATGGTCTGAATCTCCAGAACAGCGCCCAAAAGTATTTTATAATCAGGATTATAATACTGATGCTTGGAGTTCTATAAAAGTGCCTTCGAATTGGGAGTTGGAAGGCTACGGCGTTCCTATATATACCAATATTCCTTACCCTTTTAGCTTTAATGAAACTCCAACCCCTCCAGATATACCAGATGGCTATAACCCTGTAGGTTCTTATAAACGAAATTTTAGCATTTCTCAAGACTGGAAAAATCAAAATATAACCTTACACTTTGGTGCTGTGAAATCTGCTTTTTTTCTTTGGATCAATGGTCAAAAAGTTGGCTACAGCCAAGGCTCAAAATTACCAGCTGAATTTGACATTACCAACTATGTGGCTACAGGCGATAATTCAATATCCTTAGAAGTTTACCGTTGGTCAGATGGGAGTTATTTAGAGGATCAAGATTTTTGGCGACTTTCTGGAATTGAAAGAGATGTTTTCATTTATGCGACTCCAAAGACATACATTCAAGATATAAGTGTTCATGCCGATTTAGATACCTCTTACAAAAATGGATTATTTCAACTAGAAGTGGCAGTTGAAAATAATCTCGGTAAATCCGCTAAAGGTGCTGTTAATATTACTGTTGAAAAGGACGGAACGACATTTTTAAAATCAACCGAACAATTTAAATTTAAAAACAATGGCAAACATGTACTTAAATTTGACGGCGCATTAGAAAATGTAGATGTCTGGTCTGCTGAAACACCAAATTTATACAAACTCAATGTTGAATTGTTGGACAAGACGGGTCAAACAAAACAAGCCATTTCAAGAAAAATAGGGTTTCGAAATATTAAAATTCAAAACAGTCAAGTTTTGGTCAATGGCCAACCCATTTTAATCAAAGGGGTTAATCGCCACGAACATGATTATATCAACGGACATGTCGTTAGTAAAGAAAGCATGTTGGAAGACATTAAAATATTTAAGAAAAACAACATCAATGCTGTGCGTACCAGCCATTATCCTAACGATCCTTATTTTTATGAGCTGTGTGACCTGTATGGTATTTACGTTTATGATGAAGCCAATATTGAATCGCATGGCATGGGGTATGACTTGAAGCAGACTTTGGGGAATGATCCAAAGTGGTTGAAAGCCCATATGGAGCGAACTGAACGGATGATTTCAAGAGATAAAAATCATCCTTCTATCATAGCTTGGTCCCTGGGTAACGAGGCGGGCAATGGATATAATTTTTACCAAACTTACCTAAGAGCAAAAGAAATGGATCCTAGCCGTTTTGTACATTACGAACGTGCCAATCGCGAATGGAATACGGATGTTATTGGAACCATGTATGCGGATTACAAAACCATTGAAGATTACGCCAATGATGCTTCTGAAAAGCGTCCGATGATTTTATGTGAATATGCACATGCCATGGGCAACAGTTTGGGCGGCTTGAAAGAATATTGGGATTTGTTTGAAAAATACGATAAACTTCAAGGGGGTTTTATTTGGGATTTTCAAGATCAAGGTCTCTTGGCGGAAAAAAATGGGAAACCATATTTTGCCTATGGAGGTGATTTCGGTCCTGAAGACGTACCAAGCGATCACAACTTTTTGAACAATGGGTTGATTCAAGCCGATAAAACACCAAATCCCCATTTGCTGGAAGCCAAGCAACTATTACAAAATATCAAATTTTTAAATTTTAGTGTTTCAACAAAAAAATTAGAAATTAAAAATGGATATTTCTTTATAGATCTTTCAAATTATAGTCTGCATTGGGCAGTAATAGAATCGGGTATAGAGATTGAAACCGGAATTATCAATCAGATTGATTTAAAGGCTCAAGAAACAACAATTTTAGGGATTCCATATACATCTAAACTTCAGTCTGATGAAGAATATTTCATCAATTTTTCTATCAAGCTAAAACAAGCTGAGCCCCTTTTGGACCCAAATTTCGAAGTAGCATTTGCACAATTTCTATTGCGTGAAAACACACTTGATTTTAAGTTTGAAAACACTCACAAATCTGTATTAAAAACACAAAAGACTCCCTCAAATTTAAAGCTATTTTCTGACCAGTTCGAAATGGTGTTGAGTTTGGAGAATGGAATTATTGAGTCCTATGTATTTCAAGGAGAACCACTATTAAAAAACAGTGCTAAAGTAAATTTTTGGCGCGCACCAGTGGATAATGATTACGGCGCCAACACACCAAATATTTACAAAGAATGGAAAGATTTTGAGCAAAGTGCATCAAAAATTCACGCTGAGGTGGTAAATATTAGCCCCAGTGAATTAAATGTTACATTCAAACGTAACATTTTAAACCGAGATGCCCAGCTCATCCAAAATTATACAATCCATTCCAATGGTGCTGTGCTTATCTCCAATAAACTCATAGCAATTACTGGGGTTTCTGATAAAACCATTGGACTGAAAGGAAAAAGGGCTAAAATACCTAAAGGCCTGCATTCTAATTTTTATAAATATGGCAATGAGTTTATTCTAAATCCTGAATTGTTTTCAGTTAAATGGTACGGAAACGGACCTCATGAAAATTATATTGACCGAAGCCAAGCTGCCAATATTGGAATTTACGAAAGTAATGTTGAGGCACTTTTTACTAAGTATGCTAGGCCACAAGACAATGGTAATCGAACAAATACTCGCTGGGTAGAATTTAGTTCAAATAAAAATGTAACTTTACGATTTTGTAGTGCGGTTCCATTTCATTTTTCAGCGTCGCATTTCAAAAAGGAGGATCTTGACTCAGGATTCAATAAAAAATCCAGTCAAAAACATGTTCGTCTTCTTGAACCAAGAGCAGATGTTTATGTGAATATTGATGGATTTACGTCCGGAGTAGGCTGTGTGAATAGCTGGGGTGCGCTTCCGAGAAAAGATTATTTGCTTCCCTACGGTAGTTATGAATATTCTTATTGGATGCTACCAAGTTCTAAATAAAAACATGTTTTAAAAAAAATAAGTATTATCAAAATTAACCACTATGAATAACAGTTTTCAATTTCTAGATTATACCATTTTTATTGGATATGCCATCCTTATTCTAGGCGTTGGTCTATGGATGTCAAGAGATAAAAAGGGACATCAAAAGACTGCAGAAGATTATTTTTTAGCAAGTAAATCTTTGCCATGGTGGGCCATCGGTGCTTCTTTAATTGCAGCGAATATTTCTGCTGAACAGTTTATTGGAATGTCCGGATCTGGTTTTGCTTCTGGTTTGGCAATTGCTTCCTACGAGTGGATGGCTGCATTGACGCTTATCATTGTTGGTAAATATTTTCTTCCAATTTTTATCGAAAAGGGAATTTATACCATCCCAGAATTTGTTGAAAAACGTTATTCTACCAACCTCAAAACAATTTTGGCTGTTTTTTGGATTGGACTTTATGTTTTCGTAAATCTTACTACAGTCCTATATCTAGGAGCTTTGGCATTAGAAACAATCTTGGGAATACCACTTATTTATGGAGTTTTGGGGCTTTCGCTTTTTGCCGCTGCCTATTCTTTGTATGGTGGATTATCCGCAGTCGCCTGGACAGATGTTATTCAAGTCGTATTTCTAATTCTTGGCGGTGCCATAACAACCTATCTGGCTTTGGACACCGTGTCAGGCGGTCAAGGATTTGTATCGGGGTTAAAAACTGTTTACAATGCTGTACCTGAGCGCTTTGCAATGATTCTTAAACCCGATAATCCAGAATATGTTAACCTTCCGGGAATTGGGGTCCTTGTAGGGGGTATGTGGGTTGCAAATTTATATTATTGGGGTTTTAACCAGTATATAATCCAGAGAACATTGGCGGCCAAATCTCTAAAAGAAGCCCAAAAAGGAATTTTGTTTGCCGCTTTCCTGAAATTGATTATTCCGCTTATTGTTGTTGTGCCAGGCATTGCAGCTTATGTTATCATTAATGATCCAAGCATAATGGCTTCTCTAGGAGATTTGGCCATGCAAAACACCCCATCCGTCAATGCTACAGACAAAGCTTATCCCTGGTTGTTACAGCTGCTCCCAGTTGGACTTAAAGGACTCGCTTTTGCAGCATTGACTGCAGCCATTGTGTCTTCTTTGGCGTCCATGCTTAACTCTACATCCACCATTTTCACCTTGGATATTTACAAGCAATATGTAGGAAAAAACGCTTCGGATAAAACCATTGTGTCAGTGGGGCGCATCTCTGCAGCGGTCGCGCTCATTATAGCCGCATTTATTGCACCACTATTACAAAACTTAGGACAAGCCTTTCAGTTTATTCAAGAATATACAGGTGTGGTAAGTCCAGGAATTTTAGCCGTTTTCTTGTTGGGGCTGTTTTGGAAAAAAACAAGCAATCGTGGGGCCATTATTGGAGCACTTGCATCCATCCCTGTAGCCATGTATTTTAAGGTTGCACCCAAGGGTTGGTCTGAAAGTACCTTTTTTGTGGACGTTCCTTTTATGGATCAAATGGGTTATACGCTTTTAATTACCATGTTGATTATTGCTTTAGCATCTAAATTAGAACTTAAAGACGAAAATGATGCCAAGGGTATTCCGTTGGTCAAAAATATTTTTAAAACGTCTCCAGTATTCAACATTGGGGCCTTTGCTTTAATGGTCATTTTAACAGCATTATATGCTGCTTTTTGGAGCTAATCTTTAAATTTATGTTTTCTTATTTTTTTACTTTATGTCAATTAATAATTAAACTGTGATCAACTGAATAAATATAAATTGACTAATTTTACAATATTGGTCTTATGAAAATGATAACAAGCCTATGCCTTCCTTAAATCCATCGACATCTGTTTTAGGTTTTAGAAAAGCAAAACACCTTTTGAGGCGTGCTTGTTTTCACTACAACAAGGAAACGCTCAATTATTTTGCGACCTTAACCCCTGAACAGGCCGTTGCCCAGCTCTCTTTAGAACCTACAACTCCTTGGGAGCATCCATATCACCTTGAGCCAAACACTCAAAATGGCGTGGTCGATGGATTTTGGATTCACAGCGGCAATCCACCTTCCGCCTATCCCTATGGACATGTGAGAAAACGCGCAGTCATAACAGGATGGTGGTGGTACAATATGATGCAGCAAAACAGTCTGAAACACAAGCTTACTTTTTTTCTGCACACATGTTTTACCGCCGCAAAAGAAGGATCCCCTAAGTCTTCCCATTTTTATGACCATTTACAGTTGTTAAATTTTTATGCCTACGGAAACATTCAAACCTTGGCTGAGAAAATTTCTTTTGACAATGTGATGTTGCTCTATTTGGACAATGCTGAAAACATCAATACCAATCCCAATGAAAATTATGCCCGTGAATTTTTAGAACTCTTTACGATTCTAAAAGGTCCGCAAGTTGCCGAGGGCGACTACACCAATTATACAGAGCACGATGTCCAGCAAGCGGCCCGTGTTTTTACGGGGATCAAACCCAAATGGGATCGGACCATCATAGATCCTGACACAGGTATTCCTTGCGGTTATGTCAACAACACTCAGCACGACACGGGTTCTAAAACCTTTAGCGAAGCCTTTGGTGGTCAAACCATACAAGGCGGTTCTTATCTACAAGGGGTTAGAAATGAACTCAGTGATTTTGTAGAAATGATATTTTCACAAACAGAAACTGCTAAATCTTATTGTAGAAAAATTTACCGTTTTTTTGTTAAAAGTGAGTGGGACGAGTCCGTTGAAAATGCGATTATATCACCACTTGCTGCTCAGCTTATGAGTTCAAATTACAACCTTCTTTCTGTGGTGCAAACTCTTTTAAAATCAGAGCATTTTTACGATGAAGACAATGCTGATTCATCTGATGAAATTATTGGTGGTGTTGTTAAAAGTCCGCTTCAATTCTTTAGTCAAATTATGTCTGCCCTAAATATACAAATACCCAACCCTGAACCTTCAATTCCATTTATACCTGAACCCGGCGGTTCTGGGTTTAGAGCATCATTTACAGATTGGACTCAAGAGCAAGAACATTTTACTAAGTTTTTTAGACAATTTTGTCACGATTCATACTTTCCAAGTGCTGGAATGAATATTTTTTCTCCTGAATCTGTTGCTGGGTATCCTGCGGATTACCAAGGTCCAGATTATGACCGCAGTTGGTTCAGCTCAAACACTATCGTAGCGCGATATAAAACTATCGAATCACTTATTACTGGGAAAAACAGAATTAAAGGCCTTCTCACTGGAGCCAATGGGGGTTCCTATTATCAAAACATTTGGATTCAGTTCAACTCAGTGGAATTTGTGGCCAATCCGAACCATATTTCCAATCCTTACGATTCAACGGTCTTAGTCACTGAACTTGTAGAGTTGCTCTTTTGTGAGAGTGTAAGCGAAGCCCGCCTCAATTATTTTATTCAATCTCTATTTGATATTGATCCTGGTTACTGGTCTGAAGCCTGGGCCCAGTATGTCAATGGAGGAAATGAGGCTCAGGTTAAAATTCGCTTGGATGCACTGTTTACAAACTTGATTAATGCTGCAGAATTTCAATTGATGTAAAAAAATACAGATGAAAAGAAGAAAATTTATAAAGCTTACAAGTACGGCATCTGCAGCGGGCCTTCTACCAATGCAGCTCAATGCTTCTTTTAAATTTTTAAACTCTATTACAAATTGTGATGTTTCCAATCGAAAAATTGTGTTGGTAGACTTGGCTGGTGGTAATGATGGCTTAAACACCTTGATTCCTTTAAACGTTTACTCAGACTATGTAAATATGCGTCCCACAACCCACGTGGCTTCCGCTGCAGCCTTAAATCTCAACCTTATTGATTCAAGCCTTCAAGGTACCAATCAAGATCTAGCGCTTCACCCAATTATGACTGGCATGTTCAATTTGTTTGACCAAGACCAACTTAGAATACTTCAATCTGTGGGTTATGATTCAATAAATAAAAGCCATTTTGCTTCTATTGATATTTACAACACAGGCAATGACGGTAACAATTGGAACAATGGAAATAACAGCGGCTGGATGGGACGTTTTATGGAAAATCACTACAGTGACTTGATGCCCGTAAATTACCCTATGGGCATTCAAATTGGCTCGCCCAATACCTCCCTGGGATTCCATGGCGTAAATGAACATGGGTTGGCTATGAATTTAACGGGTCAGGATTCTGATAACTTTTACTCTGTTTTAAGCGGTCTTTCTGGAGAATACCCAACAGATTTTCCAGATTCACACTATGGAACAGAGCTTCAATATATTGTGGACACAGATGCTTCTTCTAATGTATACGCTCAAGCCATCTCTTCCTCTTTCAACGATGGCAGTAATTTTTCAGGTGCAAATTATCCCGATACTGACCTGGCCGATCAATTAAAAACAGTGGCGCGTTTGATGCGGGGCGGAATTGAAACTAAAATTTACTTGGTAAAACTTGGGGGCTTTGACACCCACGCCAATCAAGTTCAAGGCGCTGGAGATCTTCAAGGCAGACATTACAATCTTTTGGATGAATTGTCGACCGCCGTAGAGGCCTTTATGCGAGATTTAAATTCGGACAGCCTTGCTGAGGATGTTGTTGGCATCACAATATCTGAATTTGGAAGAAAAGCCAAGGAAAATGGCAGCCTGGGAACAGATCACGGAAAAGTTGCCCCCGTTTTTATATTTGGTCAACCCGTCCAAAGTGGCATCTCTGGAGTTAATGTAGATTTAAATGAGGCAACCGAAGACAATGATTTTCAAATTGACACAGTCCAGTTTGACTACCGACAGTCTTTGGCTACACTGATGCAGGATTTTCTAGGATCTGATAGCAACACTATAAATAGCACTTTTATGGATAATATTACAAATGCTAGTTTTGCAGATCAAAAAATCCAAAATTTATTAAAGGCGGGCTATGTTGTACCTGAAAGTTGCTATGCTGAGAGTTTGGGAATCCAAAATCTTGATTCCGATGAATGGATGGTTTATCCAAATCCTTTTAAAAACCACTTCAATATTAAGGGGTTATCGACCAGCCCTAATTTGTCTACCTCTTTTGTTCTTGTGAATCAGTTTGGGCAACGCATACAGGGAGGGTATTTAAAGTTCATTGATGGTAACGCCCGTGTTGATCTTCCAAACCTTAATACTGGGATTTATATTTTAACCCTCAAAAACTCCTTTAAAACCCAAAGCTTCAAACTTATAGGAGGGTCTTTTTAAATTTTTTAAAGTATTTGAGTAAGCAGTATTTCTATTGCGTGATGTAAATGAACACGATGTATGCATTATTTTACCGTTCGCAAACAGATTTAAAATTCAAATTTTTTAAATTCTACTTTTTGGTTGGTCTCTGCAGATTCCATAATGGCATTTAAAACCTTGACGTCTCTACGCCCCATTTCGCCAGGTGTAATGTTAGAAGCCCTTCCCATGATGGCCAAGCATTGGCCGTCAATTTGAAGTTTTTGTTGAAAGACCGGGTGTATTTCCATGTTTCCATCTGGAGTGTATCCTTTAAGCCCTCTGTAGCTGTAAGCAGGTTTGAGTCCAATTTTCCCCTTTTCAGTTTTCAATCGAATATGATTTTCTTTTTTTCCATAACTTGAGCTGTGATTGGAAACTTTTCCATCGGGCCATTGCAATTCCCATTCCCAATGTTCCGGGATTTCTTTGAAAATTTCTTTTCTATCTGTCCAACTGCGCGCAATAACGCTGACAGGCTGGATGTTTGTACTGTAAAAAGCAGATTGTACCACATAAACTCCAAGGTCGTAAACAGCGCCACCAACATTCATGGCTTTTGTCAATCGCCAATCTCCTTCTTTAGCCCAGCGCCCGTGATCGTAAGAGAATCCCCCATGCATTTTACTCCAATCGCCATATTGCTGATTTTTCATGGCAGCCATAAAACGCTTATTGAAAGGATCCCAATACAGACGATAGCCAATTTGAAGCATCTTATTCGCCTTGCGGGCAGCTTGAATCATTTGGTCACAATCTGCTACAGTTGGAGCCATTGGCTTTTCACAAATAACATGTTTACCTGCTTGAAAGCTTCGTATGGTATATTCTGCATGATTTCCTGTTGGAGTTGCGATGTAAACACAATCAATCTCAGGATTATTTATAATCTGGTCTAAATTCTCATAATTATAGACGTTTGATTCTTTAATTTGATACTTTTCTTGCCATTCGGGTATTTTGTGGGGAGATCCCGTAATGATAGCAGTTAAAGTTGCATAATTTGATTTTTCAATGGCTGGAGCAATCCACTTTTGAGCATAATTTCCCAAGCCACAAATCGCAATTTTCACAGGATTGTTAGTCGCTTTTTGCGCAAATAAATTTGGTACTAAAAGGCTTGATGTAGCGCCTAAGGAACTTAATTTTATAAAATTTCTTCTTTTCATTTCAAGACATCAATTTATAAATTATTTTTTAGAATAATTCAGTTCAGAGCTGGAAATTCCCAGAAAATCGGAAGTATAAAATAAACCATTAGAGTCAAAATAATAATGGAAATGACATTCATCCATAGTCCTTTTTTTACCATGTCTTCAATTTTTAAATGTCCCGATCCGAAAACAATGGCATTTGGTGGAGTGGCTACTGGTAGCATAAATGCGCAGGAAGCGGCTACTGTGGCCCCTACCAACAAGAAAAATGGATGTACATCAATGGCATGTGCGAGCGATGCTAAAACAGGCAACATCAGAGCTGTTGTGGCTATATTTGATGTTATTTCTGTTATGAAATTCACCGAGGCAATTATGATCAGCAGCAAGACAATCAATGGTAAAGTTTCCAAGGATTTTAATTGCTCTCCAGTCCAGAGCGCCAATCCGCTAGATTGAAATCCAATTGCCAATGCCATTCCACCGCCAAACAATAATAAAATACCCCATGGCAGTTTCACAGCATCGTTCCAGTTTAACAATGGAATGCCTTTCTTACCGCTAGGTAGTATGAATAATATAACAGCGGCAATAACCGCAATGATGGTATCATCAATGGATGGAATTATAGATTGTAAAACCCAAGATCTGAAAATCCATGCAAATGCGGTGGCTACAAATACATAAAAAATAATTTTTTCTTCAAAGGATACGTCCCCAAGTGCGTTCAATTGTTTGTTAATTTCATTCCTTCCGCCTGGGAATTCTTTTTGTTTAAATTTAAATGCAAAACGCGTTAAATAGAGCCATCCTAAGAATAAAAATAATAGGCTTATGGGGAAACCGAAAGCAAACCATTGTCCTAAGGATATTTCAATGCCATAGGTTTCTTGGATAACACCTGCTAAAATAAGATTTGGTGGTGTACCAATTTGAGTGGCCATACCCCCAATAGACGCACTGTAAGCTATGGCTAACATCAAAGCCTTTGCGAAGATTAAATTTTCATTCGCAATTGTGTTTGGATTGTCTTTTAATTGGGACACAATAGCCATTCCTACAGGTAAAATCATGACTGCGGTGGCGGTATTGGAAATCCACATGGATAAAAGTGCAGTAGCCACCATAAATCCCAAAATGATATGTACAATATTGGTACCTACAATTCTAATAATTGTAAGCGCTATTCTTTTGTGAAGATTCCATTTTTCAATAGCAATGGCCAAAATAAATCCGCCCAAAAACAGGAAAATAAACTTGTGGCCATAGGCAGCGGTAGTTTCTTTTAAGCCCAACCCTCCACCAAGTGGGAATAAAACAATAGGCAATAAGGCCGTAACCGCAATAGGTAATGCTTCAGTAATCCACCATATTGCAACCCATGCTGTTGTGGCCAATACAGCATTTGCAGGGCGGCTCAATCCCCCTGGGTAAAAAAATAAAACAATGATTGCAAAAGCAATTGGACCCAATGCCAGTCCGATATTTTTTTTGGTAAATTTCATTGATAGTTTAATTAAAAATTAAATCGGCTGCCTTGTTAGAGGCCATTCTAAAACTGTGATCTGCTCCCGCGTTTATTTCAATATTCCATTGAAATTCCAAATTGTTATTAGCGCTCATTGTAGCAGCTTTATTGTAAAAGTATTGCGCCCTTTCAAACCGATGTAAACCCTGTGCATCTGCAAATTGGTTGTGTCTAAGGCCACCACTATTAGGGTCATTGTCCAAATCACCTATCAAAAGTGTCAATTTTTTATCAAATAAATCTCCTAAAGCTATGTTCTCTAAAATCGAATTTGAAAAACCATAAGGAAATGTCACATCGTAATCAGTGCAGGTATACCACCCTGGTGCCGAAACAATTATTTTATCAACTTGTGCTGCGGGTTTAAACATTAAAAAACGATGCGCAAATTGACCTCCGGCAGAATGCCCAAAAACATGGTATTTTAAAGTATTGTTATTTGTTAAACTTTTCATGTGATTAAACAACGGATCTATAACTGAAAAGGTCCATTCCGGTTCAGGATTCAGAGAGGAGAGAGCGGGGTTGTCTCCATCTATGTAAACATTTCCTAGGTTGTAGGCATCTCCTCCAGGAAAATTTGAGTATGAAAACTCTGGCGCCACAACAATAAAGCTATATTCATTCGATTTGGAAATCATAGCATCCCTGTAATCCATTGCATTACGGCCATTGCCATGAAAAGCAAATAATATTTTAGTATCTGAATTTGTGTTTGTTGGGATATGGTAATGAATTTTCAAAATCCTACCCTCAAAAGGTGTGTAATCAGCGTATTCAAAATAACCAGTCCCTGTTAAATTTTCAGTGGGTATTGTTGGGGCGTTTTGAGCGCTATTTGAACCACCATCACAGCCAATAAAAATTGTAAAACTTACAAATAAAATAATTTTAATGTAATTCATATTATTTCTATAAATAAAATAAAAATAATTAATCTTAATGATATATTTGTAATACCAATATATATTAATTATGAATACCAATTATAAATTTATCATTAGTAGGGTAGGTAAGGAATACACACAGCAGAAAAAACGTAAACCATATAATAAATACATTGTATTGTACCGATCCTTAAAAATATGTATTCACAATAGAGAAATACCCCACAATTGGTTATTACCCTCAACAAGACTTTTAGCCTCAGAGCTCAAGATGTCAAGAACCACAATTAATAAGGCATTTGAACTGTTACAATTAGAGAAAATAATTATAGCCAAGCCAGGTTCTGGAAGTCGCGTCAATTACGATCCCGCGACAGAAATTCAAAACAATTCTGAACCCATACTAGATTGCCATGAAAATTATCCTCAAATTTCAGAAAAGGGGATTTCATACTTGAGTAATTTAGTCTTATTGAACAGGCCTCACACAAATAATTTAGCGTTTAGACCTGGCTTGCCTCCACTAGATGTTTTTCCAGCAAACCAATGGAAAAAATTAATGGATGGGTATTGGCGTTATGTGAAGTCCTCAGGACTATCGTATTCAAATTCTACGGGGATTATAGACTTAAAAAAAAGCATTCAAAACTATTTAAATGTCAGTAGAAATATTAAATGTAATCACCGTCAAATTGTTGTTGTTTCGGGCTCCTTACAGTCTTTGTATCTCATCTCCAATTCCTTAATTAACCCCAAGGATTCAGTGGTTGTTGAAAATCCGTTATTCCCAAATGTTCACTCTCTGTTTAAAAGTTCTCAAGCCAATTTAATACCTATTGAGATAGACAATGAAGGGCTTGATATTAAAAAATTGGAAATGGTTCCAAAAGCTAAAATAATTCATGTAACTCCATCCAATCATTATCCCCTTGGGGTGAAAATGAGTTTAAAACGTAGACAAGAAATACTGCAATGGGCTTCTAAAAATAGTGCATTGGTGATTGAAAATGATTACGAAAATGAAATTGCCAATGCGACTGAAAGCATCCCATCAATTTACAGTTTGGACACTCAAGATCGTACCATTTATATTGGAACCTTTAACAGACTTTTACATCCTTCAATTCGATTGGGATATATGATTTTACCGAAATACCTGGTAGCTACAGTGAGCGCCATTCAGGAACATTCACACCGTTTTGTAAGCCCCTCAATACAGGTTGTGATGAATCAATTTATAGATAAAAACTATCTTTACAAGCATATTAAAACCAGTTTACTGATGGCTAGAAAAAGACACGATTTATTTGTGTCTATTTTTAATGAAAAATGTAAAACAATGCAACTTCAAAAAAAACCCTTTTCAAGTTTTCATTTACTTGCTTTTTTTAAAAATAAAATCAGTACCGATAAAGAACAATTGATCATTCAAAATCTAAAACAACATAAAATTTCTGTTTTTTCACTCCGTAAATGTTATGTCGGCCATGCCCAAAAACAAGGGTTGATTTTAGGGTATTCTTCTGTTAGGCCTGCAGTTTTAAAACGTAAATTAGACCTCTTGATTAAAGTTTTAAATAAAGAACTTTAACTGGTATTCTTTTTTTTAAATGACTGGTATTGTATATTTTTTTTTAAAAAATTTAAATTTATGGATTGCTTAAAGATTTAATACCAACATTAACAATTAAAATATGAAAACAAAATTACTTTTATTTCTTTCTTTTCTTACACATTCAATTTTTGCTCAAAATAACGTTACATTAACAAAAATAATTGAAACTAATTGTTCATCTCCCTACCTGAAAGCAGTCGAATTATATGTTGATGGTACTGTTGATTTTTCTAATGGTGACGTTGTGATCAATTTCATGCAAAATGGTGGCGATTGGGGTTCCCCTGCGATCGATATATCTTCTTTAGGAGTAGTTTCTGATTCTTTTGTTTATATCCTTAAGGATAATGATTTGATGCAAGCCGAGTTTCCAAGTGTAACTTTTGATTCAACTAACAGTGTTGTGCTTTCTACAGCTACAAATGGTGATGATGGTTACCAAGTTGTTTACATGGGTGCAGTTGTGAGTCAGTTTGGAAGAACTGGAACTGATGCTGACAATGATACGCAATCAGATTGGAATCACAATGATACAGTAGCGGTAAGACTTTCAAATCCTGATTTAGGTACTTGGAATCCATCAGATTGGGAAATATTAGATGAGAATACCACAGATGATTACACATTGTGTAAGGGCGGGATCGGTTTAGAAGCCTATTTTGAAGACCTAGGTGGTAATTATCCACTTGGAAGTGGATCGGGATGGACACCATCTGATGATGTTTGTACAGTTATACTTGGATCTTATTCTGTATCTTGTGACAGTACTGCTACGGGATTGACTGATGATACCTATTCTGCTTCAATCGATTTCACTGGCGGCAACAATGGTAATACTTTTTTAATTACAACTACAGCAGGTACCATTTCTGGCGAAAATCCAAGCGATATTGAATCTGGTACAATCGTAATAAATGGAGTAGAGGAAGGAACAGATACAACTATTGAGGTTAGTGGAGGCACTTGCGATTTTTCAATTTCTATAGAAAGTCCAGCTTGCTTACCATTGGTAATTAATGAGGTGCACTATGACCCTGCTAATGATTTACCCGGTGATGCCAATGGAGATGGAATCAGGGATTATGCCGAAGATGAGTTTATTGAATTTTATAACAGTTCAAGTGAATCCTTAGATATTAGCGGATTTTCAATTTCCGATTCAGATCAATTAAGACATACCTTTCCAGCGTCATCAATTATTCCATCTAATAAGATGCTTGTTGTTTTTGGAGGTGGAACACCAACTGGAAACTTTGGAGGTTCTGTAGTGCAAACTGCTTCTGAAACAGAATTAAATTTATCCAATTCTGGGGACGTAATAACTGTGTTAAATACAGTTGGAGATGTTGTGTTATCTTATAATAGTTCCTTCACAGGAATAAATCATGGGAGCAATCAATCAGTAACTAGGTCACCAGATTTTTTAGGAAGTTTTGTACTCCATACCACTGCAAATTCTGATTTATTGTACTCACCTGGACTGTTATCAGATGGAACTTCATTATCGATTAATCAGTTTGAAAATAATCTTTTTTCATTTTTCCCAAATCCGGTGAATGATGGGTTTGTTAACATTAAAACTCAGATTAATGGCGTGTTAAACGTCAAGCTTTATGACATCATGGGCCGTTGTGTTTTATCCAAGCAAATTAATTCTGAAACTTTGGATGTTCGCGCCATTGGTTCAGGAGTTTATTTATTGCAAGTTTCAGTCGCAGACCGTTCATCTACGACCAAACTGATCATTAGATAAAACCTTTGTTATTGCAAAAAGGTGGTTATTAAAATAACCACCTTTTTTTGTTTAAATCCTTGACTGGTATTTAATATATTAGCCAACTGGTATTTTAATTTACTAATAAACTGTTTTAATTTTATATATTAGACATTAAACAAAATAATAAAAATGACTGTAAAATCTCTTTTAAAAAACACATCTATCGGGCTTGCATTTGCTGCAATATTGATTGCTTGTACTACGGATGACATCTTACCCGCCTTAGAATTAAATACAAGCGCCACTACCTTGGGTGAAGCAGGAGGAAACTTATCACTTTCTGCAGTCCTCAATGCA